>CAYPSU010000046.1:0-15230 GCA_964413475.1 uncultured Polaromonas sp. | reverse complement strand
CAGCTCTCGACGCGCCCTGCTCTCCTCCTGGAGCGAGCGCTCGAGGACAGCGATCCGCTGACGCAGATTCAGAAGTTCCTGGCGCGCCTCGTTGTCTGCGAAAAGCGTGACCGCCTGAACCCCGGTGCTCAGGCACAAAACCCAGGCGGCGACCAGTCGAGAAAGGCGCATCATCAGAGAACCAGTCAACGGTAAGTGAACTCGACCCGGCGGTTCTTCTCGTAGGCCGCCTCGTCAGAGCCTGCAACCGCGGGCTTTTCCTGCCCGAAACTGGTGGCTTCCACCTGCGCATCGGCCACCCCCAACACCGAGAGGGCACGACGGACCGCCTCGGCACGCTTTTGACCCAAGGCCAGGTTGTACTCGCGCCCACCGCGTTCATCGGTATGGCCTTCCAGCGCAATCCTTCTCTCCTTGTTGGCGCTCAAGTATTGGGCATGCCCCTGCACCACCGGCTGAAATTGGGCCTTGATCTCGAAGCTGTCGTAATCAAAGTAGATGATCCGCGGCAGGTTGGTGGGTATGGGGGCTGGGCCCTTTCGGGCATTCAAGTCCGTCGAGGTAATGGATCCTCCGCCCGCCGGCGAGACCACCACGCCAGCGCCACGATTTGCATCTGCGCCGCCCTGGGTCGCCGCTGAACCCGCGCCGGCAGCCTGACCCGCGGCAGCTCCCGACAGGTTACGGTCCTCTACCGGCGCCTCATTGAGCTTGACCCTGGAACCGCAAGCGCTGAGCACAACGGCCAGCACCAGGGCGCCGATAGAAACGAGAGGGGTACGCTTCATGGTTATATCTCCCTTTTTAAAAACAGCCCCGAAATCTGCACCCGAGAAACACTACTGGGCGAACGGCCCCCAATGCGGGTCCCGGATTGCTCCATTTTGCCCCATGAGCGCTGCCTTGATGCGTCCGTCCAGGGTGGTGGTCATCAGCACCTCTCGCCCCTGTTGTTGAGTGGCGTACAGGATCAATCGGCCATTGGGCGCAAAACTGGGACTTTCATCGGCACCCGTGTCGGTGAGGGCGGTCACCGATCGGGAATTGAGGTCCATCAGGTGCAACTTGAAAGCACCCTCGATCCGAGCCACAAAGGCCAGGTAGCGTCCATCCGGGCTGATCGCCGGCGAAATGTTGTACTTGCTGCCGGTGTTGATCCATTCAGCCGAGCCTCCGGCAGGGCCCATTCGATAGATCTGCGGCGAACCGCCCCGGTCGCTGACAAAGTAGATCCAACGGCCGTCTGCAGAACAAACCGGTTCGGTGTCGATACTGCTTGACTGGGTCAGGCGCCGGGGCTCCCCTCGAAGCGTGGCATCGATCGCATAAATCTGCGAGCCTCCGTCCCGGCTGAGCGTGGCCACGATAAAGCGACCATCAGAACTCCAGGCCGGCGCGCTGTTGGAACCTCTAAAGTTGGCCATCAGGCGACGACGGCGCGTCTGCATGTCCAAAGCGTAAATATCGGGCTTCCGGGACTCGAAGGACACATAAGCCAGATGCGTGCCTGAGGGCGACCAGGTTGGAGAAATGATGGGCTCCGGGCTGGACAGAACCGCCTCGGCATTGCCTCCATCGGAGTCGGCCACCCAAAGGGCGTGTTGTCCAGCCGATCGGGTGACGAAGGTGATGCGTGTGGCAAACACGCTCTTCTCGCCAATGAGCTTTTCGTAAATGAAGTCAGCGATGCGGTGGGCGACCATGCGCATGTTCTCTCGCGACACCGCGAAAGACTGCCCCCCCAGGTCCTGCGCACGAACCGCGTCCCAGAGGCGAAAGCGTACATCGAAAGAGCCGTTGGCCAGGGCCATGATGCTGCCGGCCACCATGAAGTCGGCGCCCCTTTGGCGCCAGATCGCCGAATTGAGCTGAGAGTTCTCATCGACGGCCACACCGGATCCATCGACCGACCGAAACATGCCGCTGCGTTCCAGATCGGCGCGGACAATCGCACTGATCTTGTGGGGAACGGTTTCCTCGGCCCTGAAAAGGGGCAAGGCGATAGGCAACTGGGCCATGCCCAGACCGGTGACTTCAACGCGAAATTGGGACCTGGCGGCCAAGGGGCCACACAGACCACTGAGCACAAGAAGCCGTCTGTTCATAACGCTGCGCATAAACAAGCTCTCATTGGGGTAACTATAGAGGAGTCAGGATGCCCTCGGAAGCCACGAGCTCAGCGAGACCCAACTCGGCCCGAACGGTGCCCAGTCCCCGCCGCTCCAGTACGCGGGCACGATTGATGGATTCAAAATGCCTAGGGTTTTCCTTGTGCCAGAGGTGAAAAACCTCGGTCGCCAGAAATCCGTTCTTTCTCGCTACTCCCGAGTGATGCAAACGGAGTACCAAGTCGGCATCCTCATGCCCCCAACCCTGGTAGACCTGATCAAAACCGTTGACAGCAAAAAAATCATGGCGCCAAAGTCCAAAATTGCAACTTCGGATGCCGCGCCACGAAAATTCACGATGAACCCGGCGCCAAGACCGAGGCCAGGGCAGGAGATGATGCACCTTATTGGCCTGCCCACGCAGCCACGCCTCAATCCAGTAGGCGCCATGAACCTCGGCCAAATTGAGGTGGCTCGATAAAACGGACTCGGTGAGCTCAGGACTCAAGAGAACCCGGCTTCCATTAACGAAGCAACCGGCCTGAGCCAGGGCGCGGTGCTTCTCCACGAAGGCAGGCCCCGGCACACAGTCGCCATCGAGGAAAACCAAATAGTCCCCACGGGCGCTCAGAGCCGCCCGGTTTCTGGCAGCAGAGGCGGTAAAGCCCCGGTCCGGGTGCCACACATGGGAGGCAGGACAAGGGAAGTCGGGCACACGGTCCCGAAGCCACTGTACGCATTCGGGACGCGAGCCATCGTCGGCCACGATCAGCTCATCGTCTGGACTGCACTGCATGGCCAAAGACCGTAAAACGGCCAACAGGGCGTCCGGCCGGTTGTAGGTCAGGACAATGAAGCTGATCTTCATGATAGGGGCGAGTGCTCCGTGCTACTTTCGGCCCATCAACCACAACTTCACGTAGCGGTAGTAGGTCCCTTCCGCATTCGAAAAAGCCAGGAGAAAACCCCTTCGACCGTCGAGGAAGCCCAGCCGCAGCACATAAGTTCGGAAAAAAGCCCAGCAGCCCCTGAGAATTGCCTGCGATAAAGATCCACGGCGGCCCGCATCGTGCAACTTTCGGGCGCCGGCCGTCGAATAGGCATCGAGCTTAAGAAGCACATCCTCCACCGCTTTATAGCTCTCGTGCATGAGGTCTGCTCGGAGAGTGCCCACTCGGCCGGTGACGATCAGCTGTTCATGCACGATATCGCTTGAAAAGCGAGCGCCATCGCGCCGAAAAAGACGGGTCACATAATCGGGATACCAACCCGAATACCGCATGAATTGACCACAGTAGCTCGAGGAGCGAGGAAACCGGAAGGCCATGAACTCGGAGGAATTGAGAGCGGCGCGAATTTCCTGCTGAAGTGCCTCGCTCAGATACTCATCGGCATCGAGTGACAGCACCCAATGACACCGGGCTAAATCCAAGGCCCGATTTTTTTGTGGGCCAAAACCGGGCCAGTCCGCGGTTTGAAGCACCTCGGCCCCCAAGCGCGTAGCAATCTCGACTGTGCCATCTGAACTGCCGCTGTCGACCACCACCTTCTGACGGGCAAAGGGCACCGACGCCAGACAGCGTTCAATGTTCGCTGCCTCGTTTTTGGTGATAACGATCAGAGTCAAACCGTCCATGATTTGCATCAGCGCTCCACGCATCCGAGGTCAAGCCGAGGTCGCCCGGTAGCGCTCGCTGAGCAACCAGGCCAAAAGAACCATGTGAACATGGCCGGGCGTGAAATCCAAGAGCCAGGCATTTAAGCAGCAGCCTACCGCAAAAGCCAGCACCAGACCGCTGATGGCTTGTCTTCGAAACACCGGCAGCCCCCGCATGAGCAAGGGGGTGACCAGCCAGACTACAAACAAAAGCAAGCCGAAGATACCGGTGCCGGCCCAGAGCATCAAAAATTCATTGTGCAAATTGGACGTTCGCTGAACAGTGGGATCGGCATAAGGTCTCCAGCGCTCATCTTTTTGCGCTTTTTGAATAATTTTTGTTCGATAGGCCTCCGGGATCCCCGACAGCCCCACGCCCGCCCACGGATTTTCAGCCCCGATGTCCAGACCGATCAGGTAGAACTCCTTGCGAATACCGGCCGATGTCGCCTGAGAACCGACAGGTGGCGCACCGAGGGCCGACAGGGTATCTGCCATTCGGCTCTGCACCGAACTGGACATCGATGCCACAGCCAGCACCATCGCCGGCAGGACCAGAACGAGCAACCAGCGCAGACGCGGGCCGCTCCAAGTCCACCCTGCCCAAGCGACCAGTACGACCACCAGCAGATGCGCCGTTCGTCCGTCCATCGCAAACAAGATCGTGAGGGCCAAGCCCAAACTGATGGCGCGAAGCATCCATGGGCGATCTGAATGAAAGGACCGGGCCCAGGCGATCCAGGCAACGGCCACCAAGCCAAAACCCAAGGTGATGCGACGGGCCGGAAAGAACTCGGGCGGTAGCACAGGCAGCCCCCAGGCATGCAGCCAGTTCAGGGCGGCAAGAACCCCTGCGCTGGCGAGCAAGGCCATCCAAAAGACCTCCCTGTTTCGGATCACTGCGAACGCGGCAAGGACGATGGGAAAACGCCAAAGCTCTCCGTAGCTGCCTATCATGTCCCAGGGCTGCTTGCCCGCAGCCACCATCACAGTCTCATGGACTGCAATGAATGAAAAAAATCCCAAGCCCAGGAGGACCAAGGGGTCCCGCCAAAGCCGAAGCCTCCAGATCCTTGGCAGTTGCAGAAGGCAGCCCAGCAACATCGCGACCAGAGCAATCGCGGTGCCTGCAGTCGAAACCAGCAGGAAGCAGCCCAAGACGACCGTCGAAGCCGCCAGCCAGATATCAACCCCTTTTTCCCAGCGGGACATAGGCGCTTGTATTGGGTCGATGGAACTCATGGAAACGGGTGCATTGTGAAATTGGCACCCCCGACGTCTTGTTCGGGGAGCACTGGCAGAAAGAAGGACCGGGGTTATCTTGCTGGATAATCCGGCGACCCTTGGCGAAGAACCCCCGGAGTTTAATGAATCAAAGCGGGTCTCTGACCACTCCAGGCCCCCTCCTTTTTCGACTGCGGCGACAAGCCGGCCGTCTTTGGCCGTACTTCGCAAGCAGCAAGCTCACCTGGGCGCTGGCCATAGCAGCAACGGCCCTTGCGGCAGCCACCGAGCCGATGATCCCGGCCCTGCTCAAGCCACTGCTCGATCGTGGCTTCCAGGGCGCAGGGCGAGTACCGCTCTGGCATGTGCCGGCCCTGCTGGTGCTGGTCTTCGGCCTCAGGGCAGCCGGTGGCTTTGTTTCGCAGTATGCGCTGGCGCGCATCATCAATGCGGGATTGCAGCGGCTTCGCGACGACATGTTCGGCAAGATGTTAAGGGCGCAGCTGCCTCTGTATGACCAGCAAAATGCCAGCACCCTGGCCAACACTGTGGTCTACGAAGTACACAACGGTTCATCCATCCTTATTCACACCCTGATTCGGTTGGTACGCGATGCCTTGACCCTGTTGGCTCTGGTTATTTACCTGCTCTACCTGAACTGGAAGCTGACCCTGGTGGTCGCGCTCATCCTGCCCCCCCTGATCATCATGGTCCGTGGACTTACCCGGCGCCTGTACCGACTGACCCAACAAACTCAGCAGGCCACCGATCAACTGGCTTATGTTGTTGAAGAAAATGTCATGGCCCATCGGGATATCCGTCTTCACGGGGCGCAGGAGCAGCAGGCCAGACGCTTTGGCAAGTTAAGCAACATCCTGCGCCAACTCTCGCTCAAGAGTACGGTGGCTCACAGTGGCATGAGCGCGCTGACCCAGATTCTGTCCGCCTTGGCCCTATCGGCCGTGATCTCCATAGCTTTGCTGCAAAGTGAGGCTGGACTGACCACGGTAGGTGGCTTCGTCGCCTTCATCACCGCTATGCTGCTGCTGATCGCCCCGCTCAAAAGCCTGGCGGAGATCAGCAGTCCCCTGACACGCGGCATCGCAGCGATCGAGCGCGCACTGCTCCTTCTGGAGGAGGTTCCCGATGAATCCAGCGGACACCACCAAACCAGCCGAGCCCGCGGGGACATCGAATTTCAAGCGGTGCGGGTACAGTACAGCAGCGAGGTCGCCCCGGCTCTGGACAATTTGAGCCTGCACATCAAAGCCGGTCAGACGATCGCACTGGTGGGCGGATCTGGTTCTGGCAAAACCACCTTGGTCAACCTGCTACCCCGTCTGGTGGCGCCGCAAAGTGGGCGCGTCTTGCTCGATGGGGTGGACGTCAAAGACTGGGATCTGAACTGCCTGCGCCGGCAGTTCGCCTACGTGAGTCAGCACGTAGTGATGCTCAACGACAGCCTGGCCGTGAATGTGGCTCTGGGGCAAGAGCCAGACCGCGAGCGGGTGGAACAATGCCTGATCGCGGCCAACCTGGGGGCACTTCTGAAAGAGCTGCCAGGGGGGATGGACAGCCCCATGGGACACAATGCGATGCAACTGTCCGGCGGTCAGCGGCAGCGTCTCGCGATCGCCCGAGCCTTGTACAAGGACGCCCCTGTCCTCATTCTCGATGAAGCCACATCGGCTCTGGATAACGAGTCAGAACTGGTGGTCCAAAACGCCATCGACCGTCTGCGGGCCGGGCGAACTTCGCTGGTGGTAGCCCATCGACTCTCGACCATACAACACGCCGACTGCATTGTCGTCCTGGAAGGAGGTCGCATCGTGGAAATGGGCACACACCAGCAACTGCTAACACTCAAAGGGCACTACGAACACCTGCACAAGATGGGTTTCAAGCCTTGAGCGTAAGGGGTCTGCGCGTCCGCCCCATGATGAAGGGTCACGCGACACAGCCCCTCAGGGCTCGAAAAGAAAGTCCCGGTGCCCCATAAATCCAAAGCGTGAACTCGGCACTTTCTGGTAGTCAGACACAGGAATCTCGCGTCCATCGCAGAACATAAAACCCCTGTAGCCCAGCGCACTGAAAACAGAAATGACCTGATCGCACGACGGTTCGTTCACCCTGAGTTCAATCTGCACGACGGGTCGGGCTCGCCGCAGCGTCTCCAGGGCGCCATTGACGACTGACAGCTCGTGCCCTTCAACGTCCACCTTCAAGAATGCGATCGTATCGACCCCCTTATCGGCGCAGTACGCGTCGAGCGTGGTGGTTTCGCAGAGCATCGAGCTCGATCCTGCCGCCGATACATTCCTGACAGCAAGACTGGCGCTGCCGTCTCCCACGTAATTTCGACTCAGGCTCATGCGAGAGTGGGAGTCCGACAAGGCCAGCTGATTGACAAAAACCTGCTGCAAACCCAGCCAGTTCAAGGTGTTTTCAACCTCGACACAAAGCTCAGGCTGAGGCTCGAAAAAATGGACCTTCCCCCGCGAACCCACCGCCTTGGCCAGCCAGTAGGCATAGATACCGTGGTTACCACCGACATCAAAAACGGTCTTGCCTGTCAAATCCATAGCCCTCAGCCTGCTGATCTGATGTTTCTCGGTTCGGAATCGATAACGAAAACATCGATGAAAAAAGTGCAGTTTTTGATAGAGCGTCAAGTGTTCAGGCATAGAAGGCCGCGGTACGTGGACATGAATTCGTTAACAAGCACAAGCTGCGTCAAAGCAGCACCACATCGTATTGCTCCTGCGGCAGCCCGGCATCGGCCTGCAGCGAAATCGGCTTGCCGATGAAATCGGACAGACCGGCCAAATGCTGGCTTTCTTCATCCAAGAATAGCTCGATCACCGCGGGGGCAGCCACCACCCGAAACTCCCGGGGGTTGAATTGCCTGGCTTCCCGCAGAATTTCGCGCAGGATGTCGTAACTGACGCTGCGCGCGGTCTTGACAACGCCCTTGCCCTGGCAAGTCGGGCAAGGCTCGCACAATTGATGCGCCAGCGATTCGCGGGTTCGCTTGCGGGTCATTTCCAGCAGCCCAAGGGCCGAAAAGCCGTTGACAGTGGTTTTAACCCGATCGCGGGCAAGCTGCTTCCTCAACTCATCAAGAACCGCGTCTCTGTGCTCTTGGCGCACCATGTCGATAAAGTCCACCACCACAATGCCGCCGAGGTTGCGCAGCCGCAATTGTCTCGCGATGGCCTGCGCTGACTCCAGATTGGTCTTGAAGATGGTGTCCTCGAAATTACGCGCACCGACAAAACCGCCCGTGTTGACGTCGATGGTGGTCAGGGCTTCGGTCTGATCGATGATCAGATATCCGCCCGACTTCAGATCCACACGCCGCCCCAGCGCACGGGCAATTTCTTCGTCGATCTGGTGCAAGTCGAAAACAGGCCGCTCACCTGTGTAGAGGACCACCTTTTCCACGAGGTCAGGCATGAAGGTCTGCGCAAAATCTCGCAGCACCTGATGCTGTTCGCGCGAGTCAATACGGATGGTCTGGGTGGCTGGCGATGCAATGTCACGCAGTACCCGCTGCAACAGCGTGAGGTCCTGGTAGAGCAAGGAGGCTGGCGGTAATCGCCCCGCTTGTTCTCGGATACGGGCCCAGGTCTTGGACAAATACGCTATGTCTTCGGCCAGTTCACGGTCGCTGGCCTCTTCTGCGTTGGTGCGCAAAATGAAGCCTCCTGCATCGCCGGCCAGCGCCTGCAATCGCTGACGCAACTGCTCGCGCTGCTGAGGCGGAATCTTCTGGGATACCCCAATGTGGCGATCTTGAGGCAGATAAACCAGCAAGCGACCGGCTATGCTGACCTGAGCACTCAGACGAGCCCCCTTGGTGCCCATCGGATCCTTGAGCACCTGCACCAAAAGGGCCTGCCCCTCGAAGATCTGCTTTTCAATGGGTAGCAAGGCATCGCCCTGACCGGCCTCACCGTCGGCATGACGACTGGCAATGCTGCTGAGCAGGTCACCCACATGCAAAAAACCCGCGCGCTCCAGCCCGATATCGATAAAAGCTGACTGCATGCCTGGCAGGACCCTGGCCACCTTGCCCAGATAAATATTGCCCACCAGCCCCCGCTCGAGTGCCCGCTCGACGTGCAGTTCTTGCACCGAGGCCTGCTCGATCACAGCCACACGGGTTTCCTGGGGCGACCAGTTGATCAAAATATCTTGAGGCATGACAGGTAATCTTCGGTGTTCTTGGGACGGTCGGACCTGCACCCTGAGGCGCCGGGGCCTGCTAGCGCAGGCCCCGCAGCATCGCCGCGGTCTCCCGCAGCGGTAGCCCCATGATGCCAGAGTAACTGCCGTGGATCCGGGCGACGAAAGCTGCTGCACGGCCCTGGATGGCATAGGCGCCGGCCTTGCCGAGGGCCTCGCCGCTGGCCACATAGTCTCTGATCTGCCTCGGCGACAAGCGATCGAACGTGACGCTGGACTGGCTCAGGGCCTGCAGACGCCGTTGTCCAGACTGCACCGCAACTGCCGTGAGCACGCGGTGGGTTTGACCCGACAAGCGAGCCAGCATGTCACGGGCCTGGGCCTCGTCATCTGGCTTGCCCAGAATGGTGCGCCCAATCGCCACCGTGGTGTCGGCGCAAAGGATGGGCGCCGGCGGCAATCGCAGACGCCTTCTGCGAGCCACAGCCGCGTCCAGCTTGAGCGCCGTGACCCGCTGCACATAGGCTGCTGCAGACTCTCGTCCAATCACAGCCTCCAGCGATTCAGCGTCTTCGTCCGGGTCGGGCAGCAGAGGCTTGAACGATACCCCGAGTTGTTCAAGCAACTGGGCGCGCCGCGGACTTTGCGAGGCCAGATAAATCATGCGCGGTGATAAGGATGGTTGGCGTTGATGCTCCAGGCTCTGTAAAGCTGCTCAAGCAGCAGAACCCTCACCAAAGCATGGGGCAGAGTCAGTTCAGACAGTCGGATGCGCTCATGCGCCGATTCCTTGAGGCTCGGATGCAGGCCATCGGCCCCACCAATTAGAAAGGCCACATCCCCTCCCTCCCGCTGCCAGCTCTCGAGCCGCTGTGCCAGAGCCAGGGTGGAAAGACCCGAGCCCTTTTCATCGAGGGCGATCACCCGGCAGCCCTTGCCGATGGCCGCCTCGATCCGCTGGCCTTCCGCCGCCAGCAAGGCAGCCACCGGCTTGCCGCTGCGAACTTCCGCGCGGACTGGCTTGAGCTCGACCCGGCAATCGGGCGGAAAGCGCTTGAGATAGTCATCGCAGGCGGTCTGGGCCCAATCAGGCAGCTTCTGCCCGACCGCCACAATCTGCAGCCTCATGCCTTGCCAGTACCCGTCTTTCGTCGTGCCTGGCCCGCCGATGTTTGGGCCACAGCGCGCTTCTTGGGGGCCGAGGGGGCGGTTTTCACCGCCGGCCGCGCCTGGGCTGCGCCCCCAGCTCGAGCGCTCACCCTCTTGGCCCCTACCGGCGATTTGGCAGACACAGGCGCCTTTTTCCGAGCGGTCGGCGCGGCATCGCTTGTCTTGGTAGAGCGTTTTCGGGGAGCTGCCCTGGTCGGCGTATCTGACGCGAGCACCGGAGAGCTCAAGCCTCGGCCGCCGGAAGCCACAGACCGGGGCGCACGGTCCTTGCGAGACTTCACAGGCTTTTCGCCCCACAGCTCCTCAAGGTGGTAGTACTGGCGAATAGACGGCTGCATGATGTGCACCACGGCTACCCCGCAGTCCACGATGATCCATTCACCGTTGTCCTCCCCTTCAATGCGCGGCTTTTCAAAGCCGGCTGCCCGCACCGCATCACGGACACTGGCTGCCAGGGCTTTAGTTTGTCGATTCGAGGTACCGGAGGCCACGATGACTCGTTCAAAAAGAGACGTCAGGTGCTCGGTATCGAAGACTTCAATGTCCTGCGCCTTCACATCCTCCAGCCCATCGATAACGGCTTTCTGAAGTTTGGCGACATTGCGTCGGACGGCGGTGGCGGGGGTGTCGGTCATGCATGGGAACCGGCAGCGAGCCGGCTTAAAAAGGAACTCGAATCAAGAAGCTCCATAAAGGTGATGCTCCGAAATATAACGCGCTACCGCAGCAGGCAGGTCGCCCGCCCGCTGCGCCAGGGGTCGGCCCGCACCGAGATGCTCGCGCAGATCGGTCGCGCTCAAGGCCATGGGTGCCATCTGCAAGTGCGTCACGCTTAGGCCCTCGGGGCCGTGGGGGGCCAAATTGGGGCGGTCAACCACGCAAAGGCGGGCTTGAGCGGCCACATCCTGCCAGCGCCTCCAGGTGGTGAATGAGGCCCACTGATCGCCCCCAATGATCAGACAGAACTCGGCCCCTGGCTGCTCTGCCCGAAGCGCTTCAAGGGTGTCTATGGTGTAAGTGGGTCCAGACCGCGCCAATTCACGGTCGTCGATCACCACCCGGGGCAAGCTCGAAAAGGCAAGCCGCACCATGGCCAGCCTGTGCGCGGCCGGCGTCAGGGTGCGGCTCTTGTGCCAAGCTAGACCGGTGGGAATGATGCGCAATTCATCCAGGCCCAGTTGATCCAGAGCGGCTCGAGCCACCGCCAGGTGGGCATTGTGGGGCGGGTCAAAGGCACCGCCCAGCAATCCAACACGTCGAGGGCTCTCGGTCAAACCCAATCCTTGGCCACCAGAAAATCGCGCAGCAGGCGTCCTTCAGGTGAATCGGGCGGGTCCTCGCGTCGGTAGGACCAGCTGCAATTGAGCGGCATGGACAGCAAGATGGACTCGGTGCGCCCCCCGGACTGCAGGCCAAAATGCGTGCCCCGGTCCCAGACCAGGTTGAATTCCACATAGCGCCCGCGCCGATAGAGCTGAAATTCCCGCTCGCGCTCACCGTAGGGCGTCGACAAGCGGCGCTCTGCGATGGGCACGTAGGCCGGCAAGAGATGATGGCCTACCGCGTTCATCATTTCGAAACTGCGCCGCAGGCCCAGTTCGTTGAAGTCATCGAAGAATACGCCGCCTATGCCCCGCGGTTCACCCCGGTGTTTGAGAAAGAAATACTCATCACACCACTTCTTGAACCTGGGATATTTGTCGTGACCGAAGGGATCGAGGGCCTGCTTGCACTGAGCGTGAAAATGAACTGCATCATCCTCGAAAGCGTAATATGGCGTCAGATCCATGCCGCCGCCGAACCAGGCCACCTGTTCACCGTTGACGGGCTGGGCCATGATCATGCGGACATTCATGTGCACCGTAGGCACATATGGGTTGCGCGGATGGAAGACCAAGGAGACCCCCAAGGCCTCAAAGGGGGCACCCGTCAGTTCAGGTCGATGTTGGGTGGCTGAAGGCGGCAACCGTGGCCCCCGCACATGAGAGAAGCCACAACCGGCGCGCTCGAAGACCGGTCCGTCCTCCAGGATCATGGTCAGGCCATCACCTTGCAACATCTCACCGGGGTCCTTGCGCCAGGCATCACTCACCGGAGGCTTGCCATCGAGCCGCACCACCTCACTCATGATGCGTTGCTGCAAATCCATAAAGAAGCTTCGTGCCTCCCGGACATCCAGGCTACTCATGATCCCTCCTTGCTACCTTCCAAGCGAATCGGTGCAGCCTGATCCGCTCTCAGACCGGTGCACCCATGGAGAACACCCGCGATCCTGCGCATATCCTCGCCCTCGTGGCCGGTAAGTTGCAGGACGTCCACCACGCGAACTTCCTTGCGTCCGTAATCCAGAGCGATGACCATTAAGGGGACCTGAGCGCCGATGGCGACGCGGTAAAACCCGCTGCGCCAGGCCGGCCGCCAGCTGCGCGTCCCCTCGGGGGCCAAAGCCAGCCAGAAATAGCTGCCCGCCTCACGTTTTTGCCCGAAGAGATCGACCATTTGCTCGACCACCCCCCGGCTGGCCGATCGATCAATCGGCACCCCGCCGAGCCACCGCAGCCAGGCCCCAAACACGGGGATTCGAAACAGGGTGTGCTTGCCCCAGAACTTGACCTCAATCCCCATACCCCATTTAGCCAGCACACCGACCAAAAAATCCCAATTGGATGTGTGGGGGTAGACCACGATCACGCCATGAGGACCCGGCAGACCCTGAAATCGCAGCGTCCAGCCGAACAGACCGAGCACGCGTCGGGCCAGCGCGCTGCCTTTGAACTGAAGCGGAAATTGGCCGGGAGTGCCTTGCATAAGGTCGGCCTCAGCCCTTGATGGCCCGGTGACCAATGTCCCGGCGAAACTGCATGCCGTCAAAAGCAATTTGATCGACCTTGGCATAGGCTCTCTGCTGGGCCTGCCGAACAGACTCACCCAAGGCGGTCACGCACAACACCCTCCCACCGGCGGTCAGGGTACGACCATCTTGAGCCCGGGTACCGGCATGAAAGACGGTGCAATCGGGATCCGACAGATCGGATGGCAGCCCGCCGATGACATCGCCTTTGCGCACCTGCATCGGATACCCATGGGCGGCCATCACCACCCCCAAGGCACAGCGGCGGTCCCACTCCAGTTCGATCTGGTCCAGACCCGTGGACGTGGCCGCCATCATCAAATCCACCAGATCGGACTTGAGCCGCATCATGATGGGTTGCGTCTCCGGATCGCCCATGCGGCAATTGAACTCAAGGGTGAAAGGTCGGCCCTGCGCGTCAATCATCAGGCCGGCATAAAGAAAGCCGGTGTAGGGTATGCCGTCCTTTTCCATGCCCCTGACCGTGGGCAGAATGATTTCGCGCATGGCCCGAGCATGCACTTCGGGGGTCACCACTGGCGCTGGCGAATAAGCACCCATGCCACCGGTATTGGGGCCTTCGTCACCGTCCAGCAAGCGCTTGTGGTCCTGGCTCGTGGCCAAGGGCAGCACATGCACGCCATCGCACACGACGATAAAGCTGGCCTCTTCGCCCACCAGGAATTGCTCGATCACCACACGCGCACCCCCGGTGTTGTGGGCCACCCCTAGAGCATCATCGAGCAGCATGAAATCGACCGCTTGGTGTGCTTCCTCCAGGGTCATGGCCACCACCACTCCTTTGCCCGCAGCCAGACCATCGGCCTTAACCACGATGGGCGCCCCCATCTGGTTGATGTAGGCATGCGCCGGCGCCGGATCGCTGAAGGTCTGGTAATCGGCGGTGGGGATGCCATGACGCTTCATGAAGGCCTTGGAAAATGCCTTGGAGCTCTCGAGTTGAGCAGCCGCGCGGGTGGGACCAAATACACGCAGCCCGTGAGCTCGAAACTCATCGACGATGCCAGCGGCCAGCGGCTGCTCGGGGCCAACCACCGTCAGCCCGATCTTGTTCTCCTGCGCCCAGGCGCGCAGGGCTGGCACGTCGGTCAGGTCCAGATTGATCAGTCGCCCATCAAGGGCTGTGCCGCCATTGCCGGGGGCCACATGCACCGACTGCACCTTGGGCGATTGCGCCAATTTCCAAGCCAGCGCATGTTCGCGCCCGCCTCCCCCCACCACCAGCACCTTCATCCAACGTCCTTCTTGCCGACTCAGAGATCGAGTTCAGCGTTATGGTAGACCGCCTGGGTATCGTCAAGATCCTCCAGGGCATCCAGCAGTTTCTGCATCTTCTGTGCATTGTCGCCGCTCAGTTCGATGGCGCTGTCAGCACGCATGGTGACTTCGGCCACCTCAGGCTGTAAACCGGCTGCCAGCAAGGCCTGCCGAACCGGCTCGAAGTCGGCCGGTCCGCAAAGGACCTCAACCGTTCCGTCTGGCCCAGACAGAACATCCTCCGCGCCGGCTTCCAGGGCCACTTCCATGACCCGATCCTCGCTGGTTCCCGGCGCAAAGACGAATTGGCCGCAATGCTTGAACTGGAAGGCAACCGAGCCCTCGGTTCCCATATTGCCGCCGTATTTGGAAAAGGCATGGCGAACTTCCGCGACGGTCCGCACCCGGTTATCGGTCATGCAATCGACCATCACCGCTGCCCCGCCAATCCCATAGCCCTCATAGCGTATCTCTTCGTAGTTCACGCCCTCAAGGTTTCCGGTGGCCTTATCGACGTTGCGCTTGATGTTATCAGCGGGCATATTGGCCGCCTTGGCCTTCTCGATCGCCAGGCGCAGCCTAGGGTTCATGTTGACGTCGCCACCGCCCGATCGTGCTGCCACGATGATCTCGCGGGTGATGCGGGTCCAAATCTTGCCCCGCTTTTCGTCCTGACGTCCCTTGCGATGTTGAATATTCGCCCACTTGCTGTGTCCGGCCACGTCTGAAACCCTTCGCTTTTGTATTAACCTTC
>CAYPSU010000045.1:11441-22214 GCA_964413475.1 uncultured Polaromonas sp. | reverse complement strand
TCCTGCCGATCTCAGCCGGTGTGTTCGGTGTGCCGGTGGGCTTTGCAGTGATCATTCTGGTGAGCCTGTTCACCCCTGCCCCCAACAAGGAAGTGCAGGAATTGGTCGAGCATGTCCGTTACCCCAGCATCGCTGGCGATATCGACACCCGCGCGACCTGATCGGCTCAGCTCAAGCCGCCTGAAAACGGTGGCTTGACATGAAAACGCCCACTTCGGTGGGCGTTTTTTTTGGGACGGGGTGGGGCTGCTTATCGCCGGCGCTCGATACCCACGGGTACAGCAGAGGCCAGATCCCAGGCCGGACCCGCAAACCAGGCGCCACCCTGGAGATGGTCCCGCAGCATGGGCAGGGCATCGAGCCCCCAGAACAGCTTGTCGCCCACGGCCACCGTGGGCACGCCGAAGACGCCGGCATCCAGAGCCGCCTGTGTGCTGGCTCGCAGTCGCTGCTTGACGTGGTCGCTGGCTGGATCGGCAGAGGGCCGCAACAACTCCACCAGATGGGCCAGGCGATCGGCATTGAGAGGGTCGCCCCCTTCGGCCCAAACATGCCGGAAGATGGTTTCACAATGCCAGCGGTTGGGCAGGTCGGCACTGCAGGCCAGGGCCAGGCGCAGCAAGGCCAGAGGATTGAAAGGGTGACTGGCCGGCATCTGCATGGTCGTACCCTGGGCGCGCGCCAGCCACAGCACATGGCGGTAGGTCCAGGCGCGCTTGGCCGGCAACTCGGCCGGGCCGATGTGGCCATGATGCTGCAGCAGGCTGCCAAAAAGTACCGGCTGATAGCGCACCACATGGCTGATGCCTTGCAAGGCCTGCGGCAAACGCTCGAAAGCCAAGTAGGCGTAGGGCGAGATGAAGTCGAAATAGAACGTCAGTTGCGGAACCGCCATGGCTCAAATCTCCTGCGGGTCTGTTGCGCGCTGGGCAATGGCCTGCCAGACCCGATGGCGCTGGGTTACAGGCATGTTGCTCCAGGCTGCAATCTCATCCAGCGTGCGCAGGCAGCCAGCACACAAGCCGCTGTCGGGCGACATGCAGCACACCGACAGGCAGGGCGACGGTGGCTCGGCCTGGACATCGCAAGCGACGATGGCTGCGCGCGCCCGTAGCAAGGCCCGCGCCCTGGCCTGCAAGTCCATGCCCTGGACCGACACATCGTCCAGGCGCGCCTCGGTCAGGCGAGCAAGCTGCGCCGGCGAGGCGGCAAAAACCGCATGCGGATGGCCAGCGGCCGCCCACACTTGTTCAAAGCGAAAAAGGCTCAGGTCGAGCAACAGGAGGGGCGGATGCAAATGGGCCAGCGGAGCCACGCCGCCGATGGCAAAGCCGGTGCGCTCGCGCACAAACTGGGCATCGGCGCGGGCCAGCTTGTAGCCGCTGGAGCAGATGCGATCGGCCAGCTTGCGTTCATCAACCCGCTGATCGCCCGAGGTGACCACCATCACCGCCACCTGATCGGGCTCGCGACGAAAAACGATGCTCTTGGCAATCTGGCCCAGTCGTACGCCCAGGGCGTCAGCCGCCTCTTGGGCGGTGCGGGCCGATTCATCGAGCAGGCGTGGGGCATGGGCATGCCCGCGCTGGGCCAGCACGGCCGCCACCCTTTGTACCGATTCGGGCAGATTCACGCGGCGCGCTTGTTCAGGAGCGCGGTGGCAGCGCGCGAGTTGGGCTTGCGGTCGAGGAAGCTGCTGATGTAAACGCCCGCATCGATGAGCCGGTCCAGATCAATGCCGGTCTCTATGCCCATGCCGTGGAGCATATAGACCACATCTTCGGTGGCCACATTGCCGGTGGCGCCCTTGGCATACGGGCAGCCACCAAGCCCAGCGGAGGAACTGTCGAACTGCCAGATGCCCATCTCCAGGCAGGCCATGGTGTTGGCCAGGGCCTGGCCGTAGGTGTCGTGAAAGTGGCCTGAGACATCGGCCAGGTCGTAGTGCTCAAGAGCGGCCTCCATGGCGCGCTGCACCTTGCGCGGGGTGCCCATGCCCACGGTGTCGGCCACGCCGGCATGCTGCACGCCGATGGCCTTCATCAGGCGCGCGACCTCGCCCACCGACTTCGCCGAGACCTCCCCCTGATAAGGACAGCCCACCGCCACAGAGATAGCCCCGCGCACATAGATGCCCTGACTGCGCGCCTGCTCGACCACGGGCGCAAATCGCTCAATGCTCTCGGCAATCGAGCAATTGATGTTGCGCTGACTGAAGGCTTCGCTGGCGGCAGCAAACACCACGATCTCGTCAGGCCAGTGCGCGCGCGGGGCCGAAAGCGCAGCCTCCAAGCCCTTGAGGTTGGGCACCAGCACCGAGTAACGCACATCTGGCCGGCGATTGATGCCGGCCATGACCTGGGCGTTGTCGGCCATCTGCGGCACCCACTTGGGGCTGACGAAGCTGGTGACCTCGATTTCCTTCAGACCGGCGTCCTGGAGCCTGTGCACCAGTTCGATCTTGACTTCAGCTGGCACCTGCCCTTTTTCGTTTTGCAGGCCATCACGCGGTCCAACATCGACCAGTTTGACTTTGGAAGGCAGATTCATGGCTCTCTCCGTAGCGGCAACTCAGTATCCTACTTCGGTCCGCACCCATCCGCCCAGGCTCTGGGGCGGCGCCCCTGTCTCGAGCGCGTCTATCTTGCCAATGATCTGGGCCAGGCTTTCACGCTGCAAGGTACGCGCTGAGGTGTGCGGGGTCAGGGTGATGCGCGGATGATGCCAGAAGGGATGCTCAGTCGGCAGCGGCTCGCGGCGGAAGACATCGAGCAGGGCCCCGGCAAGATGGCCACCGTCAAGGGCGGCCAACAGGTCCTCATCGACGAGATGACGCCCGCG
Organism: uncultured Polaromonas sp.; assembly: GCA_964413475.1. Lineage (GTDB taxonomy): Bacteria > Pseudomonadota > Gammaproteobacteria > Burkholderiales > Burkholderiaceae_C > Polaromonas. Next base: position 19,373 of record CAYPSU010000045.1, on the reverse strand, counting down.
CGCCACATTGATCAGGTAGGCACCGGCCGGCAAGCTCATCAGGGCTTGCCGGTCCAGAAGGTTCTCGGTTTCGGGGGTCAGGGGCAGCAGGTTGACCAAAATGCGGCTGCCGCGCAAAAACTCCAACCACTGCGCCGGGCCGCAGAAGGTCTGCACGCCCGGCAGCACATGCGCAGTGCGGCTCCATCCGCGCAGGGGAAAATCGAAGGGGCGTAAGGCGCCCAGCACCCGCTGGCCGAGAACCCCCAGACCCATCACACCCACCGCGAAGTCCCGGCGTGAACGTGGCGGACGTTGCTGCCAGAGGCCGCGCCGACCATCGGCCTCCACCACATCGAGTTCGCGGTAAAAGCGGATCACCGCCTGGCAGACATACTCGGCCATCTGCAAGGCCATGCCGGCATCGTCGAGCCGAAATACCGGCACACCGGCCGGGAGCCGGCGCTCGAGCAGCGCATCAACACCGGCGGCGATATTGAAGAGGGCTTTGAGCCTGTGCTGTTCGTCGAGCAACTGCTGAGGCGGAGCCCACACCAGGGCGTAATCGGCCGCAGGGACGCCGGGCTGCCACAACTGCACCGTGGCCTGCGGAAAAGCGCGCCGCAGCTCAGCCAGCCAGGGCTCGGGCTCGACGGTGAGGTCGTGAAAGACGATGCGCATCAGGCGCTCAGACGCAGCAGTTCGGCCCCTTCGGCCACCTGGTCGCCGGGGGCGTACAGCAGCTCCTGGACCTCGCCATCGGCCGGCGCTGCAATGGTGTGTTCCATTTTCATGGCCTCTATCAGGGCCAGGGCCTGGCCCTTTTGCACACGCTCGCCGGCCTTGACCAGGAAGCTGACGATCTTGCCCGGCATGGGCGAGCTCAGTCGCCCGCCTTCCTGCGTCTCTTGGCCGGCCTGGGCCAGCGCATCGATCCGCTCAATGCGGGTGGCGCCCTCGGGGGTGAAAACATGAGCCACCTCGTGCTGCCAGTACACCTGCGCACGGCCGGCTTGCGCGCCCCAGTGCCACAGTAGCGCCGACTCGCGCACCTGCCAGGACAAGGGCTGCGGATCGTCCTGACCCAGGGCCAGCTGCAGGGACTGGCGGCCATAGATGAGGGTGGCGCGCAGACTCTGGTCCTGCCACTGAAACTCAAAGCGCCGGTGCAGCAGGCCGTGCGAACACCAGCCGTCGCGAGCGCTGAAGGGATCGTCTCCCGCCAAGGCCTGTTCAGCCTGCAGCAGATGCACCACCGCCGCCACCACCGCCACCTGGGCAGAGACAGGCTGCTGATGAAAAAGACGGTCGGCCTCGCGCGGGATCAGCGCGGTGTCGAGCCGGGCCTGCGAGAACGACGGCGTGGCTAGGACATGGCGCAAGAACTGCACATTGGTGGCCGGCCCGACGATGTGCAGATCGGCCAGCGCGGCATCGAGCCTGGCCAAAGCCTGTGCACGTGTATCCCCGTGGACGATGAGCTTGGCGATCATCGAGTCGTAGAAAGGGCTGATGGTATCGCCCGCCCGAACACCGTCATCGATGCGCACACCACCGACCGCAAAGGCCGTACTGGCCGGCTTGACATAGACCTGCAAGGTGCCGGTGGCCGGCAGAAATTGTTTATCGGGATTCTCGGCACAGATGCGTGCCTCGATGGCGTGGCCGCGCAGCGGGATCTGCTCTTGCGTCAGCGGTAGCGGCTCGCCGCTGGCCACGCGCAGTTGCCACTCCACCAGATCCAGACCGGTGATGGCCTCGGTCACCGGATGCTCCACCTGCAGCCGGGTGTTCATTTCCATAAAAAAGAAACGCATGGATTCGGGCTGGTCGTAGCCGGTCTGCTCCACGATGAACTCGACCGTACCGGCTCCCACATAGCCGACGGCCTGGGCCGCCGCCACCGCCGCCTCGCCCATGCGCCGGCGCAGATGCTCGGTCATGCCCGGAGCGGGCGCTTCCTCAAGCACTTTTTGATGGCGCCGCTGTACCGAGCAGTCGCGCTCGTTCAGGTAGACGCAGTTCCCCTGGGTGTCTGCGAACACCTGGATCTCGATGTGGCGGGGTCGCTGCACGTATTTTTCAATCAGCACTGCATCATCGCCAAAACTGTTTGCCGCCTCGCGCTTGCAGCTGGCCAGTGCATCTGCAAAATCCTGGGCCCTCTCGACGGCACGCATGCCCTTGCCGCCGCCGCCGGCGCTGGCCTTGATCAGCACCGGGTAGCCGATGCGGTCGGCCTCGGCCTGCAGCAGCGCCTCATCCTGATTGGCGCCGTGATAGCCCGGCACCAGCGGCACGCCCGCTTTTTCCATGAGTTTCTTGGACTCGGCCTTCAGGCCCATGGCCTGTATGGCCTTCGGTGGTGGGCCGATAAAGACCAGTCCAGCATCGGCGCAGGCCTGGGCGAACTCTTCGTTTTCACTGAGAAAACCGTAGCCAGGATGTATGGCCTGCGCTCCGGTGGCACGCGCTGCATCCATGATGCGCTGCCATTGCAGATAGCTCTCGCGCGGTGCGCTTGCACCGATATAGACCGCCTCGTCGCAAGCGGCCACATGCTTGGCCCGCGCATCGGCCTCGGAATAGACCGCCACCGTCTGCACGCCCAGGCGACGGGCTGTAGCCGCCACCCGACAAGCGATCTCACCGCGATTGGCAATCAGGATCTTCTTAAACATGTTTCCCTCTCAAACCAGCCAATTGGGCGCACGCTTGTTCAGAAACGACTGCACGCCCTCACGCCCCTCGGGGCTGGCGCGCAGGTCAGCAATACGCCGGGCCGTTTCAGCACGCAGGCTTTCGGTGATGGGTTGCCCAGACACATCACGCACCAACTGCTTGCAGGCCCTCACCGCTGCCGGACCATTGGCCACCACAGTGCGGATCAGCTCGGCCACGCGAGCGTCCAGCGCCTCGGGCTCACACACCTCGTGCACCAGTCCCAGGCCGTGAGCCTGTGCGGCGGTCAGTGGCTCAGCGGTGACAAAGTAGCGGCGCGATGCCTGTGCCCCCAGAGCTCTCACCACATAAGGGCTGATGGTGGCCGGCAGCAAACCCAAGCGGGCTTCAGACAGACAAAAAGTGGCCGCGCTCGATGCAACCAGCACATCACAGATGCTGGCCAGCCCCATGCCGCCGGCGTAGCAGTCACCCTGAATCCGGCCGATCACCGGCACGGGACACTGATCGAGCGTCCACAGCATATCGGCCAGTTGCTGCGCGTCCTGGCGGTTCTGATCCCAGCTGTACTCAGCCATGGCCCGCATCCAGTTCAGGTCAGCGCCGGCGCAGAAAGCTTTGCCACGCGCCGCCAGCAAGACCACACGCAGTTCGGCCTCGGCAGCCAGACCGGCGAAGGCCCGGGTGAGATCGGCAATCACCGTCTCGTTGAAGGCATTGCGCACCTCGGGACGGTTGAGCCAGACCTCGGCCACCTGCGGACTCGGTCGCAAGACTTCGATCACATCAGACATGAATCACCCTTCAGACACTTCAATACGGCGGCGCCTCAATAGCGCTTGGCCACTTCCTCCAGCATGACCTCGGTGGCACCGCCGCCGATGGCCAGCACCCGGGCATCGCGCCAGAGCCTCTCGACGGCCGTCTCTCGAATAAAGCCCATACCTCCATGAAATTGCTGGCAGGTCTGCACCACTTCATTGACCAACTCGCCGGTCAAGGCCTTGAGCATGGACACCTCCTGCACGATGTCATGGCCTTGCGTGACCGACCAGGCGCAGTGATACATGAATTGACGCGCAGCCCGGGTCTTGGCATCGAGCATGGACAGTCGCTGACGTATGGTCTGCTGGTCCCAGAGCGTGGCGCCGAAAGCCTGACGCTGCCGCACATGGTCCAGGGTCAGCCGCAGGGCCTGCTGGCAATGACCCACCGCCATGGCCCCCAAAGCGATCCGCTCGGTCTGAAAGTTTTGCATCACCGAATAGAAGCCCTTGTGCTCCTGGCCCAAAAGGTGACCTGCGGGAATGCGAACGTTATCGAACACCAGTTCGGCGGTATCGGACGAAAGCCAACCCGTTTTCTTGAGGGCGCGGCCCACGCTGAAGCCAGGTGTGCCCTTCTCGACGATGAAGATGGACATATCGCGCTTGCCGGGCCCGGTCTTGGCTGCAACGAAGTAAACATCGGCATGCACCCCGTTGGTGATGAACATCTTGGTGCCATGGATGACCCACTCATCACCTTCGCGCCGCGCCTGCGTGCGTATGCCGGCCACATCCGATCCAGCGCCCGGCTCGGTGATGGCCACAGCCGTGATGCAGTCGCCGGCGGTAATGCGCGGCATGTAGCGCGCCTTCTGCTCGGGCGTGCCCGCGTGGTGCAGGTGCGGGCTGGCCATATCGGTGTGTACCAGCACGGTGATGATGAAACCGGCGAAGGTGGACTGCGACAGGGCTTCGGCAAACACCAGGTTGGTCAGGGCATCGGCCTGACCCCCGCCGTACTGGCTGTCGTACATCAGGCCCAACAGGCCGGCGCGGCCCATGCGTTGCAGCACCTCGCGCGGCACACAGCCCTGCTCTTCCCAGGCCTGGCCGTAGGGCTCGACTTCACGGGTCAAAAAACGCGCGACCTGCTCGCGCAGCAGGGCATGTTCGGGCGTGTCGTAGATCGTGCGGGAATCGAATGACATGCAAGCTCCTCAATCGCTGACCGGCCAGACCACATCTTCATCCAACGCATAAAGACGGCAAGTTCCCGCACCGCGTCGGTTGCAGTGATCGAGCGTCCGCTTCAGGGGATCGTCCCCGCCGTTGGCCCAGCCCCACGCCCCGGAAGGTGCGATGGCCAAGACACGAGGCGAGGGCCGCTCCAGGAAGCTGGCATGCGCGCTGCGCCCACTGTCCCTGACATAGGGCAATTGGGTTACATCGGCCAAGGGGGCGAAATGGGTGGGCTGGGGCGCCACCTGTTCCTGCGCCTGCGCCAGTCCAGCCACAAGGAACATCAACCCTCCAACCCAGCAAAGCCAACGGTGCTTCATGCCGCTTACATCCGGAAAACGCCAAACTTGGGCTCACCTATCGGGGCATGGAGGGCAGCCGATAAACCCAGGGCCAGGACACGCCGGGTATCGGCCGGATCGATCACGCCGTCGTCCCACAGCCGAGCACTGGAATAGTACGGGTGCGACTGATGCGCAAACTGGTCGAGGATGGGTTGCTTGATCGCCGCCTCCTCTTCGGCGCTCAGGCGGCCGCCCTTGGCCTCGAGCGCATCGCGCTTGACCGTGGCAAGCACGCCGGCAGCCTGCTCGCCGCCCATGACGCAGATGCGGGCATTGGGCCACATCCAGAGAAAACGCGGCGAATAGGCCCGGCCGCACATGCCGTAGTTGCCGGCGCCATAACTGCCGCCGATGATGACGGTGAACTTCGGAACGCTGGCGGTGGCCACCGCGGTGACCATCTTGGCGCCGTGCCGGGCGATGCCCTCATTCTCGTATTTACGACCGACCATGAAGCCGGTGATGTTCTGCAGAAACACCAGAGGGATTTTGCGCTGGCAGCACAGCTCAATGAAGTGCGCGCCTTTCTGCGCCGATTCCGAGAACAGCACGCCATTGTTGGCGATGATGCCCACCGGCATCCCCTCAATATGGGCAAAACCACACACCAGGGTGCTGCCAAACCGGGCCTTGAATTCATGCAAATCACTTCCGTCGACGATACGGGCAATCACCTCGCGAACGTCATAAGGCTTGCGGGTGTCCGTGGGAATCACGCCGTACAGTTCCTTCGGATCGTACAGAGGAGGCGCTGGCTTTTTCAGCTGCACCTGCGATCGTTTGACCCGGTTGAGTGTGGCCACCGTCTGCCGCGCCAGGGCCAGCGCATGGGCGTCGTTTTCCGCCAAGTGGTCGGCCACTCCCGACAGGCGGGTGTGCACATCGCCGCCGCCGAGGTCTTCGGCACTGACCACCTCGCCGATAGCGGCCTTGACCAAGGGCGGTCCGCCCAGAAAGATGGTGCCCTGGTTCTTGACGATGATGGTCTCATCGCTCATGGCGGGAACATAGGCGCCACCGGCGGTGCATGAGCCCATGACCACCGCAATCTGCGCGATGCCCTGGGCACTCATATTGGCCTGGTTGTAGAAGATGCGGCCAAAGTGTTCCCGGTCGGGGAATACCTCGTCCTGATTGGGCAGATTGGCCCCGCCTGAATCGACCAGGTAGATGCACGGCAAATGGTTCTGCTGGGCCACCTCCTGGGCTCGCAGATGCTTCTTGACCGTCATCGGGTAATAGGTGCCGCCCTTGACCGTGGCGTCGTTGCAAACGATCACGCAATCGACGCCGCTGACACGGCCGATGCCGACGATCACGCCAGCACAGGGCGCATCGCCGTTGTACATGGCGTGCGCTGCCAGGGGCGCCAGTTCAAGGAAGGGTGTGCCAGGGTCCAACAGCATCTGCACCCGCTCGCGAGGCAGCAGCTTGCCCCGGGCCACATGCCGGGCGCGGGCCGTATCACCTCCTCCAGCCGCCGCCTTGGCCACCTGCAGTTGCAGGTCTTCGACGGCGGCCTGCATCTGTGCCGCATGGGCCTGAAAATCGGCAGATCGGGGGTTCAATCGGGTCGCAAGGGCGGGCATGAAACGAGACTCCTGGACAGCAAGACTGCGGCGAACCGAAAAACTTTGCGCCTTCGCCGGCAGAGGCGACAAGGATAAGCCACAGGAGCTCGCTTGGGCTGACACCTGAGTGATAAATCGTGCCAAATAATGCCCAAAATCGGCGGCCCTGCTCAATTGCGGCACACTCACGGGATGTGCCCGTCTTCCACCCGTGCCTCCACCCCGAAACAACAGGCCGTCAGGGTGACGCCCATGGCGCTGGTTCGCCCTATTTTGCAAGCCTATGCCGCGCGTGGCCTGGACCCCTCGGGCGCCCTGGCAGCCGCACAAATCAGGCCAGCGGCGGTGAGGAATCCAAAGGCTCGCATCAGCGCCGAACAAATGGAGCGCATTTCAGGCCACGCAATGAAGGAGCTCGACGACGAATCCCTGGGCTGGAGTCGTCGGCCGCTGCCCTGGGGCAGCTATGGCATGCTGATCCACGCCAGCCTGAGCGCCCCCACACTGGGCGTGGCGCTCAAACGCTGGTGCCGGCACCATGGGCTGATCTGCGACAACCTGGCCTTGCACATCGAAACTGAAGGTGCTTGCATCGTGCTCAGCGAGATCGAAGCGCTAAATGACCTGCGCGAGTTCTGTATGGTTTCGCTGCTGCGCAATCTGCATGGGGTGGCCTGCTGGCTGATCGACTCGCGCCTGGCGCTCAGACGCTGCGACTTCCCTTACCCAGCGCCGGCCCATGCCGAGATCTACCCCTTGATTTTTCAAGGGCCTATCCGTTTTGAGGCCCAAGGCCAGGGGCCAGCCCAGGCACGGCTGTGGTTCGATCCGAGCTACCTGAGCCTGCCGATCCGACGCGACGAAAAGGCGCTGCGCCAAATGTTGCAGCGGGCCCTGCCCCTGCAGGTTCTGCCCTACCGCCGCGACCGCTTGCTGCTGCGGCAGGTTAGGCAGACACTGCTGAACCTGCCGCAGGCCTCTCACAATGCGGCTGCCCTGGCGCGCGTGCTGGGGCTGTCGGTTAGAACGCTGCACCGGGCCCTGCGTGAGGAGGGCACCGGACTGCAAGCGCTCAAGGACGAGGTGCGTCAGGAACGCTCACGAGAACTGCTTGAGCGCAGCCGGCAGCCGATCAAGCAGATTGCAGCCAGCGTGGGATTTCGCAGCGAGAAGAGCTTCATCCGCGCCTTCAAGGGCTGGATGGGGCAGACGCCTGCGGCATGGCGGGCCGCTCGCTGAGCTGGGGCGTGAATCGATCGCTGGGCTTGAAGTTGCGCCACATCGCTTGCGCCACGTCGCTTGCGCCACATCGCGCCGAGGGCGGCGCTCCTACAACTCCTGCGAGCTGGA
>CAYPSU010000045.1:0-11341 GCA_964413475.1 uncultured Polaromonas sp. | reverse complement strand
TTGCGCCACATCGCGCCGAGGGCGGCGCTCCTACAACTCCTGCGAGCTGGATCTCTGTTCAGAGCTGGCGGCCGCTGCGCCTGTCCCGTCATCGCACGGGAGCAAGGTCCTCACGCCAACGCCTGCTGCAGTTGGCTCATGGACTGAAAAGTCCTGACCGCTCCAGCCTGTAGCAAAGCCTCGGATGAGGCGCCCGGTGGGCTGTAAGCCCATACGGTGGCACCGGCCGCAACACCGGCGGTGATGCCGGTGGGCGTGTCTTCAATCACCAGGCAGGCTCTTGGATCGGCCTGCAGGTGAGCCGCAGCCGCAAGGTAGACATCTGGAGCAGGCTTGCTGCGCGGCATTTCATGACCGCTGAAAATACGCCCGCTGAAAAAGTCGATCAAGCCGACTCGGCCGAGCATCATCTCGACCTTGTACCGATCAGCACCAGAGGCCACCGCCATGCACGAGCCGTAAAGCGTCTGCGCATGACTGAGCAAATCATGCACGCCCTCGACAGCGCGTATGCCCTGCTGCAGAGCGGCGTTGCGCCGCTGGTAGAACAATTGCAGCCATTCCTCGGTCAGTTGCCAGCCGGTACGCTCGAGCACCAGGTCGGCGCGGTTACGCACGGTGTGTCCGACAAAAAACCCCATGCAATCGGCCAGACTCAGGCGCCAGCCTTTTTCTTCCAGCATGTCGCGCAGCACCCCGCAGGTGATGGCCTCACTGTCAACCAGCACCCCATCACAATCGAAAAGCAGGGCCTCAAAACGCATCAGGCCATTGTAGGAAGAACGCTCAGCGGGCCATAGAAGACCAGAACTCAAGGATCAGATGCCAGATCCAGCCACCGGCCAGAACCAAGGCGCCCAAACCCGCCAGCCCCAGCAGCAGGGAGAGCAGCAACATCAGGCCGTCACGGGTGAGCAAACCCAGGCCGAACATCAAGAGACTGATGGCTGGGAACAGGTTGCCGAAGGGGATGGGCAGAAAAATGATCAGCGCCATCAAGAACACCCACAGGCCCCAGAACCAGCGCATCGGGGGGCTGTAGAACACCGACCAGCGCGGCCGCAGTCGCTTGTGCGCGAACAAATACATCCAGGCCAGCCAGCGCAGACTGCGACTGGCTGCGCCGGGCGAAATCTGCAGGAAGTCCAAACGGCTGATCCCCTGCAAACCCTCGCGCTGGCGCACCCAGCCCCAAGCCCAGGCCATGATGGCCAAGCTAAAAACCGTGCCGGCCCCGGCCACCGGAACGGTGGTGATCAACGCCAGCACAATCAGCAGCACCGCCATGGTGGCCCGACCGTGCAGGTCGAGCAATTGCTGCAGGGACAAAGGATCTCCCGGCTGGCCGCGCTCCAGATCCAGGCGACGCCGCCTGGACTCGCGCACAAATCGCCGAATGAAACCGCTGCTGAGCAAACTGACCGGCGGCCGCGACAAAACTGCGCTCACACCGCGGCAAGCCGACGACGCTGCCGACGATTCCACAGCAGATGTACTGCCAGCGCAAGCGCCACCAGAGCCAAGGCGCCAAGGGCCCAGACCACGCCCATGATGACCACCAGGAAAGTCCCCAGGCCCTGTACCGACAGACCCAGGAGTTTGAGCACATCGAGCAGCCAGACCAGAAAGGCCTGCGCCGCCTGCACCAGAGCCGGGTCAAACCACACCGACAACCAGACCGGCTGGGGCCACTGCGGCAGGGGCGGCAGCGCACCCACCCAGCGCGGCAGCTCGGCCGCCAGCCACCGAGCCAATTCAGCCATGCCGGCCATACCTGCCGACCACAGCACCAGCAACAAGCCGGTGATCAACCACAGACCCGCTTTCAAGACCGTCCTCCCTAAAGCCGCCCCATACCGAATTTTGTGAGCGCAACGAACTCGTGCGGATTGTGCATGGCCGACAAAAATCAATAGGCCCTATAGGACGAAAGCCTTAAAGTGCTTATGCGATTACGTACGTCTGGCGAACTACCCCACCTCTGGCGCCGCTCAGGTCTTGCGGCTGACACTTTCCTTTTTGTGTTCTTCCAGGCTGATGACTGGCGCACCGGCCTGCTTCCAGGCCGCAAAACCGCCGTCGATATGGGCCACATTGCACATGCCCATGTCCTCCAGTGTCTTGGCGGCCAGGGCACTGCGCCAACCGGCCCCGCAGAACAGAACAAACTGCCGGCTTTCGTCGGCAAAGACCGGCTTGTGATAGGGCGAGGCAGGATCGACCCAAAACTCGAGCATGCCACGCGGTGCCAGCAAAGCGCCGGGTACGGTACCCTCGCGCTCGAGCTCGCGCACATCGCGGATGTCGACGATCTGCATATCGCCTTGGCCCAGGCGGCTGCGTACCTCTTGCACGCTGTAGGTCGTGACCTGGGCCATGGCCTCGTCCACCAGTTGTTGGTACCCCTTGGTAATCGGCATGCTTGTCTCTCCTAGAAAAATCACTTGCGCCAAAAATGGCCGGTGAGCAGCACCAGCACCGAAAGCAATTCGAGCCGACCGAGCAACATGGCAAAGGACAGCACCCAGGTCTGGAAGGCACTGAGCCCTCCAAAATTGCCAGCTGGCCCGACCTGGCCCAAGCCAGGGCCGATGTTGTTGACGGTGGCCACCACAGCCGAGAAGGCGGTCACGATATCGAGCCCCGAAAACAGCAGCAGCATGCTCAGGCCCACGGTAGCTGCGCCGTAGATCAGCATAAAGCCGAGCACCGCCGTCATCACCGGCACGGGCACCACCGACCCGCCCAGGGTGACCGGATTGACCACCCGTGGATGAATGATGCGCACCAATTCGCGCCGGGCCTGCTTGACCAGCAAGATGATGCGCACCATCTTGATGCCGCCGCCCGTGGACCCGGCGCAGGAAGCAAAGCAGCCGAGAAAGAGCAGCAGCACCGGCGCAAACGCCGGCCACTGCGAATAATCGGTGGCCGCGTAGCCGGTGGTGGTCGCCAGCGACACCACATGAAAGGCACTGGCGCGCAGCGCCTCCAGCCCGTCCTCATAAACCCCTTGAGTCAGAAGCAAGAGGGTGAGCAAGGCTGTGGAGACAGCCAGCACCGCCAGATAGGTTCGGATCTCACGGTCACCACTGATCGGCCGGATGGTTCGACTGCGCAGCACCATGAAGTAACGCAGGAAGCTGATGCCGGCCAGCGTCATGAAGACTATGGCCACCATCTCGACGGCGGCCGAGTCAAAATGTCCCAGGCTGGCATCGTAGGAAGAAAATCCTCCCAATCCCATGGTGGTGCACATATGCATGAAGGCATCGGCCCAGCTCATGCCAGCCCAACGGTAGGCGAGAAAGCAAGCCAACGAAAATAAAAAGTAGACCCCCCACAAGCCACGGGCGGTCTCGGCAATGCGGGGAGTGAACTTGGTGTCCTTCATCGGGCCCGGAGTCTCGGCTCGATACAGCTGCATACCACCGAGCCCTAACAGAGGCAGCACGGCCACCACCAGCAGCATGATGCCCAGGCCGCCGATCAGTTGCAGGAAGCAGCGCCACACGTTGACCGACACGGGCAGGGCGTCCAGCCCGGAAAGCGCGGTGGCTCCCGTGGCGGTCAGGGCACTCATGGCCTCAAAATAAGCTTTGGTCCAGGTGATCTCGGGCACGCTGAACATCAGGGGCACGGCCGAGTAGGCGGGCAGCACCATCCAGACCAGATTGACCAGCAGGAAACCATCGCGGGCCAGTAATTCGCGGCGGTGACGCCGGGTCAGCCACCAGAGCAAGGCCCCGCTGCCCAGGGTCAGCGCAAAGCCCGCCTCCCAAATCAGCAGGTCAAAACTGTCGTCCTCGAACCAGGCCCAGACGATGGGCACGAGGAAGGCAAAAGAAAATGCCACGATGATGCGTGACATGACGGCTAAAACAGGCAGGGTATCGCGCAGCATCAGCCGAAGAAAGTGGCCTTGACCTGAAACAGCTTCTCCACCTCGCGCACCATGCGCTTGCTGGGGATGAAGATGATGATGTGGTCGTCGGTCTCGATCAGGGTATCGTGGTGCGGCATCAGCACCTCCGACTCTTGCTCCCGCTGCCGCACGATGGCACCAATGCGGGCGCCTTGGGGCAGCGTGATTTCCTGCACCCTGCGGCCAACCAAACGCGAAGTCTGCGCGTCGCCGCGTGCAACCCCTTCGAGGGCTTCAGCCGCACCGCGCCGCAAGCTATGCACCGCCACCACATCACCGCGGCGCACATGGGCCAGCAATTCACCAATGACGGTCTGGGCCGGCGAGATCGCAATATCGATGGTGCTGCCCTGCATCATGTCCGCGTAGGCACGCCGATTGATCAGGGACATCACCCGGCGGGCGCCCAGGCGCTTGGCCAGCATGGCCGACATGATGTTGTCCTCATCGTCGCTGGTCAGCGCCAGAAAAAGGTCCATGTCGCCAACGCGCTCCTCCAGCAGCAGGTCTTCATCCGCTCCGTCACCCTGGAGCACGAGCATGCTTGAGGGCAACTGACTGGCCAGATACTGACAGCGCTGCAGATCTCGCTCAATCAACTTGACCTCGCACTGCCCCACCAGGCTGCGGGCCAGCCGCAGGCCCACCTTGCCACCACCGGCAATCATCAGCCGCTGCACCGGCTTATCGCGCCGGTGTATGGCGGCGAGCACCTGCCGAATCTTGTCTGAATCAGCCAGGACGAAGACCTCATCGCCGGCCTGAATGTGCGTCTGCGCGGTGGCCTCGATCTCTGCATCAAGACGGTACAGGGCCACCACCCGCATCTGGGCCTCGGGCAGCAGCTGTCGAAATTCACCAATCGCATGGCCCACAAGATCGCTGTCCTCGGTAGCCCGCACCACAATGAGGCTGGCTCGGCCCTGGGCGAATTGAAGCACCTGCAGGGCCTCTGGGTAGTCAATGAGCTGATGGATGTAATTCATCACCGACTCTTCAGGGCAGATCACATGATCGACCGCAAAGCCGGTCTTGCCCAGCAGGCTGTCGCCTTCGTTGAACTCGGGCGAACGCAAACGCGCCACCGTGGTCGGGACATTAAACAGATCGTGCGCGATCTTGCACACCGAGAGGTTGGACTCGTCCAGCGCCGCGCAGGCAATGATCATGTCGGCATCCTGGGCCCCGGCCTCACGCAGCACCGAAGGCTGTATGCCATTGCCCACCACACCGCGCAAATCCAGCCGCTCCTCCAGCAAACGCAGGCGCACCGGATCCTGATCGATGACGGTGATATCGTTGCGTTCGGAAACCAGGCTCTCGGCCACGCTTTCTCCCACGCGACCGGCCCCCAGGATGATGATGTTCATGGCGGAGGCATCATACGCCGCACCTGCGTGAATTGGGGCCGCAGCGCCTCATAGCGCGCGCTGGATGATGATCTTTTGAATATCGCTGGTGCCCTCATAAATTTGACACACCCTGACATCGCGGTAGATCCGCTCGACCGGAAAGTCGCTGACATAGCCATAGCCCCCCAAGGTTTGCAAGGCGGCGCTGCAAACCCGCTCGGCCATCTCACTGGCAAATAGCTTGGCCATGGCGGCTTCCTTCAGGCAGGGCTGGCCGGCGTCACGCAGGCTAGCGGCATGCCAGATCAACTGGCGCGCCGCCTCCAGCTCGGTGGCGCACTGTGCCAGCCGAAAGCCCACCGCCTGGTGATTCATCAAGGCCGACCCGAAGCTCTGGCGCTGCTTGGCGTACTCAAGGGCCACCTGCAGCGCGCTTCGGGCCATGCCCACACTCTGGGCAGCAATGCCAATGCGCCCCCCCTCCAGTGCCGAGAGGGCGATTTTGTAGCCCTCTCCTTCTTGACCGATCAGGCAGTCGGCCCCTATGCGGCAATTATCAAAATTGATCTGCGCCGTATCACTGGAGCGCTGACCCAGCTTATCCTCCAGCCGCGCCACGACATAACCGGGCGTGTCGGTGGGCACGATAAACGCGCTCATGCCTTTCTTGCCCGCGCCTTTATCGGTCACTGCAATGACGATGGCCAACTGCGCATTCTTGCCGCTGGTGATGAACTGCTTGACGCCGTTGATCACATAGGAGTCGCCCTGACGCACTGCGACGGTGCGCAGGGCCGAAGCGTCCGAACCCACATGCGGCTCGGTCAGACAGAAAGCGCCGAGCAGATCGCCACGCGCCAGGGGCATAAGCCACCGGCGCTGCTGCTCCACAGTACCGTAGCGCAGCAAAATCGCATTGACCGGGCAGTTGGTCACGCTGATGACGGTACTGGTGCCGCCGTCACCGGCCGCAATTTCCTCGAGCACCACCGCCAGGCTGAGATAGTCCAAGCCGGCGCCACCTAGTTCCTCGGGCACACAGATACCATATGCCCCCAGCTTGGCCAGCCCCCGATGCGCCTGATGCGGAAATTCATGAGTCTTGTCCCAACTCGCCGCATTGGGCCAGAGCTCACGCTGGGCAAAGTCACGCATCGCATCGCGCACCATGGTCTGGTCTTCATTGAGCAGCATGAAAAATCTCCTGTTCACCAGGGCAGCGCCTGCCCGTCCTGGTTGATGAAAGCGCCTCGCTGGCCCAGCCCCACCTGGGTGAGGGTGCGCCGCATCCGCGCCACACTGTCCTTTACGGTCAGCGGGGCTGCTGCGCCGCCCATATCGGTCTGCACCCAACCCGGGCTCAGCGCCAGCAAGGTGCAGTGGGGGTAATCGGCCTGCGCTGCATGCACCGCCATGTTCAGCGCGGCCTTGCTGCTTCGATACAGCCAGCCATAACTGCTGCTGCAGTCAGCGATGCTGCCCATCTCACTGCTGATGAAAGCCATGCCAGCGCCGGGCTTTAGCAAGGGCGCCACCTGTGGCAGCGTCTGCATGGCGCCCAACACATTGGTGCGCATCAAGCGGTCGAAATCGGGCTGCGTGGGAACGCTGCGCGCATCGGCCCGGTCCATGACCCCGGCCACATAAAGGGCCAGGTCCAGCTCCACCCCGTCGAGCATCCAGGCCAAACCGCTCAAGCTGGCAGGATCGGCGACATCAATTCGCAGGGCCTGGCAGTCCAGCTCACGCAGGCGCTGCAGGCCAGCTTCGTCGCGCGCACTGGCCCAGACGTTCCAGCCCGCGTGCCGGTACTGGTGCGCAAACTCCAGGCCAATGCCGCGCGAGGCGCCGATCACCAAAACGGCAGGCATGGCCTCAGCACAGCTCCAGGGCCACCGCAGTGGCCTCGCCGCCCCCGATGCACAGGGTGGCCAGGCCACGCTTGAGACCGCGGGCCTGCAAGGCATGAATCAGAGTGACCATGATCCGTGCACCCGAGGCGCCGATAGGATGGCCCAGAGCGCAGGCGCCGCCGTTGACGTTGACCATGTCATGCGAGACCTTGAGTTCGTGCATCAGGGCCATGGGCACCACCGCGAAAGCCTCGTTGACCTCCCAAAGCTGCACATCGGAGACCTTCCAGCCCGCTTTGTCCAGCGCCTTCTGGCTCGCTCCCACTGGTGCGGTGGTAAACCACTCCGGCGCCTGGGCATGGACCGCATGGCTGACGATGCGCGCCAAGGGCTTGCAAGCGAGCTTTTGTGCCGTGCTCTGACGCATCATCACCAGGGCTGCCGCTCCATCGTTGATGGAGGAACTGGCCGCCGCGGTGATCGTGCCGTCTTTCTTGAAGGCCGGCTTGAGGGTGGGAATCTTGTCGACCTTGATCTTGCCCGGACCTTCATCAATGCTCACCACCGTTTCGCCCGCGCGGGTCTTGACGGTCACCGGAGTCATCTCCTGGGCAAAGGCACCACCGGTCGTGGCGTTTTGCGCCCGCTGGACCGAGGCCATGGCAAAGGCGTCCTGCTGCTCCCGGGTGAAGTTGTACTTGGCTGCACAGTCCTCGCCAAAGGTGCCCATGCTGCGGCCGCTCTGATAGGCATCCTCCAGGCCGTCGAGCATCATGTGGTCATAAACCTTGTCATGACCCATGCGGTAACCCCCACGGCCCTTGAGCAGGAGGTAAGGTGCGTTGGTCATGCTCTCCATGCCACCGGCCACCAGGACCTCATGACTGCCGGCGACCAGCATGTCATGCGCAAACATGGCCGCCCGCATGCCCGACCCGCACATCTTCGAGAGCGTGACGGCACCGGTGGAGGCGGGCAGCCCCCCTTTGAAGGCCGCCTGCCGAGCCGGCGCCTGGCCCTGCCCCGCCATCAGGCAGTTGCCCATCAGGACCTCCGAGACTTGCTCTGGCTCGACGCCAGCGCGTGCGATCGCCGCAGCGATGGCTGCGCCGCCGAGATCATGCGCGGCCAGACTCGAAAAGTCGCCCTGAAAACTACCCATGGGGGTACGCGCGGCACCCACTATGACAACCGGATCATTCATGATGGCTCTCCTTGGAACAACAGACTAGAAATTCTCAACGCGCTTATGGGCTGACCGATTCCTGCGCAGCCAGCCGTCGCCGCTCGGAAAACCGGCGCGCGGGATCGTAGGGGAAAACATCGTGCACATGCCCACCGAGGATGCGCTCCTTGTTGGCTTGCCAGAAGTCAGCCTCCAGAAGATCGGCATGGTGCTTCATGAAGACCTCGCGCACGGCGGGATTGCCCAGCAGAAAAGGACCGAAAGTTTCCGGAAACACATCCTTGGGACCCACGCTGTACCAGATCTCGCCGGACATCTCGTCTTCCTCGTTGCGCGGCGGCGGCACCCGGCGGAAATTACAGTCGGTGAGGTACTCGATCTCATCGTAGTCATAGAACACGACCTTGCCGTGCCGGGTGACACCAAAATTTTTCCACAGCATGTCGCCTGGAAAAATGTTGGCTGCCACCAGATCTTTGATTGCATTGCCGTATTCAATGACCGCCTGCTCCATCTGCGCCTTGGCGCGTGGGCTGCCGAGACCGGCGTCAAAAGACTCCTGCAGGTAGATATTGAGGGGGATCATGCGCCGCTCGATATAGACATGCTTGAGAATGACTTCCACCTGACCATCGCCGTCACGGTCGCTGATTTCAATCTGGCTCGGCGCAAACTTGCGAATCTCCTCAATCAACTCATCTTCGAACCGTTCGCGTGGAAATGCCACGTTGCTGTACTCCAGGGTATCGGCCATACGCCCGACCCGGTCATGCTGCTTGACCAGCAGGTACTTGCCCTGAATCTGCTCGCGAGTGGTGTCTTTCTGAGGTGGGTAGAAATCCTTGATCACCTTGAAGACATAGGGAAAAGAGGGCAGATCAAAGACCAGCATGACCATGCCCTTGATGCCCGGCGCTATCCGGAATCGGTCGCTCGAATGACGCAGATGGTGCAAAAAATCTCGGTAAAACAGCGTCTTGCCCTGCTTGGCCAGACCCAAGGCGTTGTAGAGCTCGGCGCGCGGCTTGCGCGGCATCATGCTGCGCAGAAACTGCACATAAGCCGAGGGTATTTCCATGTCGACCATGAAATAGGCTCGCGCAAAGCTGAACAGAATGAGCAGTTCGTCTTCGCCAAAAAGCACCGTGTCTATGCACAACTTCTCGTGGTCCTCATGCAGGATCGGCAGTGCAAAAGGGATTTCCTGAAAGCCATTGATCAGCTTGCCGACCACATAGGCGCCCTTGTTGCGGTAGAAGAGACTGGACAGCACCTGAATCTGAAAATTAGCCCGCAGCCTGACCTCGCCAAGCCGCTGCGAGACCTGAGCGAGCACATCCCTGACATCGCGCTGCAGATCGGCAAAGGGCCGGCGCAGGTCGAAAGACTCAATCATCTGAACGATGACATCGGCCAAATTGTCCCGGGTTGGGTACCAGGCCTTGTAGGTCGGGCGCGCAGTGGGTTCGTCGTTTTCGATGTATTCGGTACTGACCGCCGGTCTGACGAAGATGAAGTCGTTGTGAAAATAGCTTCGGTGCAGAATCTTGGTGGTCACCGAATTGAAGAAGGTTTCGGCAAGCTCAGGCTGTCGATGATTGACCAGCAGCCCGATGTAATGCAGCTTGACCTGATACCAGACCTCCATGGCTTGCTCGCCAGCCTTGAATTCGCGCTCCAAACGGTTTGAGGCCTCGCGCACGCGCAAATCGTAGAACTCGATCCGCTCGCGCTGACCGCGCTGCTGCGCATGCCAGTCCGCGGTCTCGAACCGGTGCTTGGCCCGAGCCGACTCGCGTCGGAAAAGGTCATAGTGTCGATTGAAGCCATCCATCATCGCCTTGGCGATGTCGTAGGCCAGAGTCGAGTCCAAGCGTTGCGGGAACATATCCGTCCTTGCAAGCGGGCCCGGTCAGGCCAGAGCCGCCAGCCGGATATCGGGCCGAACTGCCTCCGCGTGAACCCCATCAATGCGGCTGGGTTCATCGATGGAAATGCGCAGATCCTTGAGCAGCCCGTCTGACAAGCCGTAAACCCAGCCATGCAGCATGAGCTTTTGGCCACGCTCCCAAGCGTCTTGGACCACCGTGGACCGGGCGACATTGACCACTTGCTCGATGACATTGAGTTCAACCAGCAAATTTCCACGCAGGGCCGGATCGATCGCATCGAGGAGGCTGCGGTGACGGGCCGCCACATCCTTGATATGGCGCAACCAGTTATCGGCCAAACCCACCCGCACCCCATTAAGCGCAGCCAGCACACCACCGCAACCATAGTGCCCCACCACCATCAGGTGCTCGACATGCAACTGGTCCACAGCGTACTGGATCGTGGAGAGGCAATTGAGGTCAGTGGGCACCACCACATTGGCTACGTTACGGTGCACAAAGACCTCGCCCGGCTCAAGGCCGGTGATCTGATTGGCTGGCACCCGACTGTCCGAGCAGCCTATCCACATATAGCGTGGATTCTGCTGGTGCGAAAGGTTGGTGAAAAAACCCGGCCGCTCGGCCTCCATACGGCCGGCCCACTTCTTGTTGTGCTGGAGCAGGTGACGCAAGGGCATTGCAAACTCCTCAGTGCGCAGCGGTTTCTGCGAACAGTTCGCGCCCGATCAGCATACGTCTGATTTCGCTGGTTCCCGCGCCAATTTCATAAAGCTTGGCATCGCGCCAAAGTCGACCCAAGGGATATTCATTGATATAGCCATTGCCGCCAAAAATCTGCACGCCCTCGCCGGCCATCCAGGTGGCCTTCTCGGCGCACCAGAGAATGACCGAGGCACAGTCCTTGCGCACCTGACGCACGTGTTCGCTGCCCAGCATGTCCAGGTTTTTGCCGACGGTATAGCAGAACGAGCGCCCCGCCTGCAGCACCGTGTACATATCGGCCACCTTCCCCTGGATGAGCTGGAACTCCCCAATGCTCTGACCGAATTGCTTGCGGTCATGGATATAGGGGATCACGCTGTCCATCACCGCTTGCATGATGCCGATGGGACCAGCGGCCAGGACTGCGCGCT
>CAYPSU010000044.1:279-22346 GCA_964413475.1 uncultured Polaromonas sp. | reverse complement strand
TCCGCAGACGCCGCCAGTGCGGCGCCTGCGAAAAACGCTTCACCACCTACGAGCGACCGGATGTGAGCTTTCCTTCGATCGTCAAAAAAGACGGTCGCCGCATCGAGTACCGACGCAGCAAGATTGAAGATTCGATGAGCCTGGCCCTGCGCAAGCGACCGGTAAGCACCGAACAGGTCGATGCAGCCATCGAACGCATTGAGGAAAAGCTGCTCAATCTGGGCGCTCGGGAGGTCCCCTCAAGCCGGCTGGGTGAGTGGGTGATGCGCGAGCTCAAGAAACTCGACAAGGTGGCCTATGTCCGCTTTGCCAGCGTCTATCGCAGCTTCGAAGATCTGGAAGACTTCAAGAATCTGGTCGATGAGGTCCGGCGCTGAGGCGCTTTGCCAGGCCTAGCGCCAGCACTCCTGCACGCTCGGTCCCAACCCCGTGCGGTCCTTCAGACTGGTGTGATCGAGCGTCAAGTCGCCGCAAGGGTCATCGCGTGCGATCCCCTGGGGCTCGGCCCGAAGCCGATAGCCGCTGGCATCGGCTCGATCCACCTTGAGACGATAAATCTCCCGCCCGTCGGAGGCCACCGTCTGCAGCGCCACCGGCAGCTCAGGCAAAGAATCGCCGGGACCCAGGTAAGAGCCCTGGACGCTGTAGAGCCTTTCCATGAACTGCTGGGCCTGCAGCAGGGCTGCAGCCGCCTGGGCCCGGTAGGCTCTTTGCATATGCGCTCGGTAGGTCGGGGCCGCCACCGCCACCAGCAAACCGATGATGACCAGGACCACCAGCAGTTCGATCAGGGTAAAGCCGCCGGTCGAAAGGGCTGGCCTGGGCGGATGGGCTTGGCTGGACGGACGGGCAGCAAGAGAGCCTGGAGATTTCATGGACTTACCTCAAAGGTGGGTTGAGAAGGCGCCTATCAGTTCGAGCCCGCAGATGCCCGTCTTCAATCAGCAGCGCGCGCTGCAGCCAGAAGGCCTGGCCCGCCACGGCGTTGCCCGACGACGGATCCACACGGTAATCGGGACTCAAGCCACGTGCGGTCACCAGGTGCAGGTGCAGCCCGCGCGGCTGCTCGGCCAAGGCCTGTTGCTCGGTAAAACACACGGCCGGGAGCCCGTCCGGCTGCATCGAGTTCAAGGGCGCCACCACCAATAAGGTCTGCGTGCGCCACAGCTCGGCCGAGGCCCAAGCGGGTTTTTCAGGGGTGCTGAGCTGCAGGGCTGAGTCAGCGAGTTTGGGGTCACGGGCCGAGCTGGGCAACAAGAGCTGCGACTGACAGTGGGCCAAAGCCAGTTGCGCCTGCTCCTGTGCATAAGCTTGCATCAGTGCAACCCAGGCCATGCGAGTCGAGCCGGCACTGCTGCGCAAGGAGGCCGCCGTGCCCCAGGCCAGGGCGGTGAGCAGCACCAGAACCACCACCAGGCTGAAGCCCCGATGGACCCGGCTGCAGCCCGCTGAGCGCAGATTTCGAGGCAAGACTCGGGTTGTCTTCATCTTGGGCGAAGGTGGCGCCAGGCCACCGTGACGACAAAGCTGCGGCGCAAGCGCCCATCCTCCGAAATCAGTAGGCTGCCATCGCAGGTCCGATATTGACGAACATCCTCAGGGCCAAGTACGGGTTCGGCACTGCGCAATTGCAAGCAGATGCGCACGGCACGCGCCCCAGAGACATCTCCCGCATCGGCTGCACTGACGTAACGCAAGGCGGTGCCCTCGGTCTCGTCGACGGGCAGGCCCCAACTCAGCCGCATGCGTTCGACGTTATCCACCAGAGGTTGCGGTCCTGTCCGGCCACGGCCGCCGCAGCGCAATTCAATGCGCCCGCCACTGCTGCTGATCTGCCAGCGGTTGAAGGTGATAAACACACGGCGGCCATCGGCCAGGGTGCGTGGCTCAACCGAATTGCCCAGACAGTCGGTGGGCCGGTCGTCGCTGCCCACCACCGACGTGGCTGTATCGACCTCATAGGCGAGTTCGACCGCCGAGGAACCCGCCCCTCCGCTTAGCTCCGAGGCCGCGCAAGAGGGACGATCATTGGGCGGCAAGCTGGCAAAACCGGCATCGCAAACCGTCAGCGCCGGCGCACCCAGGGCATCTTGCCAGGAGGCCTGGCCAGACGGACTGATCTGCGACCGCAAGGGCCAGGCGTGACCGGCCATTTTGAAATCGGCCCGCAGCAGATCCAGCGCCACTTGCGCGTCCTCCGCCATCTGGGCCTGGGCCGCTTGCAGGCGCTGCCCTCGCCCACTGGCCAGTACCTGGGCGATCAGGGTGGTCACCAGGATCAGGCCCAGCGACAGCGCCACCAGCCATTCCAGCAGCGACAGGCCGGCCTGACGGGTCACCGCAGCGGGGTGTCTCACCAGGCGACCTCCACCCCCAGGCACTGAACCCGGTCGTCGCTCCGCAAACCCCATTCAGGGGGGCATTGCAAATAGCTGGGCCGGGCGACGGGCAAAGCCCGGCCCGTATCCTCCCGCCAAGCCAGCGTGATCCGCGCGCTGCGCTGCAGACTGTCAATACGGATCCGGGACGAGCCCTCGGGCAGGCTCTGGCTCACCCGTTCGCGCCACTGCGCCAGTTCGCTCGCTGCCCAGGCTGGCGCGTCGCAACTGCTGAGCCGGCAGGCTGGCAAGGCCGATCCAAGTTCCGCCGGAAAACTCCCCGCGTGATCCATCGCAGCGGCTTGGCCAGGGCTGGCACGCAGAATCTCGGCCATGTCCGAGGCCAGGAGCATAGCCAGCGTGCGATGCTGGTTCGTCCGCGTCTGCTGCAACGCTGAGGCCTGCCCCTGCAACCAGGCGGCAATACCCAGGGCGGTGAGCACAAGGGCCACCAGCACCTCCATCAGCATGAAGCCGCGGGCAGCCTTCAAGAGCACAGAATCTGGCCCTCCGGCCGCACCGAGGCGCGACCCTGCATGGAAATGCACACCAGTCGCTTGGCGGGCGCCGCGCCGACGCCCTGCAGGCTCAGGGCTTGTCCGGCCGCGCGGGCCTGCCCGTTGGGCTGGAAGGTCAGTCCGGCCCGAGAGGCAGCGGAGTTGCTGGTGATAGACCCAATGGCGGGTGTGACCCGGTGCTGCCGCAGCACCGTTTCGCCAGTGCCAATGACCCGATTGGCGTCGAAATCAAGGAAGATCAGCCAGCCCAGACCCCAATCGGTATGCGCAGCACAGGCCGCGCCGTCAGCCGATGGGCAGATCGATATCGGCTGCCCGCGTGACAAGGCTTGGGCCCGGGCGTGACGCAGGTCATCGACCAGAGCCTGGGCCTCATGGCTCAGGGCCCAGCGCTGCAACAGGCCCTGATAAGAAGGCAGCGCCAGCGCAGCCAAGACCAGGGCCAGCGCCAGCACGACCATCAACTCCAGCAAGGAAAATCCCTGCGCCTTGCACGCACTGCTTGCGATCAAAGACTGGCTTGAGGTCACAGGCTCATGCTAGGAAGCTGGCGCGCGCGGGGTGTAAATTGTTATTTCAGACCGAGCACGGCTTACACTTTGCGCCCCATGCGCTGGCCGGTAGCCGGGCCCGCGCTGGGCCGACTGCTCCTTGGAAACACCACCATGATGGAACGCGCGCTCGAACTGGCTGCCCAGGCGCGGCTGACTGCACCGCCCAACCCAGCGGTGGGCTGCGTGCTGGTCGATCCTCAGGGTCGCCTGATCGGCGAAGGCCAGACGCAGCGCACCGGACAGGCGCATGCCGAAGTCATGGCCCTGCGTGATGCTGCCGCGCGCGGCCATAGCACCCTGGGGGCAACCGCCTATGTCACCCTGGAGCCTTGCGCTCACCACGGCCGAACCGGGCCCTGTTGCCAGGCGCTTGTTGAGGCTGGCGTGCGGCGCGTCGTGGTCAGTCTGATCGACCCCAATCCACAGGTCGCGGGTCGGGGCATGGCCTATCTGCGCGAGGCCGGTGTCGAGCTTGAGCTAGGGCCCGGTGCGGACGCGTCACGCGAATTGAATCTGGGGTTTTTCAGTCGCATGGTGCGCGGTCGACCCTGGATGCGCCTGAAGATGGCGGCCTCGCTCGATGGCACCAGCGCGCTGGGCGACGGGCAGAGCCAGTGGATCACCTCGGCACAGGCCAGGGCCGACGGGCAGGCCTGGCGAGCCAGGGCCTGTGCGGTGCTCACCGGCATTGGCACGGTGCTGGCCGATGATCCCCTGATGACTGTGCGCGATGTACCGACCGAACGGCAGCCGACACGCATCGTCATAGACAGTCGTTTGCAAATACCAAGCTCGGCTCGCATCCTGCAGGCGGGAGGTCCGGTCTGGATTTACTGCGCACACCGCGATCCGCAGCGCGAGGCCGAGTTGATCGCCCGGGGGGCCCACATCAGCCACCTGCCCGACGCGCAGGGCAAGGTCGACCTGTTGGCGCTGGTACAGGATCTGGCGCGCCGGGAAATCAACGAGGTGCATGTGGAGGCGGGCAGCAAGCTCAATGGCTCACTGATGCAGGCCGGCGTGATTGACGAACTGCTGATTTATATGGCGCCGGTGCTACTCGGGCCAGGTCAAGGGCTGATCACATTGCCGGCCCTGCAGCGGCTGGATCAGGGCACGGCCCTGCAATTTCTGGCTTGCGAATCGATAGGGCCCGATCTGCGCCTGCGGGCTCGACTGCGGGGCCGGGACCTGTTCTGAGGGCCACTGCAGGGCCCGGCGGGCAAGCGACCGTTTCCCTGCGAAAATACGCCCATGTTCACCGGAATCATCACCGGCGTGGGGCGCATCGTCGCCAGCCACCCCCTAGGCAGCTCCTTGGCCCACGGCAGGCGTCTGACCATCGAGACCCCTGCAGGCTACCTCGATGATGTGAGCCTGGGCGACAGCCTCGCCATCAACGGCGCCTGCATGACTGCTACCAGCCTGGACCTGTCCGCCCACCGCTTTACCGTGGATGTGTCCGCCGAATCGCTGGCCCGCACCTGCGGCCTGGATCAGGCAGGCAGCGTGAACCTCGAGAAGGCCTTGCGGGCCAATGACAGGCTGGGGGGGCATATCGTGAGCGGCCATGTCGACGGCATCGGCCAGGTGACCCACTTTGCGCAGGTTGGCGAGAGCTGGGAACTGCGCGTGGTAGCGCCCGCGGCACTGGCCCGCTTTCTGGCCTACAAGGGATCGATCACCGTCAATGGGGTCAGCCTGACCGTCAACCAGGTGCGGGATCTCGAGGGCGGCCAATCGGGTTGCGAAATCAGCATCAACCTGATTCCGCACACCGTAGGCCACACTGCGCTGGGCCAATTGGGCGCAGGTTCCCGCGTCAATTTAGAAATCGATCTGATCGCCCGCTATGTCGAGCGCATGCTGCTCGACTCGAGAAAGCTTCCTTCATGAAAGTCCCTGTGCACCCCCCTGTCACTATCTCGCCGATTGAGGACATCCTGGCGGAGATGAAAGCCGGCCGCATGGTCATCCTCGTCGATGAGGAAGACCGTGAAAACGAAGGCGATCTGGTGCTTGCCGCCGACCATGTGAGCGCCGAAGCCATCAATTTCATGGCCCGATACGGTCGCGGCCTGATCTGCCAGACCCTGACCCGAGAGCGCTGCGAAAAACTGCGCCTGCCGCCAATGGTCAGCCGTAACGGCACCAAGCACGCCACCGCCTTTACCGTATCGATCGAGGCGGCCGAGGGCGTGACCACCGGCATCTCGGCGGCCGACCGGGCCCGCACGGTGCAAGCGGCCGTGGCCCGTAACGCCCAGGCCAGCGATCTGGTGCAGCCCGGCCACATCTTCCCCTTGCAGGCGGTCGATGGCGGCGTGCTGATGCGCGCGGGCCATACCGAGGCTGGCTGCGATCTGGCAGCGATGGCCGGCTGCTCGCCAGCGGCCGTCATCTGCGAGATCATGAAGGATGACGGCACGATGGCACGCTTGCCTGACCTGCTGGAATTTGCGGCAGCGCATGGCCTGAAGATCGGCACCATTGCCGACCTGATCGAGCACCGCAGCCGCAACGAATCGCTGATTGAACGCATCGGCAGTCGCACCATGCAGACGCACTGGGGCGAGTTCACCGCCCACGCCTTCCGCGACGCCCCCAGCGCTCAGGTGCATCTGGCTCTGGTCAAGGGGACCTGGCGGCCAGAAGAGGCCATCGCCGCGCGCGTGCATGAACCGCTGTCACTCTTCGACGCCCTGGAGACGGGTCGCACCATGCATTCCTGGAGTCTGGACGAAACGCTGCACTTCATTGCCACCGAGGGCCGCGGGGTGGCGGTGCTGCTCAATTGTGGCGAAAGCGCCGAACAACTGATGGCGCAATTCGAGGGTCGTGCCACTCCCAGCCATGGACCCGGGCGGGGCCGCATGGACTTGCGATCCTACGGCATCGGCACCCAGATCCTGCTGCAAAGCGGCGTGCGCAAGATGCGCCTGATGGGCAACCCCCGGCGCATGCCCAGCATGGCCGGCTATGGACTTGAAATCACCGGCTACCTCAGCCGGGACGCTCTCACAGCCTGAAAGAGATCCCCGATGCAAAACGCAGACAAAGGACAGGCGCTGGCCTTGCAAGGCCACGGATTGCGCATCGGTATCGTGCAAGCACGGTTCAACGAAGCCATCACCAACGCCCTGGCGGCGGCCTGCACGCAGGAACTCACCGCCCTGGGCGTTCCCACGCCCACCCGGGTGTTGGTGCCCGGCGCCCTGGAAATTGCTTCTGCCCTGCAGGCGCTGGCCGAGCAAGGAGGCTACGACGCGCTCATTGCACTGGGCTGCATCATTCGGGGCGAGACTTACCATTTTGAGTTGGTGGCCAATGAAAGCGGTGCCGGCCTCACCCGGGTGGCCCTCGATTACCGCCTGCCGATTGCCAATGCCATTTTGACCACCGAGGACCTGGCGCAGGCGGTGGCACGCCAGGACGAAAAGGGCCGAGATGCAGCGCGGGTTGCAGTCGAGATGGCCCGGTTGCTGCAAAGCCTGTCGGCCTGAAAATCCGATCACGACCGATGGCCACCCCCGAAGCACACAACCGACTTGCCAGCGGCCTGCGCAAGTCCTCTGACAAGTCGGCCCGCACCCGCGCCCGCGAATTTGCCTTGCAGGCGCTGTATCAGCACCTGGTGGGGCGCAATGAAGCGGGCTCGATCGACCTTTTTACCCGTGATCTGATTGGCTTTCACAAGGCCGACGCCGCCCACTTCGATGCCGTGCTGCACGGCTGCATCGCACAGGAAACTGAGCTCGATGCCCAAATCATCCCGCACCTGGACCGCAAGCTGACCGAAGTCTCTCCCATCGAGCATGCCGTACTTTGGATCGGCGTCTACGAGTTGATGCATTGCCCCGATGTGCCCTGGCGGGTGGTGATCAACGAATGTATCGAACTGGCCAAGAGCTTTGGTGGCACCGACGGCCACAAGTGGGTCAACGGAGTGCTGAACAAGCTGGGGCCGCAGCTGCGGCCGGCCGAGGCGGACCGCCGCCCATGAAACCCATGCGCATCTCCGAGCGGGCCCGGCGCATCGATCCGTTTTATGTGATGGAGGTGGCCAAGGCCGCCCGCGCGATGGACAGCCAGGCTGGCGCCAGCGCACCCCCGATGATCTACCTGAACATCGGCGAACCCGACTTCACCGCGGCGCCTCTGGTGCGGGAGGCTGCCGAACGGGCCCTGCGCGATGGTCTGACGCAGTACACCGCGGCGCTGGGGCTGGCACCGCTGCGGGAACTCATCAGCCACTGGTACCTCAAGCGCTTTAGCCTTCAGGTACCCGCCTCGCGAATCGTGATCACATCGGGCGCCTCGGCTGCCTTGCAACTGGCCTGCCTGGCCCTGATTGAGGCCGGTGATGAAATCCTGATGCCCGATCCCAGCTATCCCTGCAACCGGCACTTTGTCAGCAGTGCGCAGGGCCGGGCGGTGTTGCTGCCCACCACACCGGCCGAACGCTTCACGTTGTCCCTGCAAAGCGTGAGCCAGGCCTGGGGCCCAGCCACGCGCGGCATTTTGCTGGCCTCCCCTTCCAACCCGACCGGTACCTCTATCGATCCCGGGGAAATGCACAAGCTGCTCGATTTTGTGCACCAGCGCGGTGGCATCAACATCGTCGATGAGATCTATCTGGGTCTGAGCTATGACGAGCACTTCGGACAGAGCGCCCTGTCGCTGCCAGGGGAGTTGGGCGAGTCGGTGATCAGCATCAACAGCTTCTCCAAGTACTTCAGCATGACCGGTTGGCGACTGGGCTGGATGGTGCTGCCGCCCGTTCTGGTGCCGGTGGTGGAAAAGCTGGCCCAAAATCTGTTCATTTGCGCCAGCACGATCGCTCAGCATGCGGCGCTGGCTTGCTTCGAGCCGGAGAGCCTGGCCGAATTTGAAAAGCGTCGCGAGGCATTCAAGATGCGGCGAGATTACTTCCTGCCGGAACTCGAGCGCCTGGGCCTGAGGGTCCCGGTCAAACCTGATGGCGCCTTTTACGCCTATGCCGATGCCCGTTCGGCCATCGACAAGCTGGGCCTGCCGGGGCCACAACCGGACGGCACCGGGGGCAGCTGGGATCTGGCCTTTGAGTTGATGCGACGCGCCCGGGTGGTGGTCACGCCAGGCCGCGACTTCGGGCAGGCCGATTCGCACCGCTACCTGCGCTTCTCCACAGCCAGTAGCATGGCCGAGCTCAGACAGGCCATCGAACGCCTGGAGGCGGTGCTTGGCTGAGGACCGCAAGGCTGCTTTTGGATGGCCGGTGCGGGTGTACTGGGAAGACACCGATGCTGGCGGCATCGTCTTCTACGCCAATTACCTCAAGTTCTTCGAGCGGGCCCGAACCGAATGGCTGCGCCACCTTGGCATTGAACAACAAGCCCTGCGTCACTGTACCGGGGGCTTGTTTGTGGTCAGTCAGACCGATGTGAGATACCTCAAACCGGCCCGGCTCGACGATCTGCTGCACGTGAACGTCGGGCTCATCAAAACCGGTCGCAGCACTCTGGTGCTGGCTCAACAGGCCCGGCTCGAACCGTGCGGCAGCCTGCTGGCTGAGGCGACAATACGCATCGGCTGGGTTGATGCGGCCAGCCTCAAGCCCGGCCGAATTCCGCCCTCCGTTCTGCGACAACTCTCGGAACCGACATGAACCAAGACCTTTCCATCATTCCGCTGCTGCTCAACGCCAGCTGGGTCGTCAAAGCCGTGGTGCTGATCCTCGTCGGCATGTCGCTGGCCAGCTGGAGCGCCATCTTCAGCAAGCTCATCCGTTTGCGGCAGGTCAATCGCATGAACGAGGACTTCAACCGCGCGTTTTGGTCCGATTCGAGCCTGAACGATCTCTACGCCGCGGCGCTGCGCAATGCCAAGGGCGCCGGCCCCATGGAGCGCATCTTTGCCAGTGGCATGCGCGAGTTTCAGAAACTGCGGGAGCGGCGGGTCAATGACCAGGCGGCCCTGCTTGACGGTGCGCGCCGCGCCATGCGGGCCAGCTACCAGCGCGAGCTTGATGCGGTGGAGTCCAATCTGCCTTTTCTGGGCACCGTTGGTTCGGTCGCGCCCTACGTCGGCCTGTTTGGCACGGTCTGGGGCATCATGCACGCTTTTACCGGCCTGGCCAGTCTGGAACAGGTCACTCTGGCCACGGTGGCGCCGGGTATTGCCGAGGCGCTGGTCGCCACCGCCATCGGCCTGTTCGCCGCTATTCCTGCGGTCATTTTTTACAACCAGTTTGCCCACGATATCGACCGGGTGGCCAACCAGCTGGAGACCTTCATCGAAGAGTTTTCCAATATCCTGCAGCGTAACCTGGGCGCCCAATCGGCGTCGGGGCACTGAACCATGCCCGGCGTGCAAATCCGCGGCCGTGGCCGTCGCACCATCAACGAAATCAATATGGTGCCCTTCATTGATGTGATGCTGGTGCTGCTGATTATCTTCATGGTCACTGCGCCTTTGATCACGCCCAGCATGATTGCGCTGCCCAGAGTGGGCAAGGCCGCCGCACAGCCAGCCAAACCGATTCAAGTGATGATCGACAAGAGCGAACGCATTGAAATCAAGAGCGGTGACAGTCCACCGAGGGCTAGCACCTTGGCTGAAGTGGGTCCGGCGGTACGGCAATTGCAACCGGCTGACGACAAGGCGCAGTCACCCACCCCGGTGGTGATCAGCGCCGACAAATCCATACGCTACGAGACGGTGGTCAAGGTGATGGATGCCCTGAACAAGGCAGGTGTGGCACGCATTGCTCTGTCGGTACAGACAGGCTCCTGATTCACGGTTGCCCGCCATGAAGGTCAGCGCCCCCGACCTGGACTTGCAACCGCCCCCGCCCGCGGGTCGAGGGCCGGCCATGGCCCTCTCGCTATTGGCTCACGTCCTGCTGGTACTGGCACTGGCTTGGGGCGTGAAGTGGACGCGCACCGATCCGATGGTGGCCTTCAGCGCAGAAATTTGGGCTCCGAACGCGGTGGAGGCGGCCCCTGCAGCGGCTGCGCAGCGCGAACCAGCCCCGCCGCCACCACCCGCCCCGCAGACCAAACCTGCACCAGCTCCACCGCCAGCGCCTTCGGCGCGCGAGCTGGCCCAGCAACGCGAGGCCGAGATCGCGCTGGAAAAGCGCCGCAAGGACGAGGCCCGCAAAAAAATAGAGCAAGAGAAAGCGCAGAAGGAAAAGCTGACGCGGGAAAAAGTCGAGAAAGAAAATATTCGCAAGGCAGAGAAGGAAAAGGCCGAACGAGAACTGGCCGAAAAGCAAAAGATCGACAAGCAAAAAGCCGAGAAGGCGCGCCGGGACGAAGAGCGACGCGATGCGGAAATGCGCGCCCAGATGCGTCAAGAGGAATTGCGGCGACAGCGGCAACAGCAGCAACAACAACAAAGTACGAGCAGCACACCGGCAACCACTACCGGTTCGGGATCGGCCGAGGCCAAGGGAACGGCAGCCCGCGCCGCTGCGCCGTCCTCAAGCTATGCGGGTTTGATCGTGCGGCAGATCCGGGAAAACACAAAGTACACCCATCCGGGGACCGACCAACCCACCGTGGTGGTCATGGTGCGAACCGCGCCCAATGGCCGGATTCGCGAAACCAAAATCGTGACCAGCAGCGGCAATCGCCTTTTTGATGAAGCGGTGTTGCGCGGCATCGAGAAGATGGGCACCGTACCCAAGGATATTGACGGCAACATCCCCGATGTCCTGTTGCGCGAGGGTCTGGAGATCAAGGTCGCCCTGTAGTTGCTGCCAGCGACGGCTTAGAGCAGGCGCTGTGCCGTGATGATCTCGACGGAGCAGAAGCTCCTCAACACCCCCATACTCAGTCGTAGACGATCTGAGCCAGACCTTTGTCAGCCTGGGCCAGTGCGCTGGCCAGCGCTGCGTCGCTGGGGTAGATGCGGGCGGCCTCACCGAGCTGCAGATCGGCCGTGGCGCCCTCGCGGAACACGCTCAGGCGCATCGGTAATCCGATCACCCTTTCGCCTTGCTCGGTCTGCTCGCGATGCGCGGGAAATTCCCGCAGCAATCGTTCGATATCGGGCGCGGTACCGTTGATGGCCATGCGCAAGTATTTGCCGAAGCGGCAGCGCGCCTGCTCCAGGCTCCAGATCTGGTTGAGCTTCAGGCGCAACCCACCGGCAAAACGGTCAGGCTGTACCGTACCCTGTACGACGATCAGCTGGTCTTCCTCAAGCAGCTTGCGATGCGCACTGAAGAACGCCTCATCGACCGAGGCCTCAATGGTGGCCGACTTGTCGTCAAGCTTGACCAGGAACAGCTTGCCCCTCTGGCCGTTGATCTGACGCACCTCCGAGACGATGGCAGCCACCACCTGGGTCTCGCGGCTTTCGCTCAGATCGGCAATGCGGCGCTTGGCAAACTGGCGGACCTCCAGTTCGGCCTCATCGAAAAGGTGACCCGACAGGAAAAAACCCAGAGCCAGCTTTTCGTAGCCCAATCGCTCACGCACCCCCCAGGGCAGAGCCTCAAGAAGGGGCGGCTCCTGGGACTCGCCCTGCTGCGGATCCGCATCGAACAAGCCACCCTGGTTGATGTTGGCCTGGGCGGCTTGGGCAAATTCGAAAGCCTGATCGACCGAGGCCAGCAAGCTGGCCCGATTGCGCTGCAGGTTATCAAAAGCACCGGCCTTGATCAGAGCCTCGACGGTTCGCTTGTTCAGGCGCGTGCGGTCTACTCGCACGCAGAAGTCATAGAGGGACTTGAAGGCGCCGCCCGACTGCCGAGCGGCCACTATGGCAGCAATGGCTTGCTCTCCGGTGCCCTTGATGGCGCCCAAACCGTAACGAATGGACCGATCGCCGATGGGCTCAAAGCGATGCTGGCCGCGATTGATATCGGGCGCCTCAAAGTTCATGCCCATACGGATCGCGTCGGCATACAGCACCTTGAGCTTGTCGGTGTTGTCCATTTCCACCGTCATGTTGGCGCAAAAAAACTCGGCCGGATAGTGCACCTTGAGCCAGCCGGTGTGATAGGCCAGCAGGGAGTAGGCGGCAGCGTGCGACTTGTTGAAACCGTACCCAGCAAAAGCCTCCATCAGGGTGAAAATTTCGTCGGCTCGCTGCTCATCAATGCCCTTGTCGGCAGCACCTTTGCGAAATATCACCCGGTGCTCGGCCATCTCTTCCGGCTTCTTTTTGCCCATGGCCCGACGCAGCAGGTCGGCGCCACCCAGGCTGTAGCCGCCCAGTAGCTGCGCCGTTTGCATCACCTGCTCCTGATAGACCATGATGCCGTAGGTTTCAGACAGCACAGACTCCACCAGCGGGTGCGGATACTGCACCTGCTCCCGCCCATGCTTGCGCGCGACAAAGCTGGGGATCAGGTCCATCGGACCGGGCCGGTAAAGCGCATTGAGGGCGATCAGATCCTCCAGACGGGTGGGCTTGGCATCGCGCAGCATGCGCTGCATGCCGGCACTTTCAAACTGGAACACCGCCTCGGTCTGACCGCGGCTGAACAGCTCATACGTGGCCACGTCGTCCAGGGGTATGGCCTCGTAGGTGAAATCCTTCTGCCCCGGATGGCGCCCCACGATCAGCTGCCGCGCCATCTCCAAAATGGTCAGCGTGGCAAGCCCCAAAAAGTCAAACTTGACCAGTCCGATGGAATCCACATCGTCCTTGTCAAACTGACTCACAGCGGCATCACTGCCGGGCTGGGCGTAAAGCGGGCAGAAGTCCGTCAGCTTCCCCGGGGCAATGAGCACACCCCCAGCGTGCATGCCCACATTGCGGGTCAGACCCTCGAGTTTTTGTGCCAGCTCGATCAAGGTCCGAACCTCCTCTTCACGGGCCACCCGATCGGCCAGAACCGGCTCCATCTCCAGCACATAGTTGTTTTTGTCGCCCTCCGGTTTGGGGGTCGGCGGGTACTGCAGGGTGACCGTCATGCCGGGCTTGTTGGGCACCAGCTTGGCAATACCGTCGCACAGGCCATAGGGCAAATCCAGGGCGCGGCCGACATCACGGATGACTGCGCGGGCGGCCATGGTGCCGAAGGTGGCGATCTGGCTGACCGCTTGATGGCCGTACTTGAGCTTGACGTAGTCAATCACCCGATCGCGATGGGTCTGGCAAAAGTCAATATCAAAATCGGGCATGGACACCCGATCGGGGTTGAGGAAGCGCTCAAAGAGCAGCTTGTATTCCAAGGGGTCGAGATCGGTGATTCGAAGCGCATAAGCCACCAGAGAACCGGCACCCGAGCCGCGTCCTGGCCCCACGGGACAGCCATTGTTCTTGGCCCAGTTGATGAAGTCACTGACGATGAGGAAATAGCCCGGGAACCCCATCTTGAGGATGACCTCGATCTCAAACTCAAGCCGCTGCACATACTCATCGCGCCGGGCCAGGCGCTGCGACTCGTCCGGAAACAAGGCCATCAAGCGCTGCTCCAGGCCCTCGCGAGAGGCACGCCGAAAATACTGTTCGATGGGCATCGGCACGCCGTCTTGCAACGGGGTGGGATAGTCGGGCAACTGCGGCTTGCCCAATTGCAGCAGCAAATTACAGCGGCGGGCGATCTCTACCGAATTGGCCAGAGCCGAGGGCAAATCCGCAAAAAGCGCCGCCATCTCTGCCCGGGTTTTGAAGTACTGGGCCGGGGTGAACAGACGCGGGCGCCGCGCGTTGCCCAGGGTTTGACCCTGAGCAATGCACACACGCGCCTCGTGAGCCTCGAAGTCGCTGGCTGACTCGAACTGGACCGGATGCGTGGCCACCACAGGCAAACGCAGACGACTGGCCAGGCGCACAGCGGCGGCCACATGACGTTCGTCATCAGGCCGACCGGCGCGCTGAAGTTCGATGTAGAAGCGATGGGGAAACAGGCCCGCGAACTGCAGGGCCGCTGCGCTGGCGCGCGACTCATCGCCCTGCAGCAGAGCCTGCCCCACCGCACCGGTCTGAGCACCGGACAAGGCCAGCAGCCCCTCGGCCAGCTCCTCCAGCCAGGCCAGCTTGATGATGGCCTGATCGCGCTGCACATTGCCAGTCCAGGCGCGAGTCAGGAGCTCACACAAGTTCAGATAGCCGCGGTGATCCTGCGCCAGCAGCAGCAACCGTGCCGGCGCTGCGGCCTCATCCCGTCCCGGCGACTGAACCCAGACATCCGCCCCAATCAGCGGCTTGACGCCCACCCCGCGCGCAGCCTTGTAGAACTTGATCGCGCCGAACAGGTTGCCCAGATCGGTAATGGCCAGAGCGGCCTGGCCATCGGCCGCTGCGCGTTGCGCCAGATCGTCGATGCGGAGCATGCCATCGACGACAGAGAACTCGGTGTGGGTGCGCAGGTGAACGAACATGCGCCTGATTCTAGGCCGAGCCATTGCCCGCCGATGGGCACCCCATCGGCGCGAGGGCGCGGCTTACGCACCCCGGCCCGCAGGGCTCAGCGCAGGAACAAACTCTGGGGCTTGCTACAGGATGGCTGGGAGCGCCGCCCTCGGCGCGATCAGATCTTCGATCGGTTTGAACACCGGGCCCGAGGGCGCACCACGGGGCCTGCACTTACTTGAGGCGATAGCGCGTCGCCACCTCGGCCACCCGGGCGCCAAATGCGCGGGCGGTCTGCAAATCACCGGCGGCCATCTCACCCGCACCGGCATCGGCCGGCGACTGTGCCACAGCGCCCGCATAGGAACCCAGGTAGTTGGGGTCATCGCGGCGAGCCGCCTTGGTGCTGCTGGGCAGGATGCCCTGGCTGACCCAAAGACCCCCGTGCTGCATGGCCAGGGTGAACAGGTAGGTCAAAGTCGAGCCCTTGTCGCCATTGAGCGCAGCGCTGTTGGTAAAGCCCGCAAACAGCTTGTCCCGCCAAGCCTGGGCATACCAGGCTTTGGAGGACGCGTCCGCGAATTTCTTGAACTGCCAGCTGACCGTGCCCATGTAGGTGGGCGAACCCAAAATAATGGCATCGGCCTGGGCCAGGCGGTCCCAGGCGCCCTCTGGCAGATTGCCTTCAGCGTCGATGGCGATCAATTCGGCCTGCGCGCCCTCAGCCACCGCCTGAGCCATGCGCTGGGTGTGGCCGTAGCCGGAGTGATAGACAACTGCAATCTGTGGCATGGGAAAACCTCCTGAAAAAAATGGATGATAAAAACAGGCTTCAAGACCGCAGGTCAAAAACGAGCACCTCGGCCTCATGCCCGTGCTCAAGCACCAGCTCGGACTCGCCCACCAACTTGGCGGCGTCCCCGGCGTGCAGCACATGACCGTTTACGCGCAACTCACCACGGACCAGATGCACATAAGTCTTGCGCTGGTCGTCGAGGGCCAGGGTGGCGGCTTCCGTGGCATCGAAAAGGCCCGCATACAGGCGGGCATCAGCATGCAGCGTGACTGAGCCATCGGCGCCTTCAGGGCTGGCCACCAGGCACAGTCGGCCGCGCTTGTGATCCACCCCAAAAGTCTTCTGCTCATAGCCCGGGTCTATCCCGTGCTGGGCGGGTTCGATCCAAATCTGCAGAAAATGCGTCTGCCCCTGCGCATCATGATTGAACTCGCTGTGCATCACGCCTCGGCCGGCACTCATGCGCTGCACATCACCGGGGAGGATGGCCGCGCCGTTGCCCATATTGTCCCGATGCGCCAGCGCTCCTGAAATCACATAGCTGATGATCTCCATATCTCGGTGGCCGTGCGTGCCGAAGCCCGTACCCGGCTCGATGCGGTCTTCATTGATGACCCGCAGGTTACCGAAACCCATGTGCGCTGGGTCGTGGTAGCCGGCGAAAGAAAAGGTATGGAAAGACTTGAGCCAGCCGTGGTCGGCATAGCCTCGCTCCTGTGAACGTCGAATATTGATCATGGCGGCAAACTTTTTGATGCGATGGTTTGTAAGCTCGCAAGGACTGTAAGTCCCTTTGAGAAACAAGGGGTTGCGTAGGATTCCCCGGATTGGTGTAGGCGATCGAACACGACCGAAAGCCTGAACACCGTCATACCCGGGCCAGCCAAAGCTGAGTCGCCGATCCGGCCAAAGCTGCAGACGCAAGCTCTCAATCCGTGTAGAGTCTAGGCATGGCCCAGCTCAAGAAGTCCAAATCCGCGGTGTCTTCGGCGCCCCCCCGTTCGATAGCGGTTGTGGGCGCCGGCATGGCCGGCATCGCCTGCGCCCGCACCCTGATGCAAGCCGGTCACCGGGTCAGCCTCTTTGAAAAAAGCCGGGGCCCTGGTGGTCGGATGGCCACCCGCCGCACCGAATTCGGCAGTTTCGATCATGGCACCCAGTACTTCACCGTGCGCGACCCCCGATTCAAACGCGCTCTGGAAACGGCCGGCGGCACTGTGGCGCGTTGGCAGGTCAGCACGGTGCGCATCATGGACGAGGCCGGCCGCGTCGCCGCGGCCTCGGCACCCGATGCCGAACCACATTGGGTCGCCACGTCTGCGATGAACGCCCTGCCTGGCCTGTGGGCGGAGCCGATCACACCATTGCACCTGCAGGCCCTGGTCACCCGCATCGAAGCAGACCGCCTGTCCAACGGCCGCTGGCAGTTGCAAACCGAAGGTCCTGGCGCGCAAACCCAGGTGCATGCCGGTTTTGACGCGGTGCTGCTGGCCCTGCCCTCGGCACAGGCCGCAGCCCTGTTACGCGCCTCGCAACTGTGGCCGCAGGCTCAGGAGCGCCTGGCGGCCGTTCAGGTGGCGCCCTGTTGGACTCTGATGCTGGCCTTTCCCCAGGCTTGGGGTCCGCTGGGGCCGACTTGGCAGGCCGCACGCAGTGTTCACCACCGCATCGCCTGGCTCGCCCGCGAGACTTCAAAGCCCGGTCGAGGCACCATCGAGCGCTGGACGGTGCAAGCCAGTCCCTCATGGTCTGAAAGGCACCTGGAAGACGACGAAGAGCGCGTCAAAGCCAAGTTGCTGCGAGCCTTCACCGAGATCACCGGCATCCGGGCTGAGCCCGGACACGCCCAGGCTCACCGCTGGCGCTATGCCCAGACGGTTCAAGCCCTGGGCCCAAGCCATGTGTGGCAAGCCGAAACGGGCTTGGGCCTGTGCGGCGACTGGTGCTTGGGCCGGCGCGTCGAAGACGCCTTCATCTCGGGGCTGGAACTGGCCCTGAGTGCGAACTCCAGCCTGGGCGAGTGAAGCGGACCGGCTGCGTCGGGCGCTTTGCCCCCTCGCCAACTGGCCCGCTGCACGAGGGCTCCCTGGTGGCAGCGCTGGCCAGCTACCTTCACGCACGGACGCGTCAAGGCCGATGGCTCATCCGTATCGAGGACGTGGACAGCCCACGCTGCGCACCCGGAACCGACCAGACCATTTTGGAGCAACTGTCGCGGTGCGGCATGCGCAGCGATGAGGCAGTGGTCTGGCAAAGCGAGCGCACCGCCCTGTATCAGCAAGCGTTTGATCGCCTGATCGATCAAGTGCGTGTCTACCCCTGTGCCTGCTCACGCAAGGACATTGAAGAGGCCTTGAGTGAACGCGGCCTGCCGCTCGAGCGACATCACACAGCAGCCTACCCTGGCACCTGCCGACCCGAAAACGGCGGGCTCAGGGGTCGACCCACTCGGGCCTGGCGCTTTCATGTGGGCAGTGGCGCCCAAGCTCATGTGCGCTGGCAGGACGAGCGCTTGGGGCCGCAGCAGCAGGCCGTAGACCAGAAAGTGGGGGACTTCATCGTCCGACGCGCCGACGGTTTGTGGGCCTATCAACTGGCCGTGGTGGTCGATGATGCAGCGCAAGGCATCACCGACGTGGTGCGCGGTGAAGACCTGGTCGACAACACGGCACGACAAATTCTCCTGCAAGAAGCCCTTGGCCTGCCCCGCCCCAGCTATCTGCACACCCCGCTGGTGATGGGCGCCCATGGAGAAAAACTGAGCAAGCAAAACGGCGCCCAGGCACTCGATCTGAGCGATCCCCTGGCTGCACTCAATCGGGCTGCAGCCTGTCTCGGTCTGCCCGCCCAGGCTGCGGGTACCTCCCTACAGGGGGCACTGGAGACTTGGGCTGATCTGGGGCGACTGTAGGGGCAGGTCGCAGGTTGGCTTGCAGTCTATCGCCGCGAGGGCGCGGCTCCTACCCTGAACTTTCGCCGCGAGGGCGCGGCTCCTACAGATTTTTTCCGCGGCGGGGGCGCGGCTCCCGCAGTCCGGGCCACAGGCGTGCCATCGCCGCCCTCGGCGCGATGGGCTTGACAGGGCCCAGCCGATAATAGGGACGCCGCAAACCCTGATGAACACGACCGCCCCCCCAACTGCGCCTTTCATGCGCACCATCAAGAGCTACGTGCTGCGCGCAGGTCGCATGGGCACTGGCCAGGTGCGCGCCTTCGACCTGTACGGCCAGCGCTTTCTGCTCCCCTACCAACAGGCTCTGCTGGAGCCCACCGCCACCTTTGGCCGCTCGGCTCCCCTGATCCTTGAAATCGGCTTCGGCATGGGCGATGCCACGGCCCGGATCGCGCAGCAACGACCGCAGGACAATTTTCTCTGTTGCGAGGTGCATGTGCCCGGCGTGGGAGCGCTTCTCAAGCGCTGCGGCGAGGGGGACATCTCCAACATCCGCATCATCCAGCACGATGCGGTTGAGGTGCTGGAACACATGCTCGCGCCCGGACAACTCGATGGCGTCCACATCTTCTTTCCCGACCCCTGGCACAAGGCACGACATCACAAACGAAGGTTGATCCAGCCTGCCTTCGTCAACCGCCTGGTCACCCGTATCAGGCCAGGCGGGTATTTGCACTGCGCTACCGACTGGCAGCCTTATGCCGAGCAGATGCTGCAGGTGCTGTCGACCGAACCTTGGCTCGAGAACACGGCATCGGACTACGCGCCCAAGCCCGACTATCGGCCGCTGACCAAGTTTGAGCATCGTGGCCTCAAACTCGGCCACGGCGTCTGGGATCTGGTGTTCAAACGGCGCTGAAAACACGCTCTGAATTCCATCGAGGCCCACTCACGCGCATGGCCCATCTGCCCAAGAATCCGGCCATCGATATGCGACGCGGCGTCTCGGCCAGTTGCCTGTCGCTGCCCCGGCTGCGCAGCAGTCCCTGGCCCACGGTCCTGGATCATCTGGCCGAAAGACTGCCCACCATCGGCCGCGAACAGTGGATGCAGCGCATGCAGGCCGGTGCGGTACTGGACGAAGCCGGTTTGCCCCTGCCCCCCCAAGCGCCCTACAGCCCCGGCGCCCGGGTTTACTACTGGCGCGATCTTCCCGATGAAGCGCCGATCCCCTTTACCGAGCAGATCGTCTTCGAGGATGAATGGCTGGTGGTGGCCGACAAACCCCATTTCCTGCCGGTCACACCGGGTGGACGCTATGTGCGCGAGACCCTGCTGGTGCGCCTGAAGGACCGGCTGGGCTGCGCCAACCTCAGCCCGCTGCACCGCATTGACCGCGAAACGGCGGGTCTGGTGGTTTTGAGCAAGAGGCCGCAAGACCGGGACGCCTACCAAAAGCTGTTTCGCCACCAGCAGGTCCACAAAACCTACAGAGCCATCGCTGAGGCACCGCCGCCCGGCCTGTCCTTTCCGGTCGAGAGAAGCAGCCGCATCGTGGAAGACGGCGAACGTTTTTACCGCATGCGTGAAGAGGATGGCCCGCCCAACAGTCAGACCCGCATCGACCTGCTTGATCGCGCTGGCCCGCAGGCCCTCTATGAGCTGAAACCACGCAGCGGCAAACGCCATCAGCTGCGAGTGCACATGAATGCCCTGGGTCTGTCGATTCGGGGCGACCAGTTCTATCCTGATGTACTCAGAGGACCTGGCCAGCCCGAAGACTACAGGCAGCCGCTGCAACTGCTGGCCCTGTCCTTGTCGTTCAAGGATCCCGTCACGGGCCAGCAGCGCTCGTTTACCAGTGGCCTGGAGCTTCAGTGGACATCCAATGACGGGCAGGGGCGCTAGGCGCCGGAGGGTTCAGCCCAGGCCTCTACCGGCGCCAACCGTCCCGCTGCTTCACTTGAGATGCGAAAACATGCATTGCGCCTTGGCTTGCGCCGAGCAAGCACGCACAAAGCTCTGGCGCTCAGGCCAATGGAGATCGGCCCCCTCGCTGATCTGACGCTGCTCATAGACTGGCCGCATCATGGGCGCATCGAGGCAGATGGTCGCGCGAATCTTGATCCTCATGCCCTTGGCGCCCTTGGCCTGGCGCGTTTCGGTCTTTCTAGCGGGGGTGGCCCGCGCCGGCCAGGCGCGGGCGATCAGAGCCGCTCGGCCACCCAGGCTTGTACGCTGGCCAGGGCCTGCGGGAGCGCTTTGGCATCGGTACCGCCGGCCATCGCCATATCGGGCTTGCCACCGCCCTTGCCGCCGACTTGTTGGGCCACAAAGTTGACCAGCTCACCAGCCTTGACTTTGCCGGTGCTGTCAGCGGTCACGCCGGCCGCAATCTGAACCCTATCGCCGTCGACCGCCGCCAGCACAATGGCCGCCGTCTTGAGCTTGTCCTTGAGCTTGTCCAAGGTCTCACGCAGAGCCTTGGCATCTGCACCCTCCAGGCGCGCGGCCAAGACCTTCAGACCCTTCACATCGACCGCCTGCGCCAGCAACTCATCGCCCTGGCTGGAGGCGAGCTTGCCTTTGAGCGCAGCCAGCTCTTTTTCCAGGGTCTTGACCTGCTCGAGCACCTGCGCGATGCGACTGCTCAGCTGCTCGGCTGGCGCCTTAAGTGAAACAGCGGCCTGCGCGACGGTGTCTTCCAACGATTGCAGATAGGCCAGCGCACCTGCGCCGGTGACCGCCTCGATGCGGCGCACGCCGGCGGCCACGCCGCTTTCAGCCACGATCTTGAACAGGCCAATGTCGCCGGTGGCCTGGACATGCGTGCCGCCGCACAGTTCACGGCTGGAGCCGATGTCCAGCACCCGCACGGTCTCGCCATACTTCTCGCCAAAGAGCATCATGGCGCCGGTCTTCTGGGCCGACTCGATGTCCATCACCCGCGCCTGCGTCTGCGCATTGGCCAGGATTTCGGCATTGACCCGCGCTTCGATCTGGCGAATTTGCTCGTCAGTGACCGGCGCATGGTGTGCAAAGTCGAAGCGGGTGCGCTCGGCGTTGACCAGAGAGCCCTTTTGCTGCACGTGAGCGCCCAGGACCTCGCGCAGGGCCTTGTGCATCAGGTGGGTGGCGCTGTGGTTGCGCACGGTGGCCGCGCGCAGGGCCAGGTTGACGCTGGCCTGGACAGCATCGCCCACCGCCAGCGTGCCCTGCTCGACCATGCCGTGGTGACCGAACACATCAGCCTTGATTTTCTGGGTATCGGCCACCACAAAGCGGGCCGAACCGGCGCTGATCAAGCCCTCGTCACCCACCTGACCACCGCTTTCAGCATAGAACGGGGTGCTGCTGAGCACCACCACGCCCTGCTGTCCAGCCTTGAGCGCAGCCACTGGGGAACCTTCCCAAAAAAGCGCCAGCACTTTGGCGCTGGCCTGCAACTGCTCGTAGCCGACAAATGCATTGCCGGCACCGGCGTAGTCCAGCGCCTTGTCCATCTTGAACTTGCCGGCCGCGCGGGCCTGGGACTTTTGCTTGTCCATCGCGGCGGCAAAGCCGGCTTCGTCCACCTTGACATCGCGCTCTCGACAGACGTCGTTGGTCAGGTCCAGCGGGAAGCCGTAGGTG
>CAYPSU010000044.1:0-269 GCA_964413475.1 uncultured Polaromonas sp. | reverse complement strand
TCGTGCAGCTTGAAGGCCACCTCACCGGGCAGCAGTTTGACACCGCCGGCCAGCGCGGTGTCAAGAATCTGCATGCCAGTTTCCAGAGTCTCGTAAAAGCGCTCCTCTTCGGCTTTGAGCACCTCGGTGACGCGCTGCGCCTGCTCGCGCAGGCGCGGGTACGCTTGGCCCATGAGCCGGTCCAACTCGGCCACCAGCTTGTGAAAGAAGGGCTTTTTCTGGCCCAGCTTGTAGCCGTGACGAATCGCGCGGCGGATGATGCGGCGCTG
>CAYPSU010000043.1:3974-22793 GCA_964413475.1 uncultured Polaromonas sp. | reverse complement strand
GATCTTCAAGCAGGGCAGCAAGAGCTACCGCGACCGGCCGCTGCGTTATGGAGAGTTTGGGCAGTGCCACCGCAATGAGCCCTCGGGCGGCTTGCACGGCATCATGCGGGTGCGGGGCTTTACCCAGGACGATGGTCATATTTTTTGTACGGAAGATCAGATCCTGACCGAGTGCGTGGCCTACACCGCCTTGCTGCAAAAGGTGTATGCCGACTTTGGCTTCAAGGACATCATTTACAAGGTGGCGACCCGGCCTGAAAAGCGCATTGGCTCTGACGAGAGCTGGGACAAGGCTGAGCATGCGTTGATGCAGAGCCTGCGCGCTTCGGGCTGTACCTTCGAAATCGCGCCCGGCGACGGCGCTTTCTACGGGCCCAAGGTGGAGTACACCCTCAAGGACGCGCTGGGCCGGCAGTGGCAGTGCGGAACCATACAGGTCGACTTCTCCATGCCCGAGCGCCTGGATGCCGAGTATGTGGGCGAGGATGGCCACCGGCACCGTCCGGTCATGTTGCACCGGGCCATTGTGGGTAGCCTTGAGCGTTTCATCGGCATATTGATAGAGCAGCATGCCGGCGCCCTGCCGGTTTGGCTGGCGCCGGTCCAGGTTTGCGTGCTCAACATCACCGACGCGCAGGCCGATTACTGTCGGGAAATTGCCAAAACGCTGAGAAATCAAGGGCTTAGGGTGGATCTGGACCTGCGCAACGAAAAAATCACGTATAAAATACGCGAGCACTCGCTCCAAAAGCATCCGTATATCCTGGTCGTCGGAGACAAGGAAAAGGAGGCCGGCTCGGTGGCGGTGCGTGCCCGAGGCAACAAGGACCTGGGTGTGATGTCGATCGAAGCCTTTTCTGCGCAGATTGCTTCGGACATCGCCAACAAATCCTGATCCGAACATTCCTGCGCCATGACAGGGCAGGTCGGAACTGTCGCCTGCGAGTACGAGCGGCCACGGCTGGTGTGGCAATGTTTGAAGGACAGCAACCATCGCTACAGAATTTCGTGACCGTCGCCAACGCGAGGAACGCAAGC
Source organism: uncultured Polaromonas sp. (assembly GCA_964413475.1). Lineage (GTDB taxonomy): Bacteria > Pseudomonadota > Gammaproteobacteria > Burkholderiales > Burkholderiaceae_C > Polaromonas. Next base: position 21,755 of record CAYPSU010000043.1, on the reverse strand, counting down.
ACCGCTTGAACCGTGAAATCATGGCTCCCGAGGTCCGCCTCATGGGCCCGGACAATGAACCTATCGGTGTGGTCTCTTTGATGGAGGCCCTGCGGCTGGCCGGTGATGCCGATGTCGATCTGGTGGAAATCTCGCCGACGGCGGTTCCACCGGTGTGCAGGCTGATCGATTACGGCAAGTTCAAGTATGCCGAGCAAAAGCGTGCTGCCGAGGCCAAGTCCAAACAGAAGGTGATCGAGGTCAAGGAAATCAAGTTCCGGCCGGGAACCGATGATGGGGACTACAACATCAAACTGCGCAACATCCGGCGCTTTCTTGATGATGGAGACAAATGCAAGATCACGCTGCGTTTCAGGGGGCGCGAGATCACGCACCAGGAGTTGGGGCTGGCCCTGCTGGCGCGAATCCGTGATGAGTTGGCCGACAGCATCATCGTTGAGCAGTTCCCCAAGCTTGAGGGCCGGCAGATGATCATGATGATCGCGCCGGGCAAGCGCAAGGCGGGCGGCGCTGCCAAGGTGGCTGCACCGGTTGAGGCGGTCGCGGTGGCGGTCAAGGACTGAGGGGACGAAGTAATGAGGCCCGGCTGGCGCTGGCAAGCAGTCGGCGGGGTCAAAAAATGCGGAGGCGAGAGCCGCCGCCCGGGGCGTGGGATAATCTGCGCCCCACGGTAGCCGACCTTAGGGTTGGGTGCCTGAACAAGTGGCTCGGGGCCTACAAGTCTGTGAAACGGTTCGCAGCGCCTCACGAGCACAAATAAGAAGGAGCAGCAATGCCCAAGATGAAAACCAAGAGCAGCGCGAAAAAGCGTTTTCGCGTTCGTCCGGGAGGCAGCGTCAAGCGCGGCCAGGCGTTCAAGCGCCACATCCTGACGAAAAAGTCCACCAAGAACAAGCGTCACCTGCGCGGTCCGGTCGGTGTTCATGAGACCAATATGGGTCACATGGCGCAGATGTTGCCCGGCATGGGCATTTGAACCCGACGAAGAAGGAGTACTCACATGCCTCGCGTCAAACGTGGTGTAACCGCCCGCGCTCGTCACAAGAAAGTTCTCGCCCTGGCCAAGGGTTTCCGCGGTCGCCGCGGCAATGTCTTCCGCGTCGCCAAGCAGGCGGTGATGAAGGCCGGCCAGTATGCCTATCGCGACCGTCGCACTAAAAAGCGCGTGTTCCGCCAACTGTGGATTGCGCGTATCAATGCGGCCAGCCGTTCCTTCGGCCTGAGCTACAGCCAGTTCGCCAACGGTCTGAAAAAGGCCGGTATCGAGATTGATCGCAAGGTGCTCTCTGACCTGGCGATCCACGACAGCGCCGCTTTCGGTGCCATCGTGGCTCAGGTCAAGTCTCGCCTGGCGGCCTGATCGAACAGCCGTTGCGCCCGCCCCGATTGGGGCGGCGTGACGTGAAAGCGGGCCGGGGCTTGATCAGCTCTGGCCTTTTTTCATGGCTACAGCCTGGGGATGTGCCGGGTTGTTCTATTCGCGCAAGAACATGAGCTCTTCCACGCAACTTGAAGATCTGGTCAATCAGGCCAGGCTGAGTTTTGAGTCGGCGGCCAGTCCGGCCGATCTTGAAAACGCCAAGGCCTTGTTCCTGGGCAAAGCCGGCCGCGTGACCGAACTCATGAAGGGGCTGGCGACTCTGAGCCCCGAAGAAAAAAAATCACGCGGCGCCCTGATCAACCAGGCCAAGCAGGCCATTGAACAGGCGCTGGCCGACCGCCGGGGCGCCCTGGCTCAAGCTGAACTCGATGCGCAACTCAAGGCGGAGGCGCTGGACGTCACCTTGCCCGGACGGCAGGCAGGCAGCGGTGGTCTGCATCCTGTGACGCTGACCTTGGAGCGAATCGAATCGATTTTTGCATCCATGGGCTTTGATGTGGCTCAGGGGCCGGAGATCGAGACCGATTGGTTCAATTTCACCGCGCTCAACACGCCCGAGGATCATCCGGCGCGGTCGATGCATGACACTTTTTATGTCGAGGGCGGCACTCCCAAGGCGCCGCTGTTGCTGCGCACTCATACCAGCCCGATGCAGATCCGCTATGCGGTGCAGCATGTCAAGGCCCATCGGGCCCGCCTCGATGCGGGGCAGCCCATGCCCGAGATTCGCGTCATCGCGCCGGGACGCACCTACCGGGTCGACAGCGATGCCACGCATTCGCCCATGTTCCATCAGTGCGAAGGCCTTTGGATTGGCGAGAACGTCAGTTTCAAGGACCTGAAGGTCGTTTTTACCGACTTTTGCCGGACCTTCTTCGAGATGGACGATCTGGTCTTGCGCTTCCGTCCCAGCTTCTTCCCCTTCACCGAACCGAGCGCCGAGATTGACATCCAGTTCCAGTCGGGGCCGCTGGCCGGGCGCTGGCTGGAGGTGGCCGGGTCTGGGCAAGTGCATCCAAACGTGGTGCGCAATATGGGGCTCGACCCTGAGCGCTACATCGGCTTTGCCTTTGGGATGGGGCCCGATCGCCTGACCATGCTGCGATACGGCATCAATGACCTGCGGCTTTTTTTCGATGGCGATATCCGCTTTCTTTCGCAGTTCAAATGAAGCCGCCTGCCGTCCGCCCGATCGCCTTACGCTGAACGAGATCTGATTCCATGCAGTTTCCAGAATCCTGGTTGCGCGAGTTCTGCAACCCTTCACTTTCGACCCAGCAATTGGCCGACACGCTCACCATGGGCGGGCTTGAGGTGGAAGAGCTGTCCTCGGTGGCGCCGCCTTTTTCGAGCGTGGTGGTGGCCCATATCCGCGAGGTGGCCCCCCATCCGAACGCTGACAAGCTGCGGGTGTGTCAGGTCGACGCGGGCCTGGGCAGTCTGCTGAACATTGTTTGTGGTGCGCCCAACGCCCGTGTCGGGATCAAGGTGCCCTGTGCGCTGGTGGGCGCGCAACTGCCCCCGGATGAGCAGGGCCGACCTTTTTCGATTCAGGTGGGCAAACTGCGGGGCGTTGAAAGTCAGGGCATGCTGTGTTCGGCGCGCGAGCTCAAGCTCTCCGACGACCACGGGGGTCTGCTTGAGCTGCCGTCCAACGCTCCAGTGGGGCAAAACCTGCGCGAGTACCTGCGGCTCGACGATACCTTGCTGACGCTCAAGCTCACCCCCAATCTGGCGCATTGCCTGAGCGTCTACGGGGTCGCGCGCGAACTGTCGGCGCTGACCGGCGCCCCCTTGAAGCACCCGGTCTTCAAACCGGCGACCGTCAATGACCCGATGCGGCTGCCGGTGCGTGTCAGTGCGCCTGATCTGTGCGGACGTTTTTCCGGCCGCGTGATTCGGCATGTCGATCCTGGCGCCGCCACGCCGGCCTGGATGGTCGAGCGCCTGGCGCGTTGCGGCCAGCGGTCGGTCAATGCGCTGGTCGATATTTCCAACTACGTGATGTTTGAGTTGGGGCGACCCTCGCACATCTTTGATCTGGACAAGATTGGGGGCGGGCTTGATGTTCGCTGGGGCCGATCGGGCGAGACCCTCAAGCTGCTCAATGGCCAGACCGTCTCGCTGGATGAGACGGTGGGGGTGATTGCCGATGACCACCATGTGGAGTCCCTGGCGGGCATCATGGGCGGTGACGCCACCGCCGTTTCAGATGACACCACGCACATTTACGTGGAGGCCGCTTTCTGGTGGCCGCGCGCGGTGGCCGGTCGCTCGCGCCGTTTCAACTTCTCCACCGACGCCGGGCACCGTTTCGAGCGCGGGGTGGATCCGGCGACCACGGTCGACCATATCGAACGGATTACAGAGCTGGTGCTGCAGATTTGTGGCACCGATCAAACCCGCTGCGGCCCCATCGACGATCAATGCGTCAACATGCCCGATATTGCGCCTGTGACGCTGCGGGTTGCACGGGCTTGCAAGGTGATCGGTATGCCCTTGAGCCAGGCGCAGTGTGTGCAGGCGCTCGAGCGTTTGGGGCTAAAGCTCGAGCAGGGCGATGGCACCGTCACCGTCAAGCCGCCGAGCTATCGCTTTGATCTGCAGATTGAAGAAGACCTGATCGAGGAGGTCGCTCGCATGGTGGGCTACGAGGCGCTGCCCCAGACGCCGCCCCAGGCCCCCATCAGCGCCCGCTTGCGGCCGGAGTCCGAGCGCAGCGCCTATGCGCTGCGACGCAGCCTGGCAGCCCTGGGGTACCAGGAAACCATCAATTTCAGCTTTGTGCAAGAGCGATGGGAGCATGAGCTGGCCGGCAATGGCGCGCCCATTCGCTTGCTCAACCCGATTGCCAGCCCGATGAGCGTCATGCGATCTAGCCTGATCGGATCGCTTTTGCAGGTGCTCAAGTTCAATCAGGATCGCAAGGCCGAACGCTTGCGGGTGTTCGAGGTCGGTCGCGTCTTCTTGCGCGATGCAAGCGTACCGGAGGGCGACCGCACGGTGGCGGGCATCAACCAGCCCTTGCGCGTGGGCGGACTGGCCAGCGGCCCGCTCGAGCCGGCCGGCTGGGCGCAGGAGACGCGCCTGGTGGACTTCTTCGACGTCAAGGGTGACTTGGAGACCTTGCTGGCGCCGGTCGGTCTGACCTTTGAACCCTGTACCCACCCGGCCCTGCATCCGGGTCGCAGCGCGCGCGTGATCGTGGCTGGCCAATCTATCGGTGTGGTGGGTCAACTGCATCCACGCTGGCGTCAGAGCTACGAACTGAGCACCGCGCCGGTGCTGTTCGAGCTGGACCTGCAGGCGGTGCTCGGCCGGCCTGTGCCTGTCTTCTCGGCCGTCACCCGGCAGCAGGCGGTCGAGCGCGATATTGCGGTGATCGTGCCCGAGGCGGTGACGCACGATCAGCTCATGCACCATATTCAGGCGGCCTCAACCGCAGGCTTGTTGCGGTCGGCCACCCTGTTCGATGTTTACCGCCCCAAGCAGACGGGGGCGGGCCTGGCCATAGGGGAAAAGAGTCTTGCGGTGCGATTGGTGCTTTGCGACGATCACGCTACACTGACCGATGAACAGATTGATCGGGCCGTCAGTGCGGTGGTGGACCGATTGCAGGCTGCTGTGGGCGCCAGGCTGCGGGCGTGAGTGCCCGCCGAGTATGGCTTGAACGATCAACGCAATTTGCCGATATGGAACTGTCCGTTCAAACGCTGGAGACTCCAGCCCTGACCAAGGCTCACCTGGCCGAATTGCTGTTTGACCAAATCGGTTTGAACAAGCGCGAATCGAAGGATATGGTCGACGCCTTTTTCGACCTCATCTCCGACAGTCTGGTTGAGGGTCAGGATGTGAAGATTTCCAGCTTCGGCAATTTCCAGATTCGTACCAAGGCGCAGCGTCCTGGGCGCAATCCGCGTACCGGGCAGGAGGTGCCGATCAAGGCTCGCCGGGTGGTGACATTTCATGCCAGCCTCAAGCTCAAGGAGCAGATTCAGCATCCCTGATGCTGCTCCCAGGCTCCTGGCTTCGCGTCCTTCCCTAAATTTTTTTCGCGCAATCATTGCGCTGGCGGTGAACTTGAAGTAGATTTGCCTCCCCGCCGAATTCCTTCTCATGCAACTGGTGTCCGCGCTCCCCCCCATCCCGGCCAAACGCTACTTCACCATCGGTGAAGTCGGTGAGCTCTGTGGCGTCAAGCCGCATGTGCTGCGGTACTGGGAGCAGGAGTTCACGCAACTCAAGCCGATGAAGCGTCGCGGTAACCGTCGTTACTACCAGCATCATGAGGTACTCATGATCCGGCGCATCCGTGACCTGCTGTACGAGCAAGGCTTCACCATCAGCGGTGCCCGCAACAAGTTACAGGAGTTTGTGCAGGCCGAGCGCGACCGCCGTCGCAGTGGGCAGGGCACGATGGACGGCATGGTGAGGGCCGACGGGTTTGTGCCGGCAGGCGATCCGATGCAAGAGGACAGTTTTCAAGTGGTGGCCGCCAGCTTTTCTGCGATGTCCAGTGATGGCCTTGAGTGGATGCGTCGCGAGCTTTCGGAGATTCGGGTCCTGCTCAGTGCCGAACCCCAGCTGGCGCACTGAGCCCACGGCTGCGCCGTTATAATCACTTGCTTCGGTGTGTGGCGCAGCCTGGTAGCGCACTTGCATGGGGTGCAAGGGGTCGAAGGTTCGAATCCTTTCACACCGACCAATTCAAAACCCCCGATAGGCGGCGCCATCGGGGTTTTTTTATGTCTGCGATGCGATCGTTGGTGCTCATCCTGTGGGTCGATGACAGGTCTTGCGACATAATTGCTCATCTGTACTGCATCCGCGCAGGTCTGTTGTCCCCGGCCTGATCTTTCCGCCGTTTTCGACCGTCAGTTTGGAAGGGTTGTCGCGGACGGGTCATTTTCCGGAAGTCCCCTTTTGCGCATGCTCGCCCGCCCTGTTGTCTGCTTCTGTCTGACCGCCTGTGTTTTCGCGCTGACCCTTTCGCCGGCGCAGGCCTCGGGCATGATTGGCTTGCTCAACATGGCCTTCGAGGGCAATCCTCTGCTTCAAAGTCAGACGCGCCTGATTGGTGCGGCTCAGGCTGATGTGAAAGGGGCCATCTGGCAGTTCTACCCGACACCTTCGGTTTCCGTCGAGCAAGTCAATGCCTCCAACGGCGACGCCAGTTACAGCAACCGGGACGGTCGGGTGATCACCTTTCGCTTGCAGCAACCGCTTTGGACGGCCGGCCGATTGACCGCTGGCGTCAGCCGGGCGGAGGCCTCGGTCGCGGTGGCGCAAGCTCAATTCGAGGAGAGCCGCCAGCAAGTGGCCTTGCGCACCATTGCCGCATGGGGCGAGTGGAAGGCCGGCGAGCAGAAGTCTCTGGCCTTGCAGGAGAGCGTGGAAACCCACCAGCGACTGGTGGCATTGATTCGTCGCAGGGTGGAGGGCGGTTTGTCGGCGGTGGCTGACGATGTGCTGGCCCAGGGCCGTCTGGAGCAGGTTCAGGCCGAAGCGGCGGTGGCCAAGGCTCAGCAGGCTTCAGCCTTGGCGCGCCTGGAGCAACTCACAGGCCGACGCTTGGAAGGGCCGGGGCTAGGGGCGCTGGTGGTCGCGCCAGTTGAGCCCGTTCTCCAATTGCAGGAGTCCCTGGAGAAGGCCTGGATCAACAGCCCCACGGCTGCGAAACTGCAGGCTCAGATCCGTCAGCAGGAAATGGATGTTGAAGTTCGCAAGGCGCAGATGATGCCGGAAGTTTATGCCCGTGCCGAACATCAGCAAGGCAGCTTCAGCTCGGTCGGGCCAAGCTCGGCCAATCGGTTTTTTATCGGGCTGTCGGCCACGCCCGGGGCGGGACTTTCAGCCCAGTCCGCGGTGGAAGGGGCCCTGGCCAGGGTGCAGGCCTTGCAGGCCGAGCTTGAATCGAGTCGACGCAATCTCATTGAGCAAGTCACCCTGGAGCATGTCTCGGCACTGACCCAGGTGCAGCGACGCAAAAGTCTGGAAGCCGGCCTGAGTCTGACGCGGGACATGGTGAACTCCTGGGATCGTCAGTTCCTGGCCGGCCGCAAGACCTGGGTCGAAGTCATGAACGCAGCCCGCGAACTGTCCCAGGCCCAAACTTCGCTTGCCGACGTCAATGTGACCTATGTGATGGCCACTTGGCGCCTGGTCGTGCTGTCTGAAGGTGTTCCGGCCGTGTTGTCGGGGCTGGGACCGGCCCCTGTCTTTAATTCTCGTTGAGGGGCTTAGATCGTGAATCCTCTATTTCCCCTGCTCATGCGCTTGGCGCAGATTCAGTCAGAGCCGGTTGATCGTCTGGCCTTGCAGGCCATTCTGGAACAGCCCGGTGGCGCCGAACCGGATCCGGCGGATGCCTCGCCCCGGGAGGTGATCGGTGAGCTGGTCGAGAAGTTGCAGTTGCCCAAGCCACGTTGGATCAGGGGCGGCTCGGTCGATCCCTCCGATTGTCCTTGTCTCATTTACAGGCCTGATCGAGGCTGGGCCTTGTTGCGTGGCCGGACGGCCCAGAACGAATGGCTGACCGACTCCTATGACCCGCAGGCCAATCGCTGGGTTGAGACGCCTTTGCACGCGTTGGTGGACTGGCAGGCGGTCAAGCTCAAGATGGCTCGCCCCTTTGACCCTTCAGCCAGCGAGATTTACCGGCTGATTCGCCGTGAGATCTTTTCGCGCAAGCGTATCTGGGTCGAAGGAGTCGTGGGCGGGTTCCTGATCAATTCGATTGCGCTGGCCACTTCTTTCTACAGCATGCAGGTCTATGACCGCGTGGTACCCACCGGGGCCAGCCAAACCCTGTGGGTGCTCACCCTGGGCGTTTTGCTGGCCATCGTTTTTGAGACGCTGGCCAAACTGGCGCGATCTCGGGTTTTTGAGCAGCTGGTCGACCAGGTCGATCAAAAGCTGGCGCGAGAGGTCTATACCCGCTTCCTGGCCATACGGCTCGATCAACTACCGCGCAGCGTGGGTTCGCTCGCCAGTCAGCTCAAGGGCTACGAAATGGTCCGAAGTTTCCTCACTTCGCTGACTGCCCACCTCATGATTGACGTGCCATTTGCGCTGCTTTTCTTGCTGGTCATTGTTTGGATTGGGGGTTGGCTGGGCTTGATCCCCCTGGTTTTTTTCTGCCTGTCTTTGACCATCGGATTGTTCTACCGGCGCCGCGTCGATGCCTTGAGCAAAAAGTCTTTTGCCGCCAGCAATTTCAAGACCGGCCTGCTGGTGGAAACGGTGGAGGGGGCCGAGACCATCAAATCCGGTCAGAGCGGATGGCGCATGCTTTCGCGCTGGATCTCGACCACGGATGAAGCCCGTGACGTGGAGCAGCAGACCCGCCGGGTCAGCGAATATTCCCAGTTTCTGGCAGCTGCTTTGCAGCAGGTCTCCTATGTGTTGCTGGTGGCCGCTGGATCGCTGATGATTTCCCGCGGCGAGATCACCATGGGTGCCCTGATCGCATGCTCTATCCTTTCGGGGCGCGTGCTCGGCCCGGTCGCTGCCTTGCCTGACCGGCTGATTCAGTGGGCGCACACCCGCACGGCCCTGCAAGGCCTTGATCGCCTGTGGAACTTGCAGGACGATCACCATGGGCAGGAGCAGGCGATTGCGCCGCATACCCTGCGGGGTCACTATGCCATGGAAAAAGTAGTCGCCTCCTATGGTCAGGGCCAGGCCTTGGTGGTTAACGAGCTGCAGATTCGCCCTGGCGAGCGAGTGGGCGTTCTCGGCCCTATTGGGTCTGGCAAGACCACGCTGCTGAGGTTGCTCAGCGGCATGTACAAGCCGCAATCGGGCACGGTCAAGATTGACGGGCTGGACCTGGCGCATGTTTCCAAGCCGGCGCTGGCAGAGCGGGTGGGTTACTTGCAGCAGGAGGGGCGCCTGTTTGCCGGCAGCCTGCGTGAAAATCTGATCCTGGGCCTGATTGATCCGGGAGATGATGTCATCCTCGAAGCCGCGCGCCTGACTGGCCTGATGCAGTCGGTCATCAGCTCTCACCCGCAAGGCCTGCAACAACTGATCCATGAGGGGGGAACCGGTCTGTCCTCGGGCCAAAGGCAGTTGGTCAACCTGACTCGGGTGTTCCTGCGCCGGCCGCGTATCTGGTTGCTCGATGAGCCGACGGCTTCAATGGACAGCGCCCTGGAGCAAAACCTGATCGGAGCCCTGTCGCGGACCTTGTTGCCCGACGATGTGCTGGTGGTGGTTACCCACAAGCCCGAGCTGCTGCGCCTGGTCAGTCGTATCATCGTGGTCGCCAATCACCAGATCGTGTTGGACGGCCCGCGGGATGCTGTATTGCAGAAGTTGAGTGCACCGCGCCAGCCGCAGCCGGCGGCGGCTGCTGCTCCAGAAAATGCGGCCCCACCGGCGGTGCAAGGAGCAGGGGCATGAGCGATCGTAAATCTGGTTTTCGCCTTTCCATCACATTGGTGATGGCCGCCATGTTCGTCACTTTTATCGCCTGGGCGGCGTGGTTCGAGGTGGATCAAACGGTCAGGGCTCAGGGAACGGTCATTGCCAGCGCTCGCACCCAGATTATTCAGGCGGCCGACGGCGGCGTGTTGGCAGAAATCCTGGTTCAGGAAGGCCAGGAGGTCAAGCCCGGTCAGCGCTTGGCCTCTCTGGAGAGAGATCGCAGCAGCGCCTCTTATCAGGAGAGCCGGTCCAAGGCGGCGGCCTTGCAAGCGGCTCTCATTCGCGCCCGCGCTGAATCCATGAATACCAAGCCCGTTTTTCCGCCCTCCTTGAGAGCTTTCCCCGAGTTTCTGGCTGCTCAAGAGCGCTTGTATGCCCAAAAGCGGACCAGTCTCGAAGACGCCACTTCTGCCCTCGAGGATGCCTTGAAGCTGGCGCGTGAAGAATTGCAGATGACCCGCTCACTTTTGGGGGCGGGTGATGTCAGTCGCATCGAGGTCATGCGCGCCATGCGTCAGGTCAGCGAGCTTGAGGCCCGCCTGAGCGAGACTCGCAACAAGTATGTTCAAGAGGCGCGGCTTGAAGTCACTCGCCTGGAAGATGACCTGAGTTCGCAGTTGCACAAACTTGAGGAGCGGCGCAGTGTGCTTGAGCATACCGAGCTGGTCGCACCGGTTGCTGGGATCGTCAAGTTTCTGCGGGTCAATACCGTGGGTGGCGTGTTGCGCGCCGGCGATGAACTGATGCAGCTTTCCCCGACCGACGGCGACATGGTCATTGAGGCAAAAATAAACCCGGTCGATATAGGGCAGCTCGAACTCGGGCTGCCGGTGCAGGTCAAGCTCGATGCCTTCGATTTTTCCGTCTATGGGATGCTGATAGGCAAATTGACGTACATCAGCTCCGACACCCTGGTAGAGCAGGGGCCCAATGGTCAAAGCATCAGTTCCTACCGGGCGCATGTCCGAATCGATTCACAGCAAAGTAACCAGATGCTGGCGCGTGTCCCGCTCAAGCCCGGCATGACGGCTACCATTGACGTCAAGACGCGCACGCGCAGCGTGATGAATTACCTGCTCAAGCCGGTGATCAAGTCTTTTTCCGGAGCTTTAAACGAGCGCTAAATCCAAGTTTTCCTGCAGGATCTTCAAACATGCACATCGGTATTCTTGAAGACGATACATTGCTGGCAAATCATCTGGCCGATGTCTTGCAGTCAGCTGGGCATACGAGCGCCGTATTCAACTCGGCGCGGACTTTCCTGCCGGCGCTCAATCGCAACACTTTTGACCTGCTGGTGTTCGACTGGCGGCTGCCAGACCAGGATGGCATCAAGGTGCTCAAGCATTTGCGCGCCTCTTTCCAGGGCGAGACGCCGGTGATTTTTCTGACGGCCGTGCATGATGAGCAGGCTATCGTCACCGCTTTGGAGGCAGGCGCTGATGATTACTGCGTCAAGCCCCTGCGGCCGGCCGAATTTCTGGCCCGGGTGACGGCCTTGCAAAGGCGCATCTATCCAGCCAAACAGCCCGCTGGACCGCAGACCTTCAACGGTTACACCTTTGACCCCCTTTCACGCTTCATCACCTGGGAAGGCGGCAAGGCGCAGTTCTCCGGTAAGGAGTTTGAGTTGGCGCGTTTTCTTTTCGAAAACTCGGACCGATCCATCTCGCGCGAGCGTCTGATGCAAGAGATCTGGGGGCGTGAGGACGACCCTTTCTCGAGGACGCTGGATGTTCACATTTCGCGCGTTCGTTCCCGCTTGAGCCTGGGTGCCGAATCCCGGATTCGGTTGCGTTCGGTGCATGGGTTTGGCTACCAGCTGATCACCTATGCAGCCCCAGGACAGGAAGAGTAGGGTCCGGCTCGGTCAATTGCGATACCCCATCGCGCATCGGATGCTCTATCGCGCCTAGGGTGGCGCTCCTGCAGGCCCGGTCACAGAGCATGCTTGAACCTTTGGGAGCTGCGCCCCCTCGGCCACAATTGAGTCATGCAAATTCAGGACGTGCTGTTCTCGCAAGGCTTTGGCACCCGCCGGGTTTGCGCTGGCCTCATCCAGCAGGGACTGGTTGTCGTTGACGGACGCCCCGTGAACGACCCCGGCGCCACGGTTGAGCCTGCGGGCCTGCACTTTTGGGTGCAGGGGGTGGAATGGATCTACCAGGAGCGCGCCTATCTGATGCTCCACAAGCCGGCGGGGTATGAATGTTCCCAGCGCCCCGGTGCCTGGCCCTCGGTGTACACCCTCATGCCCGCCCCCCTGCGGCAACGGGCCGGTACCGCAGCTTCGGGCGTTCAGGCGGTCGGCCGACTCGACCAGGATACGACGGGCCTGCTGCTCCTGTCGGACGATGGGCGCTTTATCCACCGGATGACATCGCCCCGGCACCAGGTGCCCAAGGTATATGACATCTGCACGCAGCACCCTGTAGACCAGCGGCAGGTGGATCAGTTGCTCTCGGGTGTCAAACTCGACCGTGAGCCGCATCCTGTGCGCGCCGCGGCTTGCCAAATGACCGCCGAGCGTGCGCTGCGCCTGACCCTGACCCAGGGCAAATACCATCAGGTCAAGCGCATGGTGGCGGCGGTGGGCAATCGCGTCGAACGTTTGCACCGATCGCGAATCGGTCAACTGGTTCTGCCCGAGGATTTACCGTCCGGGCAATGGCGCTGGCTGAGTGCTGCGGACTTGCAAGCCCTGGATTCTCAGGGGCTGTAGATACCGCTGGCGCCTCTCATTGGCAGGGCGGCGGCTACACTTTCCCCCATTGAAATCCAAGGCCTTGACTCTGAACTGCAGCGGGCCAAACCGAGTTGAGGAAGTGTTGTGACAGTCGATCGCCGGCGGGCCGCCCTGGCCAGTATTGCCTTGAGTCTGTGGCCTCTGCGCGCGTTTTCGCAAGCCCAGACGCCGGCCCCTATTTTTGTACTCAATTCCTTTGACAGCAGTGTCAGCGTGATCGACCCGCTCACCTGGACAGAGACCCGGCGTATCGTCACCGGCAAAGAGCCGCATCATCTGTATCTGACCCCCGACGAGAAATCACTCATCGTGGCCAATGCGGCGGCCGACTCCCTGACCTTCATAGATCCGCGCAGTGGTCAGGTGCAACGCACCTTGCGTGACATCCTTGATCCCTACCATCTGCGTTTCTCGCCCGACATGAAGTGGTTCGTGACGGCGGCCAATCGCCTTCACCATGTAGACCTGTATCGCTGGGATGGCAGTCAACCGATATTGGTCAAGCGCATCGCCACCCGCAAGACGCCGAGCCATCTGTGGATTGATTCGGCCAGCACCACCGTTTACGTCACCATGCAGGACAGCAATGAGCTGGTGGCTATCGACCTGGCCTCGCAGTCCATCCGGTGGCGAACGCCCACCGGCCCGATGCCTGCTGATGTTTACGGCCTGCCTGACGACAAGCGTCTGCTGGTAGCGCTCACCGGCAGCGATGCGGTGGAAGTGTTTGATGTATCGGGGCCCGCGCCGATCCTCACCGGGCGCATCATCACGGCCGCTGGTGCGCACGCCTTTCGGGCGCATGGTGACGGCCGGCATGTCTGGGTCAGCAACCGCGTTCACAACAGTGTCAGCAAGATAGACTTGCAGACCCTTCAGGTGGTGCAGCAGATTGCCGTGCCTTCCGGGCCGGATTGCATGGATATCTCCACCGACAGCAAGACGCTCTATGTGACCTCGCGCTGGGCTGGGCGCCTGTCGGTGGTCGATCTGGTCCAGGGTCGCCTGGTGCGGCAGGTCAAGGTGGGTCGAAGCCCCCATGGGGTCTGGACGCTCGATCATGCGCCGCGCTGAGCGTTGGCCTGGCCGCGGTTTGGCGGCCGTCCTTCTTGTGGGCAGCGTGCTCGCCTGGAGCAGCTCCCTTCAGGCGCGTGCGACCTGCCCCGATCCCAAACAGGCGGTGTACCTGACCTTTGACACCGGGCATATGGGCGTGGCCGACCTGATTGCCAACACCCTGGTTCGGCACGATGTGCGTGTGACCTTTTTCGCTGCCCATGAGCGCACCCAGACCGGCGACGGCAGCCTGGGTGATGCGTGGGCCGCCTGGTGGAAGGCGCGAGCCGACGAAGGTCATGCCTTTGCCTCCCACACCCATGACCACGCCTACTGGCTGGCCGATCTGCCCGACTCGCAGTCGCCCAAGCGATTTCGGATCCGGCCTTCGGCCGGCCCCCAGCAAGGCCAGACGCTCCTATGGAGCGCCGCCCAGTACTGCGAGGAACTTCATCGCGCCAGCCGGCGCCTGTCCGCGCTGACCGGCCAGACCCCCTTGCCTCTTTTCAGGGCGCCCGGCGGGAAAACATCGCCAGCCCTTTTACGGGCGGCCCAGGACTGCGGTTATCGGCATGTGGCCTGGGCTGAAGCGGGCTTTCTCGGGGATGAACTGCCCAGCCAGACCTACCCCAATGAGCGACTGCTGGATCAGGCGCTGCGCCGCATTCGCGGCGGTGACATACTGGTGGCTCATTTGGGGATCTGGTCGAGGCAGGACCCCTGGGCCCCGGCGGTCCTCGAGCCCCTGATCATCGGGCTCAAGGCGCGTGGCTTGTGTTTTGCCACCTTGCGCGAGCATCCCCACTACCGGCAATGGATTGAGGTGCAGGGCGGTGGCCAACTCGCTCGGCGTATGCAAGGAGGCGCATGATCGATCAGGCTGTGACTTTCTTCTCAGACGGATTTTCCAATCTGCAGACGGCTCTTTTTGAGCCGCTGGTGCCGCTGCTGCATCGCCTGGGGCTGGGCCACCTGCTCGAAGATGCCTTCATGGCTTGCGGCTGGTTTCTGATGGGCCTGTTTCAGATTCTCATCATGGTCGCAGTTCTGTTGCCCCTGCAGCGCTGGCGTCCCCTGGAAAAGCTCAGCGATCGCACCGCGATCCGCACCGATATCGTCTACACCCTGATCCATCGTCTGGGCCTGTTCAGGCTGGCGCTGTTCTTTGCCCTGGATCCGTTTTTCAAGAGCCTGTTGGGCGCGCTGCGCGCCGAAGGACTGCCCACCTGGCACCTGGACCAACTCTGGCCCGGACTGACCGATCAGCCCTGGGCAAGTTTCCTCATTTACCTGATCGCCTTTGATTTCCTCGCCTACTGGATACACCGCTGCCAGCACCGTTTGCCGATCTGGTGGCAGCTCCATGCCCTGCATCATTCACAGCGGCAATTGACTTTGTGGAGCGACAACCGCAACCATTTTCTTGACGACCTGATCGTGGACCTCTTGTGGGTGGTGGCGGCTCAGCTCATTGGCGTGGCACCCGAACAGTTCATGCTGCTGCTGGCCTTGACCCAGCTCAGCGAGAGCCTGCAGCATGCCAATGTCAGGCTGAGCTTGGGCCGCCTGACCGAGCGTATGTGGATCACGCCCCGGTTTCACCGGGCGCATCACGGCGTCGAGTCGGGCGAGCACAACTACGGCGTGCTGCTGCCCTGGTGGGACATGCTGTTCGGCACCGCACGTTTCGATCTCGGACATGGCCCGACCGGCCTGATGGATCAGGTGACCCATCGCCGCGATTACGGCGCGGGTCTGTGGGCCCAGCAGTGGTTAGGACTCAAGCGCTTGGCTGGAAAGGCCTGAGCACCATGCAAGCCGTCATGGACGCCTTCTGGCGCGCAGCGGTTTATTGCCTGCACCCCCGGGTCATCGCCCTGTCCTTTTTGCCGCTGGTGGTGACCATCCTGGCGGCGCTGGGCCTGGGCTATTTCTTCTGGGACCAAGCGGTTGAGGCTTTGCGCCTGCACCTGCAAACCTGGGTTTGGGTGCAGTGGGCCATCGGCGCCCTGGAGGCCATCGGCCTGGGCCGATTGCGCAGCGTCCTGGCGCCCGCGCTCCTGCTTTTTGCCACCATCCCCTTCATGGTGGTGGTCTGCCTGCTGATGGTGGCCTTCTTCATGACACCGGCCATGGTGGCGCTGGTGGCCGAGCGGCGCTTTCCCAATCTGCAGCGCCGCAAAGGGGCCTCCTTGCTGGCCAGCATCGGCTGGTCACTGGGATCTACCCTGATCGCCTGTTTGGCCCTGCTGCTGTCCATACCGCTGTGGTTGATGCCCCCCATGGTGCTGGTGCTGCCGCCCTTGATATGGGGCTGGCTCACTTACCGCGTCCTCAGCTTTGATTGTCTGGCCGATCATGCCAGCGCACAGGAGCGCCAGTGCATCATGCGAGAGCAGCGGGTCCATCTGCTCATCATTGGCCTGATGACGGGATACCTGAGCGCCCTGCCCAGCGTGCTGTGGGCCTCGGGCGCCATGTTCATCGCCATGGCGCCCTTGCTGGTGCCTCTGGCCATCTGGGTCTACACCCTCATCTTTGCCTTTTCATCGCTCTGGTGCGCGCATTACTGTCTGGCGTGCCTGCAGCGTCTGCGCGACGCTGCTGGGGTTGATCAGGCTCAGGGCTCCCTCCATCCGGATGCTGGAACTCTGCCGCAGGGCCGCCAGCCAGGCTCCTCTGCGCCTGCGAAACGTCCGACTGTTTAGCCGCTCGGCTGAACTTTTAGGGTGGGGCGGTTTGCCAGACCCAATCCGTATTTTTTTGATGAATATTCTTTATTTATAAATTTTTAGTGGTCAAGCGATTTCCAAGGAATCATAAAAAGAATACTTTTTTACTTACTTTTTCGGGTGTGGACGGCTTTGCCGGGGTCTTCCGACTAGATTGGTAAACGATTGCAAAAAATGTATAAATAAGGGAGGAATATTCGGGCGTTTTAGCTGGGCATTTGGACTCACCGCGCTTTCCTGAAAAGGTGAAAGCAGAGCGGCAATGGCTTGCGTGACCGCCTGGCTTGCCCAGCCTCAAAAAAGTATTTTTACATTGGGATGTTTCAAATGGACCGCGCCTCTTCGCCCCCGACCGGGCAAAACGATATTTCGGAATCTGAGGGTGCGAGAGCGCAGGGAACGAGTGGGCCAGCGACGCCCGCTGTGACCTCGGCTGGAAAACTGGCGCGACCTTCGAACTCTGACACCGGCAGAGCCCCTGCAAAGGCGCGCGACGCAGCGTCTGCGGAGGCCGGTTTTTCGGACGATGCGCTGCGCGTGGCCGTAGCACGCCCCGAGTCTTCGTCCAGCCCCAGGGCCTCGTCGGCTCCGCTGGGCCAAAGAAAGCGAAAGGGCGAGGTGTCCGATCCCTCGGTGGCTCAAGAGGAGCGGGGCGCTGCCTCGGCGTCGGAGTCTCTACCCAACCCGTTACCGCTTCCAGCTTTGGGTCCCGAAGCGGAACTTCAAGTCTTTGCCGTTCAAGACGGCAGCGGCAGCCCCATCGCGATCGGTGATGGCAGTTCAGGCTATCTGGTCGCTCAGGCAGGTGCTGGCCCTGGGCCAGCGGCCTCTTCGGCCGCCCCGAGCGCCGGCTCCGGCGCCTCGACGGCGGGGTCTGCAGCCAGTGCCGGCAGTGCCGCCGGTGCTTCGGCCACTGCAGGAGGCGTGGCAGGATCGATAGGCGCCGCGCTGGCGGCCGTACCGATGACGGCGCTGGTTGTGGGTGGGGCGGTGGTGGCGGTGGCGGCAGTCAATGCGGGGGGGTCGAGCAGTCCAGCAGGGGCCAGCCCCGAGGCACCGGCTGGCCCTTCGACTGGAGCGACCTCATCGAGGATGCGAGTGGTCGACGGGCCCATTGAGGGTGCGACCCTGTTTCTCGATCTTGACGGTGACGGCGTGATCGACGCCGGTGAGCCGCAGGTGGACGGGCGGACGGATGCCCAGGGCTACATCACGGTCAATTTGAGTAGCTCGCAGCTCGGTCTGGGGCTCTTGGCCCGGGGGGGGACCGATACCGAAACCAACAAATCCTTTTCGGGTGTGTTGGCTGCCCCTGCGGGCAGCACGGTCATCAATCCGCTCACCACCTTGGTGGCCGCCTTGATGGAGGGGGGCAACAAGACGCTCAGCGAGGCAAAAGCGGCGGTCGTCAACGCCTTGGGACTGACCGCTGGGGT
>CAYPSU010000043.1:0-3874 GCA_964413475.1 uncultured Polaromonas sp. | reverse complement strand
GACGCTGCGCAGGTGGGGCAGGTTCTTTCGCCTTTTGTGGCGGATGCCAATCTTGTGACTGATGTGGCCTCGGCGATCGTGGCGGTCAATGCGGTGGTTGAAAACGCGCCGGGCACTGGCGTAGCCGCTTTGCAGGCGGCGGCGAAGGCGCAGGTACTGGCCCAGGCGAATTTGGTGAGCGCCATCCGAGAAGGCAGTACGCGCGAGATCACTGACATCCGCGATAACGCATCCACCAAGGCCGACAACGTGGATCTGGGGGACGACATCGCGCCGCAGGCGCCTGTCCTGACCCTGGGTGCTGGGGTCTTGGGGGGCGCCACTGCAGCGGAGGCTGCCGCTGGCGTGGTTCAGGTGGCTGCAGAATCCGGTGCGTCCACGGCGGTGACTTTCTCAAGAGCCGGCGGCGGATCTGTCACCAAGACGGTTCAAGGGGCGGGCCCAGCCGCGCCGGTTTCGGTCAGCCTGAGTGAGGCCGAACTGTCGACCTTGGGTGAGGGCACTATTTCCGTCCGAGCTGTTGCCACCGACGCAGCGGGCAATCGCAGCGCTGAGGGTACGGGCAGCTTCGTTCTGGATGCGTCCGCCCCTGTGGCCCCGACGGTGACTCTCGGCGCGGGTGTCGCTGGCGGCGCCACGGCCGCCGAAGCGGTGGCTGCCGGCGGTGTGGTGACGGTCGTGGCGGAGGCGCAAGCTTCGCTGGTGGTTACCTTGACCGGCACGGCGAGCAACGTCAGCAAGACGGTCACGGGTGCCGGTGCCACACCCGTTGCGGTGACGCTGACCGCCGATGACCTCACGACTCTGGGCAATGGCACGGTCAATGTCAGCGTGGTGGCGACCGATCTGGCAGGCAATGTGGGGACCGCGGGCAGCGGCAGCTTCGTTCTGGATGCGTCCGCCCCTGTGGCCCCGACGGTGACTCTCGGCGCGGGTGTCGCTGGCGGCGCCACGGCCGCCGAAGCGGTGGCTGCCGGCGGTGTGGTGACGGTCGTGGCGGAGGCGCAAGCTTCGCTGGTGGTTACCTTGACCGGCACGGCGAGCAACGTCAGCAAGACGGTCACGGGTGCCGGTGCCACACCCGTTGCGGTGACGCTGACCGCCGATGACCTCACGACTCTGGGCAATGGCACGGTCAATGTCAGCGTGGTGGCGACCGATCTGGCAGGCAATGCAAGTCCTGCCGGAACATCCTCTTTCCGGCTTGACTCTATTGCGCCGGCAATCGTGTCCATGGCGTCGGTCAAGGACGCGAGCGGTAACAAAACAGGCCTTCGGATCGAGTTTTCTGAAAACCTGAGTTCCACGGTCGATACGGCTGCCTTCGCCATCAAGGTCAATGGCACCGACTTGGGACAGACGGTCTCGGCCACCGTTTCCAATCGCACGCTGCTGCTCGGTTGGGCGACGCCCATCACCGGCGGTCTGACGGTCGCCTACACCCCTGGCAGCACCGACCTTGTGACTGATACGGCGGGTAACGCGGCGCAGGGCTTTACCTCCGGGGCGGTCGCCGATGGCCTGATGCGCAACGCCAAGGTGTGGATCGATGTCAATGGCAATGCCGTGGTCGATCGGCAAGCCGGTGGTGACTTCTTCGTTGGCATCACTGACGACGCCGGTAACTTTTTCCTGCCCGCTGGCGCACCCTCGGGGGCGATCATCGCCACCGGCGGCTTCAATATCGACACGGGCGTCCCCAACAATTTGTCGATCAGCGCACCAGCGGGCTCGACCATCGTCAACCCCTTGACCACCATGGTCCAGAACATGGCCGATCAGCTGAGGGCCAGCGGTGATGACAGCACCAACCTGGAGACGCTCAACGGATTGGTCGCGCGCTCTTTGGGTTTGACCAACGGCGACCAGCCCCTGAATCTGAGCACGTACGACCCGATTGCCTCAGGTAATGCCAGTGCGCAGAAGGCGGCAGCCCAAATTGCGACGACCGCCGCTTTAGCTGGGGGTGCAGACCCTGGCAACAGCGATACGGTCATGTCCAACCTGGCTTCGGTTTTCATGCGATCCGGATCGGGAGCGGTGGATCTGTCGGATGCCAACGTTGTGTCTTCGGCCTTGAGCGGCACCGCCAATCTGTCGCCGGAGCTCATGAGTGCCGTATCTGACGCCTCCTCAACCCTCAAAAGCGCAACTTCGCTCGGCGATATCACTCAAGCACAGTCGCGGGCCTTGGATACGGTCGGCCCGGGCGCGCCTGTGCTCAGCGTAGCCAACCCGGTCACCAAGGACACAAGCCCGCGCGTGACCGTGGCTTTGGAGGTCAATGACACCACCGGTCGGGCTGTCGTGGCCGGTGACAAACTGGTGCTTTTGCAGGCCGGGCTGCCCCTGGGCGAGGCCATCGTCATCACGCAGGACCACGTCCGTGCGGGTCGCCTCGAGGTGGATCTGCCAGTTCTGCCTGAGGGTAGCCACTCCATTTCTGGCTTGCTGTCGGACCAGGCGGGCAATCTGAGCAACCTGGCCGCAGCGCTGACCTTTGTCATCGACAGCACGGCCCCCCTGGCGCCCACAGTCAACGTTATCGCCGGCGACAACCTCATCGGCGCCTCTGAAGTCAATTCAGCAATTTCCGGTCTTGCTGAGGCAGGCAGTACCGTCAAGCTCAAGTTCGGCGCGCAAAACGGCGCAGTGACGCGTTCGGTGACCAGTAACGGATCTGGCACCTGGAGCTACAACCTGGTGGCCGATGACCTGGTCTCCTTGGGACAGGGCAGTCCATCCCTGCTCGTCAGCGCCCTCGATGCAGCGGGTAATGAAAGCACGGCCACCACCAAGGCCCTTGAAGTCGACACGGTAGCGCCGACGATCGTCGGCCTCATCAGCAAGGCCGTCGATGATGTTTTACCTGACACGGGGGATCTTGCGTCGGGCGGAGCCGTCAGCAACGACAACACGCCGCGTCTGGAGGGCACTCTGTCGGCCAATCTGGCTGCAGGCGAATCCTTGTGGGTGTATGACACCACGGGCGCCAGCACGGTGCGGCTGGGCAAGGCCAGCGTCTCGGGTACTGCCTGGACCTTTGACGCGCCGAGCCTGGCCAATGCAAGTCACGCTCTTACCGTCAGGGTTGAGGATGCCGCTGGAAATCTGGGTCCAGCCAGCGCCAGCTTCCAGCTGACGATCAATGCTCAAGTGCCCACCACCACCGCCTCGGTGACGGCTGGTTCGGCGCTTGTCGGCCAGGCACAACCCGTTTTGAGCGGCACGCTCAGCGCACCCCTGGCCTCTGACGAGTTGCTGGTCATCTATGACCGCGGCAGCAAAATTGGAGAGATCACGGGGGCCAATTCCAACGGCACATCCTGGAGCTTTACGCCCGCGAGCCCTCTTGAGCCGGGAGCGCATCAGGTCACGGTGGCGGTGCAGGCTTCGGGGGGCAATCAGGGCCCCAGAAGCGCGGCTTACAACTTCACGCTGGACACTCAAGCGCCCTCGATCAGCATCGCCTCTACCGTGGACACCAACTCGGGGCAGTTGGCTGCGGTGGCCAGCGGCGGGTCCACGCGCGATAACACCGTGCTCCTCAAGGGGCAGGTGGCAGACGCCTCGGGTATTGCCCAGATAGAAATCCTTGACCAGGGCGTCGTCATCGGAACGGCAAGCCTGCAGGGCGGCAGCTGGACCTACGAAACGGCAGCGCTGACGGATGGGTCGCATTCCTTTGTGGCCAGAGCGCGGGACAACGCGGGCAATCTGGCATCGAGCGGCGCGGTCACCCTGGCGGTGGACACGGTGGCGCCCCAGACTGCTTCGATCCATGCCTTCGCCGTTGACAACAAGGTCAATGCGGCCGAACTGGCTGCTGGCGGCCTGGCACTTTCGGGAACGGCCGAGGCCGGGGCCCGGATGT
>CAYPSU010000042.1:0-23177 GCA_964413475.1 uncultured Polaromonas sp. | reverse complement strand
GCGCCTGCTCGATGTGGTGGAGGGCCGAACACCGGCCGATCCCTTTGAAGGGCGCGCCGAGGTTCGCGAGCAGTTGAAGGCGGCGCTGCGGGGGGAGTAGGGGCGGGTGCATCGTTCGGGCCATTGCCGGCAAGTTCAGGCGAACGGGTTGCCGCGGATGCGCTGGGCCTGACTCCGCGAATGTCCCCCGAGTCGGCCAAAGCCGACTCTCCTCCTTTATTTCGCTGCGTCAGGCCCAGCGCAACTGCGACATCAGCCGTTCAAACCGTGTTCATCCACCTCGCGCCCTGCCAGCAGGTGGGCTGGGTTGCTTTGCGCAGCGAAATAAAGGAGGAGGACTGGCAAGGCCAGTCCGGGGGACATTCGCGGAGCAGAGCGACCCAGCTCGCCGATCCTCGCGATGCCGCACCGGTTTGACGATAGGCCGATCCACAAACTTGCGCTCCCTCGCGCCACTGGCCAAGCCAAGCACGGTCCCTCAACACGCTATGGGAGAATCCCGCGCTTCCGGCCGGCCGTAGAGCCGTCGATTCCCCCTCAAAAATCATTCATGTCTTCGCTCGTATCCCAAATCGCCCAAGAACTGGCGGTTAAGCCGGCCCAGGTGCAGGCCACGGTTGATCTGCTCGACGGTGGGGCCACCGTTCCCTTTATTGCCCGCTACCGCAAAGAGGCCACCGGCGGCCTGGACGATGTGCAGCTGCGGCAGCTGCAAGAGCGGCTGGCTTATCTGCGCGAATTGCAGGAACGGCGCGATGTCATCCTGCGCAGCATTGAAGAGCAGGGCAAGCTCACGCCTGCGCTGCGCAGTGCCCTTGAGGCGGCCAGTTCCAAGGCTGACCTGGAAGACCTGTACCTGCCCTTCAAACCCAAGCGGCGCAGCCGTGGGCTGATTGCCCGCGAGGCGGGTCTGGAGCCGCTGGCCGATCTGCTGTGGTCCGACCCCACCCGGGTGCCGGAAGAGGAGGCCCAGGCCTATGTGCTGCCTGACAAAACGCCCGCTGGCGATGACTTCACCACCGTGGCAGCGGTGCTCGATGGCGTGCGCGATCTGCTCAGCGAACGCTGGTCAGAAGACGCTGCGCTGCTGCAGGCGCTTCGCCAGTGGTTGTGGGATTCGGGCGTTTTGTCGGTGCGCCGCGTGGCCAGCAAGGACGAGCACCACCCCGACCATGCCAAGTTTCGCGATTACTTCGAGCATGACGAGCCCATGCACCGGGTCCCCTCGCACCGTGCGCTGGCCATTTTTAGGGGGCGCAGCCTCGACATCCTGGAGGTCAAGCTGCAAGCGCCTGAGCTCCTGGACAGTGGCGGGCGGCCGGTCACGCCGGGCCTGGCCGAAGCCCGCGTGGCCAACCATCTGGGCTGGTCGCACCAGGGCCGCGCGGCCGACAACCTGATTCGGCGCGCCGTCTCCTGGACCTGGAAGGTCAAGCTCAGCCTGTCGATTGAGCGCGATTTGTTGGGTCGTCTGCGTGAGCAGGCCGAGCAGGTGGCGATCCAGGTGTTTGCCGACAACTTGCGTGATCTGCTGCTGGCCGCGCCGGCAGGCCCGAGGGCGATCATGGGGCTCGATCCTGGCATTCGCACCGGCGTGAAGGTGGCGGTGGTCGATGCCACCGGGCAACTGGTGGAGACGGCCACGGTCTATCCGCATGAGCCCAGGCGCGATTGGGAGGGCGCGCTGCACAGCCTGGAAGGCCTGTGCCGGCGGCATCAGGTGCAGCTGGTGGCCATTGGCAATGGCACGGCCAGCCGCGAGACCGATCGCCTGGCCGCCGATTTGTTGCGCCGGTTGGGGCCGGGTATCGAGAAGGTGATGGTCAGCGAGGCGGGCGCTTCGGTGTATTCGGCCAGCGAATATGCCTCGCAGGAGATGCCCGACGTGGATGTGAGCTTGCGCGGGGCGGCCAGCATTGCCCGCCGCCTGCAGGACCCGCTGGCCGAGCTGGTCAAGATCGACCCCAAGTCGATTGGCGTGGGGCAGTATCAGCATGACCTGAACCAGGGCCATCTGGCCCGCAGCCTCGATGCGGTGGTGGAAGACTGCGTCAACCGGGTAGGTGTGGACTTGAACACCGCCAGCGCGCCGCTGCTGGCCCGGGTGTCGGGCTTGACACCGGCCACCGCCCGGGCGGTGGTGAACTGGCGCAACAGCCACGGCGCGTTTGGGTGCCGAAGCGACCTGCTCAAGGTCAGCGGCCTGGGTCCCAAGACCTTTGAGCAGTGCGCCGGTTTCCTGCGCATACGCGGCGGCTCCAACCGCCTGGACATGACCGGCGTTCACCCCGAGACCTACCCGGTGGTTGAGCGCATCCTGTTGCACACCGGCCGACCGATCGAGCAACTGATGGGCAATGCGCCGCTCTTGCAGTCACTCAGGCCCGAGCTGTTTGCCAACGACACCTTTGGGGTGATCTCGGTGCGCGACATCTTGCAGGAGCTTGAGAAACCGGGCCGCGACCCGCGACCGGGCTTCCAGGTGGCCCGCCTGCGCGAGGACGTTCACGACCTGGCCGATCTGCGAGCCGGCATGCAGCTGGAGGGCACGGTTACCAACGTGGCCGCCTTTGGCGCTTTTGTGGATCTGGGCGTGCATCAGGACGGTCTGGTGCATGTCAGCGAACTGGCCAACAAGTTTGTCCGCGATGCCCGCGAGGTGGTTCGGGTGGGCGATGTGGTCAAGGTGCGGGTTCTGGAGGTCGATCTGCCCCGCAAGCGCATTGCGCTGAGCCTGCGTGCGCCCGATGCGCAGCAGGACACAAGCCGCCCCGGCTCGATGCGCCCTGCAGCCAAGGATCGGGGGGGCTACGCGGCGCGTGCCACCGATCGCGCCAGCCCCGAAGGCACCGCCTTGGCCGCTGCCTTTGCCAAAGTTCGGCTCGGGCCGGGCAAATCGGGAAGCGGGCGGGCATGAAGGCCTTGCGGCTTTACGCGGGCCCGCTGGCGCTGGCCCACATCCGCAGCCAAGGGCTGCAGCCGCAGGACGTGGCCACCATCCCCGGCGCTGCGGGCGGTCCCAAGGGCCTGATCCTGGGGCCTCTTGATCGCTTTGTGTTTGGTCAGTGGCTGTGCCGCAGTTCGCAGCCGGTCGACCTGGTGGGCGCATCTATCGGCGCCTGGCGCCTGGCCACCGCCTGCCTGCAGGACTGCGTCAGCGCCTTTGAGCGGCTTGAGCGCGACTACATTGCGCAGCACTATGAACTGCCGCCCGGACGCAAACGCCCCACGGCCGATCAGGTCAGTCTGGAATTTGGACGCAGCCTGCGGTCCTTCTACGGCGGGCGCATGGAGCAGGTGCTCAGCCACCCCCGCTATCGCCTGCATGTCATGACCAGCCGCGGTATCGGGCTGCTGGCGCGTGAGCATCCGGTGCTCACCCCGCTGGGCTATGCGGGCGCCTACCTCAGCAATGTTCTAAGCCGTGGCCTGCTGGACGCCTGGCTCGAGCGGGTGGTTTTTTCCACCGGCGGGGGCGGCCAGTTGCATGCGCTGCCTTTTGGTCAGGCCGATCTGCGCACCCGGCAGGTGAGTCTGAGCGCCGATAACTTCATGAGCGCGGTGCAGGCCAGCTGCTCGATTCCCTTTGCCTTGCGGGCGGTGCACCACATCCCCGGCGCGCCCAGGGGCGCCTATTGGGATGGGGGCATCACCGACTACCACCTGCACCTGAACTACCAAAGCCCGCATCCAGGTCCGGGCCTTGTGCTCTACCCGCACTTTCAGAGGCAGGTGGTGCCTGGCTGGCTGGACAAGGCGCTGCGCTGGCGTCACCATGCCACCCCCTATCTGGACCGCATGCTGTTGCTGGCGCCCGACCCGCAATGGGTGCAAGGCCTGCCCAATGGCAAACTGCCCGACCGCACCGATTTCACCCGCTATGCCCAGGATCTGGGCACCCGAATGCGGGTCTGGACTGAGGCGGCCCGCGCCAGCGAAGTCCTGGCCGAAGAATTTGCAGCCTGGTTGGACAACCCCGACCCGAGCCAGGTACAGGCCCTTTAAAACGGCACCTTGCTGGGAGCCTACATCGAGGCTTCCAGCAAGCCTTGGTAGTCGTCCCGGCTGGCCAGTCGCGGGTTCATTTTGTGGCAGTGGTCGGCCAGGGCGCCGTCGATGATGCGGTCAAAGGCCGAAGCCTCCACCCCCAGGGCCTGCAGTCCCGAGGGCAGCCCCAGCCGGGCGTTCATGTCCCGCACCGCCTCGGCCAGGTCGGCGGCAGATCCGCCGCTCAGACCGATGGCCTGGGCCATGCGGGCCATGCGCTGGTCTTTGCGCACCGATTCGGCCTGTGCGTTAAAGCGCAGGACCGCTGGCAGAAACATGGCGTTGAGGGTGCCGTGGTGCAGCCTGGGGTTGACGCCGCCCAGGCTGTGGCTGAGCGAATGCACGCAGCCCAGACCTTTCTGGAAGGCCATGGCCCCTTGCATGGACGCGCTCATCATGTTCAGGCGGGCCTCGCGGTCCTGGCCGTCGCGGGTGGCCTTTTCAATATGAGCCCAGGCCCGCTGCAGGCCATCGAGCGCAATGCCGTCTGCCGGTGGGTTGAAGGGCGCGGCCATGAAGGTTTCCATGCAATGGGCAATCGCGTCCATGCCGGTGGCTGCGGTCAGTGTGGGGGGCAGGCCCAGAGTCAGCTCAGGGTCGCACAGGGCCAGGCGCGGCACGATATGCCACGAATGGAAGCCAAGTTTGCGGCCGTCGTCCAGAATCAGGATGGCGCCTCGGGCCACCTCGCTGCCGGTGCCGGCGGTGGTGGGTATGGCAATCAGCGGGGCTGCCCGTTCGGTGATCTTGGGCGAGCCGCCCTCGATGGTGGCGTATAACTTGAGCGGGCCTTCATGGGTGGCTGCAATGGCCACGCCCTTGGCGCAGTCGATGGCCGAGCCGCCACCCAGGGCAATCAGTCCGTCGCAGTGGTTCTGCCGGTAAATCTCGGCGGCGGCCCGCACCGCCGCCTCGGTGGGGTTGGAGGGGGTCTGGTCAAAGACCGAGACGCGGGTCTGGGCCAGGGCATCCAGGGCTTTTTGAAGGATGCCCGCGGCCTTGACGCCGGGGTCGGTGACGATCAGCGGGTGACTGATGCCCAGACGCTGGCATTCATCCTTGAGCAGGCGAAGAACGCCAAAGTCAAGTTGGACTTGTGTGATGTACTGAATCAGGGCCACGGACGTCTCCTGCAAAATCCGTCTGATTCTCCGCCAAAAAACCCCGGGCCAGGCCAAGGGATGGCCCACCGATCTGCATGAGCGATTTCCAATCTCACCCCGAGTCACAACTGCTGCCGCAGGCCCGGCGCCTGATTGACAACATTCACCGCGCCGGTCGACCGCCCATGCACGAGATGACGGTGGCCCAGGCGCGAGCCTTCTACGAGGCCGGCTCGCCCCTGCTGGATTTGCCCGCGCCCCCGGTGGGTCGGCTGGAGTCCCTGCACGTGAAGGCCCGCGATGGTCACTCGATGGGGGCTCGGCTGTATGCCCCGGCCGACCTGACCGTGCCGCCGGTCTTGCTGTATCTGCACGGCGGGGGATTTACCGTTGGCAGTCTAGACACGCATGATGTGCTGTGTCGCCAGCTTTGCCTGCTGGGGCGGTGCGCGGTGGTGTCCCTGGACTACCGCCTGGCGCCCGAGCACCGCTTCCCAACGGCGGTGCACGATGCCTGGGACGCCCTGCAGTGGCTGGCGGCTCATGGGTCGGCCCTGGGCCTGGACTGCAGCCGACTTGCGGTGGGGGGTGACAGTGCCGGCGGCACGCTGGCGGCCGTCTGTGCGCATTTGGCCCGCGATGCAGGCCTGGCGCTGCGGCTTCAGTTGCTGATCTACCCGGGAACCACCGCCTATCAGGACACCGATTCGCACCGCCGATACGCCCGGGGCTTCTTGCTCGATCAGGAAACCATCGCCTGGTTTTTCGACCACTATATCGATGCAGCCGATCGGCAAGACTGGCGGTTTTCGCCACTCAATGCGGACGATCATCAGGGGGTGGCCCCGGCCTGGGTGGGGCTGGCCGAATGCGATCCCTTGGTTGACGAGGGCATTGCCTATGCTGACGCGCTGCGCATGGCGGGCGTGCCGGTCGATCTGGAAATCTACCGGGGCATGATCCACGGTTTCATGACCATGGGCCGGGCGTTGAGCCCTGCGCGGCAAGCCCACGCCGATGCCGGCATGGCGCTGCAGCGCGCCTGGGGCGGGGCGCCTGAGGCAGGCCGCTAAACTGGCGGCCATCGCCCCCAGGGGCATCGCCTCCTTGCGCTTAGGGTTCATCATGAAACGACAGGATCTTCGCTTTTTTCATCGCCTGCGGGTGCGCTGGGCCGAGGTGGATATGCAGAAGATCGTCTTCAACGGTCACTATCTGATGTACCTGGACACGGCGATGGCGGACTACTGGCGCGCCCTGGCCCTGCCTTATGAACAGGCCATGCACGAACTCGGTGGCGACTTGTATGTCAAGAAGGCCAGTCTCGAATACCACGGATCGGCGCGCTATGACGATGTGCTGGATGTCGGCCTGAAGTGCGTTCGGATTGGCAACTCTTCCATTGAATATCTCGGGGCCATCTACAGGGGCGAGGATCTGCTGATTTCGGGGCAACTGATTTACGTCTACGCCGACCCCGCCACCCAGACCTCCCGCCCGGTGCCGCAGGCGCTGCGCGAGACCTTGCTGGGCTATGAGGCAGGCGAGCCGGTGGTGCAATTGCGCACCGGATCCTGGGCGCAGATGGAGAGCGATGCGATGCGGGTGCGCGTTGAAGTCTTTGTGGAGGAGCAGCAGATACCCCTGGACATGGAGCGCGATCCGGCCGATGCAGAGTCGCTGCATCTGGTGGCCTACAACCGTCTGGGCCAGCCCGTGGCCACAGGCCGCCTGCTGCCGGCTCAGGGGGGCACGGCGCGTATCGGGCGCATGGCGGTCAAGCGGGTGCTGCGTCACGCCAGTCTGGGTTCACAGGTCTTGACGGCCCTGATCGCAGCGGCTCGTGACCGCGGCGACCAGCAGGTTCTGGTGCATGCCCAGCAGGCGGCCACCGGGTTTTATGCGCGCATCGGGTTCAAACCCCAGGGTGAGGGCTTCGAGGAAGACGGCTTGCCGCACATCGAGATGGTGCAAGCGCTCTAAGCCCATCGGTACGGGCCAGCGTGACCTCGGGCGCCGGTTTTGCGGGGTCCGCCGCTCAGCCAGAGGCGATGCTGAGGGCCAAATGCTCACGGCGTCTTTGGCCCTGGGTTTGCGGATCCCAGCTGCGCTCTTCCATTTGCACTTGCCAGCGGCCGCCGCTTGCGGCCTCCACCATCAGCAAGGTGCTGCTGCGCGTGCCGTAGCGGCCGTCTGCAAAGCGAACCAGCGCCGACGACAAGGCCCGCTCGGCCTCGGCCGCAATGCCGGTCTGGGGCAACTCATGATCGGGGGCAGGCCGGTGATCGCTCAAGGCGGCCCATAGACGCTCCTGCAGGGCTGGGGCGTGCGCCGACTCCAAGGCCTGGGTCAGTTCCTGACGCAACTTGACCGTCTTGGGCCAGGGCGTGTCGAGAAAGGCATTGGACAGGCCGTAAACGCCTGGGGCCAGCCGCTGGTGCTGCAAATGCACCTCAGGCTGCGCCGGGCCTGGGCGTCGGTTGCTGATCCAGTGCCAGCGCTGCTGCACCAGGTCACCCACCACCAGATTGAAGCCCGGGTAGGCCTGCGGATCGAGCCTGCTGATAAAGGCCTCGGCAGACTCGGCTCCATCGATCCAGGCCAGGGGCAGTTCGCCTCGCGATCGGTCGCTGCCGTGTGGCTGGGCCTGCCTGACATTGGTCAAGCAGGCTACCCGGCCGTTTTCGCTCAGGCCGAGCCAGGTGCCACCGGCGCGGACATCGCGCCCACTGATCACGGTCTGCCCGGCAGGCGAGGTCCATCGTTGCAAGGGCAGGGTGGGGCGGTCAAAGTATTCGTCGCGGTTGGAGGCCAGCACCAGCGGCCAGCGCGGATGGGCGCCGATGGAAAAGGCGATCAGGCACATGGCCAAAGACCTCCAGCGCCGATGGGAGGGCCTGCGGACTCAGATGTCCTCAAGCAGCGCATACGGTAGCGTCAGCAGGCTGAGGATGGGGCCAGTGCTGGGGTGGGCGGCGCGCAAATGGCCCGGCTCGGGCGGGCTGGCCGCGCTGACTTGCATGGAGACGATCGCATCGAAGCCCCGGCCATCCGGCGCGGGAGCTGCAGCGGCGATCAGCCCGCAGGCTTGCTGCGGATCGCTGTCGTGAAACACCTCTTGGCCGGTGGCCAGCGGGGCGTCGGCATGCACCAGATAGGCCCGGCGCTTGATGCTGCCCCTGAATTGGCTGCGGGCCACCACTTCCTGGCCGGGGTAGCAGCCCTTCTTGAAACTCACGCCGCCCACCGACTCGTAGTTGAGCATTTGGGGCACAAAGGCCTCAAAAGTGGCCGCGCCGACCATGGCAATGCCCGACTTCACACTGAGCCAGTGCCAGTAGGTCAGAGGCACCTCATGCAGGCCTTCGGGTGCTGCGGTGTCCAGCGGGGCCAGCCAGCACGCTCGCGCCACCCCGGCGCCGGGGTAGAGCTGGATCACCCAGGCAGCGCCATGGTCTTGCCGTGTCCAGGGGGGCTGGCCGGACAGTCCGGGCGCCACCGAATCGACGGCAGAGCCGGTCAAGCCGATCATGCGGTAGCGATCGGTGACGTCTTGAACACGCGCCTTGGCCCGTAACACGAACATCGAGAGGCGCTTGACCATGGCGGCCACGCTGTCGCGGGCGCACAGCAACAAAAGTTGCTCGGCGCTGGGCTTGAGGACGATGAAGCTGACCAGCATGCGCCCCTTGGCATTGCAATAAGCGGCCAACCGGGCCGAGTCAGAGCCCAGCAGGGCCACGTCCTGGGTCAGTTGCCCTTGCAGGAAGGCGGTGGCATCGGCCCCACTGACTTCGATCACCCCCATGTGAGGGAGCTCTACACCACCGGCTTGCACGGCAGGGTTGGCCTGATGAACTGGGCTTGTATCGGACATGGCTGAATTATGATCCTGCGATGTTTTCCTGCCCGTGCGTGGGCCCGATTTGACTGGTTTTTCCGTGCGACATCTGCGCTGGCTTTTGGCCGCGATTCTTCTGGGGCTGACCCTGACCGCTGCCGCGCTGGTCTGGTGGCTGCACGCGCCGATCGCTTTGCGGTTGCCGGCGGGCGCCGAGGCGCTGGAACTGCTGATTGAACCCGGAACCACGCCCAGGGAGATTGCCCGCGATGTCGGCCGAGCCGGGGGCGAGGTCAACGCAACGCTGCTGTTTGCGTGGTTCAGGCTGTCGGGTCAGGCGCGGCAAATTCGCGCTGGCAACTATGAGCTGGCGCCAGGAACCAGCCCGCGCTCTCTGCTGCGCATGTTGGTTCTGGGTGAGCAGACTTTGCGCCATGTGACTTTCCCCGAAGGTCTGCGGTTTTCGCAGGTGCGCGCGGCGCTTGCCCGGGCGGACATGCTCAGACCCGATTCGCGCGATCTGAGCGACTCGCAAATCATGGAGCGTATCGGTTGGCCCGGGGTTCATCCGGAAGGACGCTTTTTTCCCGATACCTACAGTTATGGCAAGGGCAGCAGCGATTTGCAGGTCCTGCAGCGGGCGGCCCGTGCCATGGACAAGCGCTTGGCGCAGATCTGGGATCAGCGTGAGCCCGGTTTGCCCATCCGGTCGCCGCAGGAGGCCCTTATTCTGGCCAGCATCATCGAGAAAGAAACCGGCAAGGCATCTGACCGTCCTCTGATTGCCGGCGTGTTCATCAACCGCCTGCGCATCGGGATGCGGCTGCAAACCGACCCCACCGTCATCTACGGCCTGGGCGAGCGTTTTGATGGCGACTTGCGCAAACGCGACCTGCTGACCGACACCCCTTACAACACCTACACCCGGGCTGGGCTTCCGCCCACGCCGATTGCCATGCCCGGCAAGGCTGCACTGCTCGCTGCGGTGCAACCGGCTCGCACGCCGGCCCTTTACTTTGTGGCCCGGGGGGATGGCAGCAGCCAATTCAGCGCCACGCTGGAAGAGCACAATCGGGCGGTTGACAAATACATTCGCGGGCGATGAGCCTCTTGAGTTTTGGACATGTCCCACGACGGTCTTTTTATCAGCTTTGAAGGCATAGACGGTGCCGGCAAGTCCACCCACGTGGGACGTCTGGCCGAGTGTTTTCGAGCGGCCGGACGCCAGGTCACGGTAACCCGAGAGCCGGGCGGAACGCCACTGGCCGAGCAATTGCGAGGGCTGATCCTCAATCAGGCCATGGACCCTCTGACCGAGGCCCTGCTGATTTTTGCGGCCCGGCGCGACCACCTCTTGAATGTGATCGCGCCAGCGTTGGCGCGCTCTGAGGTGGTGCTCTGTGATCGCTTCACCGATGCGACCTTCGCTTATCAGGGCTACGGCAGGGGGTTTGACCTGAAGGTTTTGTCGCAGCTCGAGCAATGGGTGCAGGCGCTGGCCGGCCCGCAGGTGGTCCAACCTGAGCTGACCCTTTGGTTTGATCTGCCCGCCCAGGTTGCCGCGCAGCGCCTGGCGGGCGCTCGGGTGCCGGACAAGTTTGAGTCCCAGCCGCAGGCTTTTTTCGAGCAGGTGGCTGCGGGCTACGCTGCACGCCTGCAGGCCGATCCCGCCCGGTTTGCGCGCATCGAGGCGCAGCAAGAGGTGGAGGCGGTCTGGACCGATGTGCAGGCGGCGGTTCTTTCGCGGGGTTTTCTGACATGAGCCCAACCCCTGAGCGGCCCCTGCCTGCCTGGCTGCAAAGACAGCTCGAGACACTGATGCGCCACCCGGGCCATGCCCTGTTGCTGCGCGGGCCCTCCGGTTTGGGCCAGTACGAATTGGCCCTGGCGCTGGCCGGTGCCTGGCTTTGTCTGGAGCCCGGACCTGCCGGCGCCTGTGGCCGCTGCAGCAGTTGTCATGGCCTTGCGGTTCGCACCCATGCTGACCTCTGTGTGCTGATGCCCGAGGCCCTGAATCTGCAACACGGTTGGCCGATGGACGAAAAGCTGCAGGCCGAACTCGAAAGCGGCAAGCGCAAGCCCAGTCACGAGATCAAGGTCGATGCCGCGCGTGAGGCGGTGACCTTCACCCAGATCAGTCGCTCCGCGGGCGCCACCAAGGTGGTGCTGGTGTATCCGGCGGACCGGATGAACGCCATCACCGCCAACACCCTGCTCAAGACTCTGGAGGAGCCCACGGGCGCGGTGCGGTTCATCCTGGCCAGCGAAGCCGCCGACCGCCTGCTGCCCACGCTGCGCAGCCGCTGTCAGACCCACACTCTGTCCTGGCCGCAGGAGCAGGAGTGCTTGCACTGGCTGGCCGAGCAGGCCCAGGCAGGCCCCAAGGGCGCGCCGGTGGACCCCGAGCACCTCAGGGTGTTGCTGGCGGCCAGTGGAGGGCGGCCGGCCGATGCGCTGGAGATGATGGAGCAGGGCGGGGCGAAGGCGGCGGCCGAGGGATGGCGGGCCTTGCCCAAAGCCCTGGCGAGGGGGCAGGTGGCCGCGCTGTCGGTGTTCAGTCCGGCCCGGGCCATTGGCGCGCTGCAAAAGATCTGCCATGACTTGTGGTGTGTTCGGATGGGCGCGGCGCCCCGGTATTTCCAGGCCTCGGATCTGCCAACCCCGTCCAAGGCGGGATCGCTGCAATTGCTCAGCGCCTGGTCCAGGGAGTTGATGGCGCAAGCCCGTCATGCTGAGCACCCTTTCAACGCAGGCCTGCTGTTCGAAGCCCTGACCAGCCGCGCGCAACAGGTCTTGCGTCAGGGCTGAACCCGAGGTTTTGATCCACCATGTTCGTTGATTCGCATTGCCATCTGAGCTTTCCCGAGCTGCGCGAGCAGTTGCCACAGATCCGCCAGGCGATGGCCGATGGCGGGGTGGAGCGGGCGCTTTGCATCTGCACCACGCTGGAGGAGTTCGAGACGGTGCACGGGCTGGCGATGGCCCACGACAACTTCTGGTGCAGCGTGGGCGTGCATCCTGATCAGGAGGATGTCCGCGAGCCCGGCTTGAACGACTTGCTGGCCCGGGCCAGACTGCCGCGGGTGGTCGCCATTGGGGAAACCGGCCTGGATTACTACCGCCTTGGCGACCGCACGGTGGCGCAGATGCAATGGCAGCGCGACCGTTTTGCGGTGCATATCCAGGCCGCCCGTTGCAGCGGTCTGCCGCTGGTGATCCACACCCGCAGCGCCTCAGAGGACACCCTGGCCATCCTGCGCGAGAGCGGGCGGGGGGGCGAACTGCCCGAGGCCACCGGGGTTTTTCACTGTTTCACCGAAACCCTGGAGGTGGCCCGCGCCGCCCTGGATTTGGGCTTCTACATCTCCTTCTCTGGCATCCTGACCTTCAAGAACGCCCAGGATTTGCGGGAAGTGGCCCGTCTGGTGCCCCTGGACCGCTTGCTCATTGAGACGGACAGCCCCTACCTTGCGCCAGTGCCCTACCGGGGCAAGACCAACACCCCCGCGCTGGTGCCCTGGGTGGCGCGGCAGGTGGCTCAGTTGCGCGGCCTGGACGAAGAGGAGGTGGGTCGCATCAGTTCGGCCAACTTTGATCGGCTATTCGATCGTGTGGTTTCCGGAGTTAACGCATGATGGAGGCCGGGGACACCCTTCGCATCAGAGATTATTCATCGGGGAATTCACTTTAATTTGGCAAATTAGTATGTTGATTAAATTGATGATTTCCTATTTATCTAAAGTGAACTCTAAGGTAACGGCCGCTTGGGAAGTTGATCCTGGCGATGTGGCACGGCGGCTCAAGGAAGCTCGCGGCAAGGGCAAAAAAGACTTCAGGCAATTTCTGAAGTACTTTGTTTTGTCCTTTGTTTTGCTTGGATTTTCAAATGCTTGGTCGAACACCTATGACGATTTCTTTGCCGCGGTTGAGCGAGACGCCAACAGCAGGGTTCTGGAATTGCTTTTGCGCGGCTTCGACCCGAACACCATCAGCCCCAGAGGCGGCACGGCATTGATGATCGCCATTCAGGAACCTTCGCCCAAGGTCCTTCAGGTGCTGCTGGGGCTCGATCAGGTCGATGTCAACCTGATCAATCGCCACGATGAAACCGCGCTGATGCTGGCCAGCCTGAAGGGCTTGGAGCCAGCGGTGCGAAGACTGATCGAGCGAGGTGCAGACGTCAACAAGACCGGATGGACGGCGCTGCACTATGCCGCCACCGGGGGCCATGTGGGCATCATGCGCCTGCTCTTTGAGCACCATGCTTTTGTGGACCCTGAGTCTCCCAACGGCACCACGCCGCTCATGATGGCCGCCCGGTACGGGAACGGCGAGGCGGTCAAGTTGCTGCTGGAAGAAGGCGCTGTGGTCACAGCGCGCAATCGGCTGGGCCTGAGCGCGCTCGATTTTGCGTGTATCGGCGAGCGGCCGGATGCCATTGCGATGTTGGCCCCGCTGATGCCAGGCCAGCCCGGCGTCAAAGACAAGCGGGTGGACCGCAGTGCAGCCTGTGCGGCCGTCGCGGCGGCTGCCACGCCTGAGCCTGCCAGCGAGCCGCCCAAGGCCGCAGCGGCATCGGCTACGCCCGCGCCGGCCAACCGGTCTGCGGCCCAAGGCGCCAGCGCAGTTGCAGCGCCAGCCCGAGCTGTGGCTCCAGCGGCCAAGCCGCTTGACAAGCCAGCCGACAAACCGGCGCCCCAAAATCCCGAACCGCGTCCTGGCGTGGCGGCGCCCAGCGGCCGCTGGTAAAGGGGTTCGGCTCTTGGGCTTGGGCTTGGGCTTGGCTTGGGCAGGCGCCGGGGGGTCGGCGTGAGCCATTGCCGACCCCATCCTTTGGCGCATACGATGTATATTATGTTAAGTGACGGAGGTGCTAGGCAGCTAAGCCTGGCTCCGCTGGACCTGGGGCGCCTGGCCCCTCAAGCCCTCTCCAAACCCGCCTCCCGGCCTGCGGCGATGAGCTTCAAGTCCAGACTCAATGCGGCGTGGCCTTCTTCGGGCCGCAGCGTGATGGCAAAGCCCAGGCGGTGGGCCAGACCCAGCATGGGCTGATTGCCCATCAGGCAAAGACCGGTCAGTTCGGCGGTTCCATGCTGGCGCAAGTAGTCGATCAGCTTTTTCATCAGCCTAAGCCCCAGGCCCTGTGACTGATGACCTGGGGCCACCTGGATGGCAAATTCCGCTCGCTGGTTGTCCGGATCGCAGACCGCGCGGACCTCACCGATCATCTGGCCTGCTGTCTGGGCGTCTGAGCGCATCAGCACAAAAGTCATTTCGCGGTCGTAGTCGATCTGGCTGTAGCGGGCCAGTTCAGACACGGGAATCGAGCGCCGGGCCGCGAAAAAGCGCATGCGCAAATCCTCCTGGCTGGCCTGCGCGTAAAACTGCTGCAGGGCCGATCCGTCTTCGGGCCGAATCGGACGCAGCTCCACCCAGTCAGCGCCCAAGCCGATGCGCTCCTCCAGATGTCTGGGATACGGCAGGATGGCCGGTGCAACGCTCGCCTGTCCTGCCGCACGCAAGCGCACCCGGGCGTCGACCGCCAGTACGCCCGTCTCGTCAATCCACAGCGGGTTGATATCGAGCTCAGCGATCTGGTCGAGTTGAGTGGCCATCAAGGACAAGCGAAGCAGGGCCTCCAACAGGGCCTGACCGTTGGCCTGCGGTTGCCCCCGGTGAGCGGCCAGAAGCGGCCCGATACCGCTGCGCTCGATCAGGTCTCGCGCCAGATGTTCATTGAGTGGAGGCAAGGCCAGCGCATGACGGCCGTGCAGATGAACCTCCACACCACCTTGGCCCAGCAGGAGAACCGGGCCAAACACCGGATCGACCTTCAAACCCAAAATCAGCTCCCGGGTGCCACCCGTTTGCGGGGCCATAGCCTGCACGGTATAGCCGCCGAAGTGGGCATCGGGTTGCTGGCTGGCCAGGTCCGCGCGTATTTGCGCGGCCGCCTGCCGCACTTGTGCGGCGCTGCGCAAACCCAGCACCACGCCGCCCACATCGCTCTTGTGCACCACTTGCGGCGAAATGAGTTTGAGAGCCACCGGATAGCCTATGCGCTCTGCGCAAGCGACGCTTTGCTCTACGTCCGGGCAGGCTTGCGCAGCCAAGGCCGCAATACCCCACAGGCGCAGCAGCTCAAGGCTGGCTGCATCACCGACCCAGTCCCTGCCCTCCTGCCGAGCGCGTTCAAGCAGGGCGCGCGATGGCTCCAGTGCAGTGGCGATATCGGGCAACCCCACACTGACCAGTTGCTCAAGCAGCTGCTGATGGCGTGCGTATTGGCACAGCTGAAGCCAGGCGGCCACGGCGCGCTCGGGGGTGTTGTGACTGGCAACCCCTGCAGCGTGGCTGAGGGCCCGGGCCTGGGCTACGCAGGAACCCCCAAGCCAACTCGCCAGCACAGGCTTGCCGGCGGCCTTGAGGGCGGGCAAACAGGCCGTGGCGATCTCGGCCGCAGGAACCACGGCTGTTGGGGCGTGCATGAACAAGAGGCCATCAAGCTCCTCGGCCTTTAGCAGCGTATCCAGGGCCTTGAGGTAACGCTCAACCGGTGCGTCTCCAATAATGTCTACTGGGTTGGCGCGCGACCAGGTGGCTGGCAGATCCTGCGCCAGAGCGCCCAGGGTGTCGGCCCCCAGGTCAGCCAACTGCCCTCCTCCCATCACCAGCGCATCGGCGGCCAGGACCCCCGCCCCGCCCCCGTTGGTGAGGATGGCCAGCCGGTTGCGGGGTGGCCGAAGCTGTGCGGATCGGGCAGCGTAGTCAAAGTGCGCGAGCGTCTGCGCCGCATCAAAGAGGGCCTCCAGCGTATCGACCCGAAGCATGCCGGCGCGTTGCACGGCCGCGTCAAAGACAAGATCCGAACCGGCCATCGCTCCGGTGTGCGAAGCTGCGGCTCGGGCGCCCTCGGGAACCCGACCGGCCTTGACCAGAACAACCGGCTTGTTGCGTGCGGCTGCACGGGCCGCTGACATGAATTTGCGGGCCTGCCGAACCGATTCCATGTAAAGCAGGATGGCGCGTGTGCTGGCATCGGTGGCCAGATAGTCCAGCAGATCGCCAAAGTCGGCATCGGCGCTATCGCCCACCGAGATGAAATGCGAAAAGCCAATGCCTCGCTCATTGGCCCAGTCCAGCATGGCCGTGGCCAGGGCGCCTGATTGCGTCACAAAGGCCAAGTGACCGGGCAGGGCTTGCGCGGGTGCAAAGCTGGCATTCAAACCCAGAGCGGGCACCAGCACGCCGATGCAGTTGGGCCCCAGGATGCGCAGCAGATAGGGTCGGGCTGCCTCCAGCATGGACTGTTCCAGGCTTTTCGACGGATCGCGTGGATCGGATTGCTTCAGCCCTGCGGTGATGACGATCACCGATCGGGTGCCCAAACGGCCCAGCTCGCTGACCAGATCCACCACCGTCTCTGGCGGCGTGCAGATGACAGCCAGGTCAGGCGTGTGCGGCAGGCTGGCAACATCAGGCCAGGCCTGCAGACCTTGCACCTGATCGCGCTTGGGGTTGACCGGCCAGATCAATCCTTTGAAGCCGCCCTGCCGCAGGTTGCTCAGCACAAGCGTGCCCAAACGGCCCGGGCGTTCGGACGCACCGATGATCGCCACGCTTTGCGGCGCGAAAAAAGTATGCAGGTTTCGAAGGGTCATGTCGGGTCTGCTGGGAAATGGGATGCACAGGCTAGGCGCAGGCCCCCGATCGCGATTTGCGCCAGATCAAAGCATGGTGCCTGCATTGCAGAACGCGGCCGTGGGTTGGCGATGCATGCCCCCTCCGATGAGCAAGTAAGCGATGGCAATAAAAGCAAGCGACTTGCGAACCGAGGGCAGTCGGTGGTTTTCCTCGCTTAGAGTGTTCCCACAGGCCCGCGTCCGCGATCCTGCCGCAGCAACCATTCAAGATGAGGAGGACTTCATGAACCAGATCCGGTTGATAGAACCAGGCTTTAGCGATTCGATTGAATCGGCCTTTCGACGTTTGCTAGCCCCGTGGAATGGGGATATCGACACACCGTCGCTGCGTATGCGCATCGATGTCACAGAAACCCCTCAGGCCTATGAGATCGAGGCCGATCTGCCGGGTGTGAGCAAGGAAGATATTGATATCCGTGTCCATGGCAATGTGGTGCAAATCGATGCTGAGGTCAAGCGTGAATCGCGCAAGACCAGCAACGGCGACCGCATGCTGCGCAGCGAACGCTATGAAGGCAGTGTTTCGCGCAGCTTCAGCCTGGCGCAGGATGTCGACGAGAGCAAGGTCAAGGCCCACTACGACAAAGGAGTGCTCAGCCTGGAGCTGCCCAAAAAGGCGCAGGAGGCCTATCGCAAGGTGGCTATCCAGTAAATCATGATCGTTGGCAGCGGGGCGCCTGCAGTCTTGATTTAGGTCAAGGTCTGCAGCACCCGCTATCCGGATACTTTGGCCCTTGTCTCTTCAATGCTCAGGAGTGCGTGATGTACAAGCGAATTTTGGTTCCTGTCGATGGCAGTCAGACCTCCACCCGCGCCCTGGTGGCTGCCTTGCAGATGGCCCGTGACTCAGCCGGTTCGGTGCGCCTGATCCACGTGATCGAGGAACTGGCGCAGGTTATTGCTTATGACCCGTATGGAGCGTATCCAGGCGACCTGACCAAAGTCATGCGAGACAACGGCCTGAAGATTCTCGAGCAGGCTCTGGATGTGGCCAAGTCAGCGGGCGTACCCGCCGACCAACGTCTGGTCGAGGCAGCCGGGCTGCGGCTGGCCGATGCCGTCAACAAGGAGGCCCAAGCCTACGGGGCTGACCTGATTGTGCTGGGGACGCACGGACGGCGGGGGATCGGACGTGTGCTGTTGGGCAGTGGTGCCGAGCAGATTATTCGTGCGGCCCAGGTCCCAGTCCTCGTCATTCGCAGCGCCGAGACCGAAGAAGAAGAGGCAAAAGCGCGGGGCGAATTGGCCACGGCTTGAGTGTTTTGTCTGTTGATTGATTCCCCATAAGGACCACCATGAAAATTCTGTTCCCGGCCGATGGCAGCAAATACACGAAGAAAGCCTTGGGTTTTCTGGTGACCCACGAAAATTTTTGCGGCCCCGAAGATGAACTGATTGTTCTCAATGTGCAGCCGCCCATGCCACCGCGGGTCAAGGCTTTGGTGGGGTCGAGCGCGGTTCGTCAATATCATGAAGAAGAGGCCCGACGCGTCCTCAATCCGATCGAAAAATTTCTCAAACGTCACCAGATCCAGCACACCGAACGCTGGGTGGTGGGCGTGCCCGCCCAGGAGATTCTCAAGGTCAGCAGCAGGGATGGCATCCACATGATTTTGATGGGTACGCACGGCCATGGTCTGATCGGTCGTGCCATCATGGGTAGCGTGGCCCAGCGGGTGATCACCGAAAGTCAGATTCCGGTGCTGCTGGTCCGGTGAGGCAAGCCTTGGGTTGTGGCTTCATAGGTGAGCTGCAGCGAAGGTGCGCGCAAGGCCAGTGGGCTCACTTCCGTGCAGGCGCCAACGCTGTTCAGTGCAGGCGCCAACGCTGGGCAGGCGAACTCGGATCGCGTATGGGCTGGTTCTCGCCCGCCCAGGGCTCCTGCACAGGTACGGGACGATCTTCTGGTTGTGGTTCCTCTCGATCGGGTGCATCACCGCCGCCCCCCCAGGGTGCCGGCGGAGGTGCATCCATATCGGGCAGGACCTGGATTCCAGAGCCAAAGATCGTCAGGCTCAGCGTGTGCATTTCAGCTGCGCTCCCTTCGGCGGTGCAGGGCTTGGCTGAGTAACCAGGCCGTCAGGGCACCTGCGCCCAAGGCCAGCAAGGCGGCCCGCGCGGGCTGCTGACTGACCTGCTCTGCCACTTGCTCGCGCAATCGTGACCACCAAACCTGACCTGAAGCATCGAGCCCATTGCCGCCGATGGCAGCACGGCCTGGCTGCTCCGTTGGCGGCTGCACGCCGAATTCCTCCTCAACCGACTCGAGGACGGGTTCTTGCAGGGGCCGATGGGTCTTCCAATGCGCAGCGCCCTCGCCTGCGGCTACCGAATCTGTCATGCTCTTGCTCCTCATGAAGCGGTCGGTACCCACTCGGTACCCACCTGTCATAAGCAAGCTTAGGTGGCGCCAGTTATCCCCGTCGTGAGTCGGTGCGCCAGTGGCCTGTGGGACAGGAGCTTAGAGCTCAATGCGGCGCTTCAATTCTGAGCCGTCTCGCGCCGCCAGGATGAGTGCGCAGGACCTGCGCGATACGCCTTCAGGCGTCCTGGCCCCAAAGTATCAAGGCCTGACGGTCCTGCACCACCAGATCGCAGGATCGGCCAACCGGCAGCACGACCTTGGTCGCCACATGCCCGAAGGGCAAGCCCGTGAGAACGCGCGCCTTGACCTGCGAACGCAGCCAGGTCACCACGCTGTCGAGCCGGAACCCCCGATCGTGCGGCACCAGACGATAGTTGCTGAACTGCCCAAACACGATGGCCTTCTGATGCTTGAGCACCCCCGCATGCAGCAGCTGCGTCAGCATCCGCTCGACCCGATACGGGTGTTCGCTGACGTCCTCGATGAAAAGGATGCCCCCCCGAATGGGCGGCAGATAGGGCGTTCCTGCCAGCGCGGCCAGGATGCAGAGGTTGCCGCCCCAGACGGTGGCTCCGCGGATCATCCAGTCGCCCGCCTCGCGCGCTGGCAGGCGCCAACCGGTGCCCTCCCCTGCGCCGGTGATGAGGTCTTCAAAACAGGCCTGGGTGATCTCATCGGGTTCCTCGGGACGGGCGAAATCGTCCATCAGGGCAGGGCCGGCCCAGGTGGGCGATTGGTTGCGTGCCAGCATGGCGCACTGCAAGGCCGTGAAATCACTCAGTCCCACAAAATGCGTGCCCCGCTCGATGGCTTTGGCCAGAGCCCTGTAGGGCAGTTCGGCCAGGATTCGGGTCAGGCCATAGCCGCCGCGGCTGATCATCGCCACATCAGCGCCGCTGGCCGCAGCACGGCCAATGGCGGCCAGGCGCGTGGCATCGTCACCGGCAAAGCGCTGGTGACGCGCCAGTGCGGCCTCATCGACCTCCACTTCATGGCCCAACGCCTGCAGGCGCTTGAGCCCACGACGGAAGGCCACCCGGTCGCCAACAGCGCCTGCTGGAGAGTAAAGATAAATATGGGACATGGTTGAGAAACCCGCTAGCGGCCCGGCCGATTCGATCTGGCCCCGAAGTGTCTCACGGCCGCCTCGGCAATGGGGCCGCCGTACTCCGGCACAAAGTGCCCCGCCTGCGGTACGCGCAGGGGCGGTGGACAGCCTCGAATCTGTGCGTGCAGGGATTGCATCACGGGTTCACCCAGCACCGGGTCTTGCAGGCCGATGGCCATCAGGCTGCGCCCTTCCCATTGGTTCTGCCAGAACCGAGCCGCCTGGCGGGAGAGCTCGGCCCCCTCCTCCTCAGGTGAGCCGGGAACGCGCTCGGGGAAGGCCCGCAACGCTGCGCGATGACCGCCATCGGGAAACGGGGCCGCGTAAGCGGCCGCCTCTTGCGCGCTCAGATGGGGATTGCCCCGAAGAAACAGCCGCGCGATGTCATAGGCCGGCTGCGATTTGCACCACTGTCGCCAGGCCAGAAAGCCGGGGCTCAGCGCTGCCTCGCCGGTGGCCAGCAGCGTGTTCATGACCAGCAGGCCGTGATAGCGCTGCGGATGGGCCATGGGCAGGGTCAAGCCCAAAATACCGCCCCAGTCCTGCACCACCAGAACCACGCGCTGCAAATCCAGGCGCTCCACCAGATCCAGCAATACCTGCCGGTGCCAGATGAAGCTGTGCTGCGCTTCTTTCTTGGGCTTGTCACTTTTGCCGAATCCCGGCAGGTCGGGGGCGATCACGCGATGGCCCGCGCGCAGAAAGACCGGGATCATGTGACGGTAGAGATAACTCCAGGCCGGATTGCCGTGCAGACACAGCCAGGTCAGCGCAGCCTGAGGCGGCCCTTCGTCGAGATAGTGCACCCGCCAGCCGGGAGCCGATGGCAGATCGCTCAGGTAATGGGCAGGCCAGGAATAGCCCGGCAGGTTGTCGAAGGCGCTGTCGGGCGTGCGCAGGGCGTCCTCACGCAAGGGCTCGGCATTGGTGCGCCGGGGCTTGAAAAAATCCCGCAGCATCTGCGCGCATTCCTGAGCCAGAACCGAACCTGTAACGCGGGTGTGGGCATTGAGTTGCGGGTTGCCGAACAGATCCAGCGCAGAACCTGCCGCCCCGGTACGAGGATCGGGGGCGCCGTAGACCACGCGATCCAGACGGGCATGGATCATGGCCCCGGCGCACATGCTGCACGGCTCCAGCGTCACGTAGAGGCTGCATCCGTCCAGCCTGTAATTGCCCAGGTGCGCGGCCGCTTGCCGCAGGGCTCCGATTTCAGCGTGGGCCGTAGGGTCGTGGCTGGCAATGGGGGCATTTCCAGCACGTCCAATCACCTGCCCCTGGTGGACCACCACCGCTCCCACCGGCACTTCGCCGCGCTCGCGCGCCAGGGCCGCTTGCGCCAGGGCCAATCGCATGAAATCTTCGTCGGTCATCGGCAGGCTCATCTGAAATCCATACATCGACACTGCGGCCAGCCTTGTGCGATCGGCCTGAGACAAGACCGGCCATTGTCCACCGCTCCAGGGCGCATGCCTAGGGTTTTGCCCCGGCCGAGGCGGCCGGCAAGGTCCGGATAATCGGACCATTGCCAGTCTCGTGCTGAATTTTCTGTGGAGAACCCCTCATGATCCCTTCATCCTCATCGGGCCGACGTCGCGCGACATGGGCGACTCTGGCCGTCCTCGCAGGCGCCCTTTGCGCACCCTTGGCACAGGCTCAAACGACCTGGCCCACCAAGATGGTCCGCATCATCGTGGGCTTTCCGGGCGGCTCCACACCCGACATCGCCGCACGCGCCTTGGCCGACGGACTGGCCAAAGTCTGGGGGCAGCCGGTGGTGGTGGAGGCCAAGACGGGGGCGGGTGGCAATCTGGCGGCCGATTTTGTGTCCAAGGCCACCGACGATCACACCCTGGGTGTGGTCATCAACGGCAACCTGACCACCGCCAAGCTGCTCAATCCCAAGCTGAGCTATGACCCGGTCAAGGACCTCCTGCCGCTCAGTCTGGTGGCTACCGCACCGCTGGTGCTGGTGGCCCCCGTCGATCAACCTGCTGGAGCGGCCTGGGTCAGCGCAGCCCGCAGCGCGGGCGACAAATGGAGTTACGGCTCGGTTGGGGTGGGATCGGTGGGTCACCTCGGGGTCGAGGTCATCAAGGCGGCGGTGGGCAACACCGGAGCGGTACATGTGCCCTACAACGGTAACCCGGCGGTCATCACGGCCATGCTCGGTTCCCAGGTGCAGATGGCCCTGATGCCCCCGGGCGTGGCCTTGCCTCAGGTCAAGGCCGGCAAGTTACAGGCCGTGGGCCTGGCCGGTCCACGCAGCCCCTTGGCTCCTGATGTGCCCTCGCTTTCCGAAGCCGGCGTGCGCATGAGCCCGCTGGAGGTCTGGACGGCCTTGGTTGGGCCAGCCAGTTTGAGCAAGGCCGCGCAGGACCGCATCGCCCGCGATGTACCGGCCCTGCTGAAGGAGGCCGACACCCGCCAACGCCTGCTGACCGGCGGCTGGGACCCTCAGGGAAGCACCGGCGCCGCCCTGGCCACGCGCGTTCGCGAGGAGACCCGCGTTTTGGGCGACATCATCACCGCGCGCGGCATCAAGCTCGAGTGAGCCACTTGGATTTGCAGGCCGGCGCCTGGGTTGAAGAGCCTGCAAGACGCACGCCGGTCCTGGGCCAATGCCAGGTGCTGGTGGTCGGTGGTGGCCCAGCCGGTCTGGCTGCGGCGGTGGCTGCGGCCCAACAGGGGGCAGATACCCTGCTGATCGAGCGCTACGGATTTCTGGGCGGCATGGGCA
Organism: uncultured Polaromonas sp.; assembly: GCA_964413475.1. Lineage (GTDB taxonomy): Bacteria > Pseudomonadota > Gammaproteobacteria > Burkholderiales > Burkholderiaceae_C > Polaromonas. Next base: position 270 of record CAYPSU010000042.1, on the reverse strand, counting down.
CCGCTGGCGGTGTGACCAACTTCGCCGGGCTTTACGGGCGCCGCCAGGGCCAGATGCAGCAACTGGTGCATGGCGTGGTCGACGAACTGCTCGAGCGCATCGATGCCCTGGGAGGACTCAATGACCCGCAGGACGGCATGGGCGGCCGCATCCGGGTGCGCAGCTACGACGTCGCTGCTTACAAATGCGCGGCCGATGCCTGGCTGACGGCGCACAAGGTGCGTCTGCTCTTCCATGCCCTGGCTTGCGGCGTGCAACTGGAGAACGGGC
>CAYPSU010000041.1:0-23304 GCA_964413475.1 uncultured Polaromonas sp. | reverse complement strand
CCAGCACCACGTCTGCGTCCATGAACTTGATGGACGGGAAGCCGAGGTTGCCGGTGTCGGGACTGGTGAAACGCTGCTGCGCCTGCAGGCTGGCCAGGTACAGCGCCCAGTAGTTGGTGTCCATGACGATCAGGTCAACACGATCCGAACCGCGGGTGGTTTGAGCCCACAGGTTGTTCATGCCGGCCTGAATGTTGGCCGCCGTGGCGTTGCCGCCGGTGCTGGTGCTGAAGTCGTACAGCTTGGAGCGCCAGAAGGTCCAGGTTGCACGGTCGATACCGCCGTAGGTGCCGCTGGTGGGGGCAGAAGGAACAGCGGCGTCGAGGCCGGTCACTTCTTTGCCGCCAGAGCCGGTGCCGTCGGAATAGATCGACTGCGACAGCTCGTTCATCATCGTGCTTTCGGCCACGTTCAGGCGGCCTTCCAGCAGGTCAATGAACTGCTCCTTGCCAGAGTTCTGCAGCATTTCCAGGCCGCTCATAACGACCGGGACTGCGTACTGCTTGATCTGGAACTCGGCTGCGCTGATCACGTCTTGTGCGGCCACAGGCAGCAGGTCGTAACCAGAGTAAAAACCGCCGTTTGCGTTTTCAGCAAACGAAAGTTCTTCAAAGATCACGTTACCGCCGCTGATGGTGCGCACGTTACCGCGCTGGTTCAGCTTCGACAGGATGGCGTTGTTTTTGGTGACGTTGTCCGCGATTTGACGCGAACGGTTTTGAATAGTCGTAGCGACTATGTCGGAGACATTTGGAAATGCCATGATTAACTCTCCATCTGAGTGTTGGATAAGGGCTTGCGCCCACCTTGTTCAGATGCGCCTACGCGAACCGATCACAGTCCGTCTGGGTCGCAGGTGGGACACCCTTGCGGTGTCTCCTGAGAGCATTGCGGTGGCTGGGGTGCTTGGGCACACCAGTCGAGTTTCCTCGACATGGTGTGATTATGGCATCACCTCGAAGTCAAATGAATTGCGGCCTCAATTGCAGAGCGCACGTCGGTCGATTCCTGGCGCATTGCGCCCACCGGGGCGGCGCCAGAAACGCTCACGGCCGCGGCGCGGGCGCGCTGGGCGGCGTTGGTTTGCTGCTGGGCGCCTTGCGCTTTGGCGCGCTGGGCCAATACGGCACGCACGTTGTCGTTCATCAGGCAGGCTTTTTTGTACGCGTCCGGCAGGCTTAGGGCCTGGCCGCGGCGGTGCGACGTCTCCAGCAGGTCTGCCATGTCCTCGCGCACGTCCTCGCCAAACTCGGCCTTGCTTAGGAAATCTTGCACCTCTCTGACAGTGCGCTCTTGCACCTGCTGCTGCTGGGCGATCTGGGCCTGCTGGAACTGGGTCAGCATTTGCTGCACGGGCGCCAGGCGCTGATTAAGCACCTGCTCGAGCGCGGCCTGCTGAGGGTCCACGGCAGGCGTCTGGCCCGCTAAGGCCTGATCCAGGGCCTCAATAAACCCGTTGCCGAACCGGCCCACGCCAAACTGCTGCACGATCCCAGCGACCATTTGCGCAAGCTCAGGCGCGGTGCCCGTGCGCAGCCTGGCGGCCGTGCTCATCAGGTTGTCAATGGCCTGGATGGGGTTCGAGCCCTCGGCCTTGATAAAAGCCTCGTACGGGGCGATGGTGCGCATGACCGCGTCAACCGTCTTGCGAGCCTCGGCCGACTCCTGCAGCGTGCGCTGCACCTCCACCTCGCGGCGGTGGATTTCTGCGCGGACTGTCTCAGGCAGCTGCTGCCAGTGCTCGCGGGTTTCCGGCTTCCATGACGCCGGCGCGCGCTCGCCTTGCTGACGCGGGCCTGACTTAGGGCCGGGCTGAATGCCCTCTTCCTTGTTCTTAAATTTTCCTTGTTCGTCGCGTGGCTGTTGTTGTAGGTGTTGGTTTTCCTCTGGTTTTTGGCCTTCAGCCAGAGTGTTCAGGTCTTGAGCTGGGGCGGCCGCAGTGGCATCGCCCTGGGGCGCCTCGGGTGCAACTTCTGGCGCGGGGGCGGGGTCGCTGACGGCGGCCGCCTCGGCGCCTGTTTCTTCGGGGTCTTCAATCGCGGCCTCGATGGCGTCGCGCAAGGATGTCGTGGGTTCACTCATAGGTTATCGCCTGTTCTGAAGTTGGGAAATCGCGCGCTCTATGTCGCGCTTACTGAACGTGCCGCCGTCTGTGTAGAGGCGTTCACGCTGTTCACGGGCTTTCGCCCATGTGCCTTGAAAGTCATCAACCGTCGCCAGGTTGTTGGCCTTCATGTATTCGCGGTGCTTGGTGCGCGTGCTGATGTCGCTGCCGTCAGTTGCACGCAGGCCGTCGTAGCTGCGGTCGCCCCACAGGGCGCCAGAGTCGGTGCGCAGCGGGGCCTGGTAATCGTCGCTGATCTCGATCAGCTTGTAAGGCGGTTCTTTGCTCTGGATGTAGCGGCGTCGCGTCACTGGTTGTTCTCCTCTGCCATGGCGCTCAAAGAGAACCCAAGCGCCGCCACTGCAGCGGCCGGGGTCATGCCCTTGCGCATGAGCTCAACAGCCTTGGCCCAGTCGGCCTCGCTGAAGAACTTGCGCATCAGCTCAACGTCCTTGCGGGCCGACTCAAACTGCGCGTCGCGGGTCATCTTGTCTTTGATGATGCGGCGCACGTCCTCAGACTCGCTGATGTTCTGGGTGACTGCCTGCGAAACGCCCTCGGGCAACCCGGCAAACCCCTTCAGCACGGCCGTGGTGGCCTTGCCCTGGCCGTACTCGAGCGGCGTGTAGACCGACTCCACGCCGGCCTTGGTCAGCGTTGCGCCCTCTGGCAGCGCTTCATTGAGCGGGCTGTTCTTGCCGGTTAGTTTTCTGAAATCTCGGTCCTTTGCTCGCAAGGCCTCGATTTGTTCTCTGGTAGGCGGCAATGCGGTGCTGGTGTAATTTCCAATTGCTACTCCGCGGGAACTGGCTGACGGCATGTACTCAGTGCCGCGCAGCGCCGCCTGAATAGCGGCCATCTCGCTGGGAGAGGCCTGACGCGGCATCTCAACCAGCAGCGCGTCCTTGCCTTGGCGGTTGCCACCGGTGAACACGATGTGCCCGGCGCCAGCTTCCTGCACGTCATTGGCTGCGCGGAAACGCTCGCCAGCCTCCATGGCCGCGCGGAAGTTCGGGTGCAATGTGGCGCTGTCGCCGGTCGGGAAGTTGGCAAGGGTGCGGGCAACGGTCACCGGGTTGTTTTCAGTAACGCCGGCCGTGTTTGTGTAGACCCCGACGCCCTGCTCGCTGGGCAGCTGGCGCAGGCCCATGGCAGAGCTGATCGCGTCGCGGCTGCCCGCGCCAACCGACTCGGACATGCCATACAGCGCAGCCTCGCCGGTCTTGTCAACGTCCCAGCGGCCCACCTGGCCGTAAGCGCGTTTGGCCTCCTCAGATGCGTTGAGCAGCTCAGGGATGTGGCCAGTGTTTGCGCCCGGCACGTACTCGTAGGTGCTGCTGAACGTGTGCTTGGGAAAGAAGTCGGCGGTGGTTTTGTTCGCGTCGCGCAGCGCACGCACAATGCCTTCGGCGCCGCCCTTGTAGGTGGCGTTCTTGCCGCGCTCAAACAAATCTTGGCCCTTGCCGTAGATCCAGGGCACTTCCTGCAGGTGCGGGCCAGTCCAGTCTGTTTTGCCACCAGCTCCGCGCGCATTTGCACGGTCAACCATGAGCGCCGTCTCGGCGTCCATGAACGGGTGCATTTGCTGGGACACGCCAGCCTTCCAGGGCTTGCCTTGTGCGTCGGTGTACCCGAACGCCTGCGCAGCGCGGAAATCGTTCACGCCAAACGAACCCTCCACCGGCACGCGCGGATCGTTCTTGACGCGGTACTCGCCAATCTTCGCGGCCAGCCTTGGCGCCTGGTCCTGCTCGATGGCCCGATCAAGCGTGCGCATGCCAGCGCCGCGGTAGGCCATCTCCGGCGCGCCCAGCGCGCGTGTGTTCATGTGCTTGAGGGCAAACGCAAGCTCCGACTCGGGCGAGACGCCTGCGGAATACACCGACGTTGCATCCAGCGCGCGGTCGAGCTGGTGCGGCTCGGTGGACGCGGCCTGCCCCGCCTTGGCGCGCTCGTACCAGTTGCCCACCCTCTGCGGGTCTGCGTACTCGAGCGCGTTCACGCCCTCGTCAAACTGCTCGTCCAGGCCGCGGCGCATCGCACCCAGGCCAGCACCGCTGGTGATGTGCCGGGGCGCACCGATGATCGAACCGTCAGCGCGGCGGGTAATGTGCTCGCCGCGCTTGGCCGCGCGCAGCACCGCATCGGCGCCCTGCTGCGTTTCCATGTTTCGGTAGTAATCGGCCGGCAGGGCGCCGCTCTTGCGTTGGCCGCCAACGCGCTTGACGGTTTCCTCGACAGCCTCGCCGGCAGAGCCGGCCGCGCGCGCCTCAGCCTCCCTGAGCGCCTTCTGGATTTCTTTTTGACGCGCCGCCTCTTTGGCCTTCTTCTTGCCGAACCCGGCAAGGGCCTGGGGGATCTCTTCAGACTTCGCAGCGGCCTCAATCGTTTCGCGCAGCGAGGGCGCAGCGTCGGCCGCCTTGTCAGCGACGTCGGCGCCCTTGCGCAGCTTGTTGATGCCCTTGGTGACGCCGCCGACGACAGGGATCATGCCCAGGCTGGACAGGGCCATTCCGAGTTTGTCGTTTTCACGCCTGGCGCGCTCAAAGTCACGGCCGGCCTGAGCGGTGCCTACCACCGGCACAAACCCTGCGCCGATGTCCAGGGCAATGTCTGCCAGGTCTTGGTCCTCGGGGGTGTCCAGCGACACCATCTTGCGTGCGCGGTCGCGCAGTGCCGCGACAAGAGCTTGTGTGTCCATGCATCACTCCAACGTCAACAGGTACAGGGTTTTCTGGTACAGGCCAACGATCTCGTCGATCACGTTCTGCAGAGCCGTCTCGTCCTTGTCGCAGACCTCGTAGCGGTTCATCTCGATCCACTCAACCTGCGACTCCAGCGTCTTGCGGATGTCTTTGTGCTTGTCGTCGTCCATAAGTTCGACCTGCATGCGCCGGCCGTAGTAGCCCTGGTACTGCTCGACAAACCGGTCCAGCAGCGTCAGCAATTTCTCGTAGAACGCGGCCAGGGCCTTATGCTCGGCTCGGACCCTGGTCTTCCAGTGCTCCAGGTGCGCAAGGTCACGGCCCAAAAGGGCAAGACTCACAAACTCATCAGCTTTCATGTCTCACCTCACTGCATGGGGCCGCCAGGCAGCGGCATGACGGGGCCGGCCGGTGGCAAATTGGGTTGGGGCTGCAGCATTTGCTGCATGGCCGCCAGCTGCATCGCCTGGCCGTCGGCCTCGACGTTGGCCTTCTTGGCCTTGGCCATGCGCTCGGCAGCGCCAGCCTTCTTTTCCTCGACTGTTGCGATCTGCATCGGGTTGGGCTGCGGGGGCTGCATGCCCTGCTGCTTGATGCCGGTGATCGCCTGGTCGAGCACAGACTCAATCTGCGTGCTCACGCGGAACTTGCTCACGGCCCACTGCAGCATCGACAGCAGCACGGGCGCGGCGCCTGGCACCTGCTGGGCCATCGGCGCGACCTGGCTGACAAACGCCCCCAGGCCCTGCATGAACTGCACGGCCGCGTCGCGCTCTGCCGCCCAGTCCAGCGCAGCCATCGAGTCGGCCTCTACGGTGATGCGGTACTGGGCCATCTGCTCGTCCTTGAGCAGCTGCACCGCAGGCATTGCAAGCTGGGCGTCGGGCGTGCGCTCGATGTTGCTGCGCTTGACGATCGTCTCGGGCTGCCAGTGCTTGCAGATGATCTCGGCCTTGATGCGCAGGGCGCCCGAAATCCAGTCTGCGATATAGAACTGCATGAGCTGTATGCGCGTGCTGCCAAACTGCGCCTTGATCTGCTGGGCCGTGGCCGTCTCGCTGGCCCGGCTCGAGCCACGCATCACGTCAGAGATGCCCAGCACCTCGTAGATCTGCATGACCTTGTCCTGGCGGTACTGACGCAGCTGGTTGATCGCGTTGACCACCTGCTCGATGGGCACCCAGTCAACTTGGCCTTTGATGCCACCGCGCTCGGCAAACAGGGCCCAGTTGTCCACCGGGATCAGCTGGTTCTCGGCGCCCTGCTGGAACACGCGCTGAATGCCCTCGGCCGACTTGTCGTACACGCCCACCACCTTGGCCGCGCGAGTCAGCCAGGTGATGCGGGTGTTGATCTCATCGAGCTCGTTGAACTGGTCCTGCGCAAAGATGTAGTCCGCGCGCGGCATGAAGTTGCTGGACGTGACGTTGGCGGCCACAGGCTTGGGACACGGGAAGAACCCGTCCAGGCCCAGCGGGTCGTCCTTGACGTCCAAGATCACGTCGGCGCCCTTGGCGTACCAGTAGACCTTCTTGTTCTCCTTGCACCAAATCTCGAAAACCTCAGCCTTGCTCCAGGGGTCGTGCTTGGGAGACTGGTCGTTGACGCCCTGCTTGACGTTGGCGTTGCCAAGCGGCACCACGCGGGCGATCTCCTCGCCAAAGCGCTCGATGAGCTGGTCCTTGGTCATCCACACGCGACGGGCCACCCAACGCACCTCATGCCACACGCGGGCCGGGGACCAGAAAAAATCCTCCCAATAGATGTAATCGCAGGGCGCGTCCTCGTCCACGATCCGCTCGGCCATCGTGGCCGGCGCGATCTCCTGGCCAAACTCATCGAGCACGGCCGGAATCTCGTACTCCTCGGTTTTGACCTCGTAGCGCAGCCAGATCTGACCCAAGCCCACCACCAGCCAGTCCTCGATGCCCTGGCGCACGGCCGCGTCCCAGGTTGTGACGTTGTCGTCAAAACCGGAGTTGAGCAGCCGCTGCAGCATCGTCGAGGCCACACGCGCCTGGTCGTCCTCGTAGTCCTGGTACTTGCGCGCCACGTCGGCCTTCGGGGGCCGGGCGTACAGCATGGACAGCAGCACCTTCATCGTGGACCAGAACAGGTTGACCTTGCTCTCGTCCTTGCCGTACGCGTCGCGCTTGTCCAGGTAGCGCTGCGTGATCCTGTTGGCGTCCTGGTGAAACTTGCCCAGCTCCTGCTGCGCGGCCGTGATCTCGGTGCTCCACCGCTGCGCCAAACCGGCCGGGGTGTTCTGGAAATCGCTGGCGCTGATGATCTTGCTTTGTGAATCCATCATCCAATCCTCTGGTTGGCTTGGGGCCCGGTGTCCCAAATGTCCTCAAGCGAAAAGGCGTAGTTCGCCCCACCGGGCCTGGCCTTTGTTGCGATTGTAGAACCGCCTTGCGATTTGCCCACCGGTCTGGCCGCAAGAGCAAGGTAGCGAAAACTGTCAGCCGCGTGCGAATGCTGGTCGTGCTTGGGCCGGTTGCGGTACGTCTGCGTCCTCTCGTCCCACTCCCGCATGTACGCGCGCAGGTGCTCAAGCCCGTCGTAGGTCGCGCCCTCGTCAAAGTAGCACCGCGGCAAAATCATCCTGGCCGCCTCAATGCCGTCCTGAAGTGACATCTCGGGCACAAGGTTGGGCCGGATGCCATTGGCCAGGAACTGCTCGATGATTGATTTGCCCGTCTGCAGGGATTTGGCGCGCGCGTCGTGCGGCAAGAAAATCCCCCGCGGGTTGACCTTGTATGGCCGGCTTTTTACCCAGTCGATGTAATGCCCTATCGGCTGGTTGTCGTCCTCCATAAAGTCCACGATCCGGTAGCCGTCGCGCGTCTCCTGCCAACCCCACCAGCTGCAAGAGTCCGTAAACCCCAAATCGGCCACCAAATTGACCTGAAACTCCGGGTCCACCTTGTGCGCGCCAATACGCCCCTGCTCGTACGCCTCGCCCACCAGCTTGGCGTAGTACGCGCCAGGAATGGCCGCGTCGAACGAGCACTCGTACTCGACCGCAAACGCCTCCTCGGTCATCTGCGCCTTGGCGTCGCGCAGCTCGTCCGGGTGAATGATCCCGGTCTTGGACGCGGGCAGCTCCAGCAGCAGGTGCGTGCTCGGGTTTAGCCGCGCCTCCTCCCGCAAGTTCCAAAACAGGTTCTTGCCCTTGGGCGTGCCAGCAAAAATCGCCCAGCCGCGCCGGTCGGACAGGGCCGGCCGCAGGACCGTGTACCAGGCGCTGGGCCGAATGTCGCCCACCTCATCGAGCACCACCCCGTCAAAGTACATCCCGCGCAGGGCGTCGTAGTTGTCCGAGCCGGCCACATAAATCGTGCTCTCGCCCCCGTGCCCGTTGTTGACCGTGATCTTGAGCTCGGACTCGTTCGGGGGCTTGCTCCAGAAATCCTTGGTCAGCTCCTTGAGGTAACCCCAGGCCACCCGCTTGGCCTGGTCGCGCTGGGGCGCAAGGTACGCAAACTGCGGCTTGGGCAGGGCCGTCTCGAGCGCGCCGATCACCAAGTCAGCGCACATGGCCACCGTCTTGCCCGCGCGCCGGTGCGCCACCACCACCGTCCAGCGCTTGGCCCGCCGGTGCAACGACTCGAAAACCTGCCGCGGCTGGTACTCCTGCAGCTTCACGGCGCCGTCAACCTCTGAATCTCGCGCTCGATGTACCAGCGCGCCTTGCGCAGGTCTTCGAGCGGGCTGTCGGACTTCAGGCCGGCGCGCCAGACGTACTTGATGGCATTGCCGCAGTTAAAGTTGAAATGCTCGGTGATTGTGATCGCCTCAACGCCCGAGGGGTGCTGGGTGTAGTGCGCGGGGTGGTTGACGGGGTCGTGGGTCATTGCGGTTTTCTCATCGTCTTGGTGGGGGGTACTGAAAAAAGCGGGGGGGCCCCAGCTCGAGCCGACCCCCCGCCCCCGGCCGACAGGGGGGATGGGGGGTCAGGAATCGCAGGCCCAGCACACCCCCAGGCCACGACATCCCCGGCAAGGCCGCAGATCGCGTCTAGGAGACGCGAGCGGCAGGGGGCTGGTGGGGTGGTAGGGTCAGCCACCTTGCGCGCCTCCTGCGCCCCCCGGCGGGGGCGCCTGCTCACCGGTTGCTGTACTGGCCGGATCTTTAATCCGATACCCGCCGTCGGAATCCCGTTCCAGATCAAGAACTTGCGTTTTCTGCTCAGGGATTTGTGCCGCGGTTGTGCCAATCGAGCGGCCCGACAGCCAGGTCAACTCGAGCTTGACGCCGCCGTCCACGTTGGCCTGCACCTGCAGCGGCATGGCCTTGTTGACCATGGCCGCAAAGATCTGGCGGTCCTGCACGCCGCCCTGCGCGCGCTCGACCAGCCAGCCGGCCAGGCCTTCCGGGTGGCAATCGCGGGCCGCCTTCTCGACGGCCTCGCGGATGGTGCGCGTGACCTTGTTGACCGCGCCCTTGGGGCGCCCGCTCGGGTTCGGGCTCGCGCCCGGCTTGAACAAATGCGAACTCTTCTCATTCTCTTTTTTACAGTCGCTACTGTCTTTCCGTACAGCCTCATCAACCGCGGCCTGCAGCACGGCCTGCTGCAACCGTTCCCCGACGTCTTGTTGCTTCATTTCCATCATGTCCAGATTTTCTCATGCCTGTGGATAACTGCACCGCACTCACTCCACACCTTATCTAAGTGGGTGCGGTGCACTTCGTTTCACTCTGCGCGCAGGTGCATCTGCACCCACTCCCGTAGGGGGAGTGGGATGCAGTGCACCCACTGCACCCAGCCTGCACTCACTAGTAGGTGCACAGTGGGTGCACTGGGTGCGAAACGCCCGTCCAGCGCCCCAACCCTGGCCGCGCTCACGCCCGGCCACCGTTTCTGATCCAGACGGCAAAGCTGGCCGCCGTCTGCCCGAACGGCAGCCGCTCGCACTCGCGGGCAAGGCGCCCGCGCTCGGCCTCCATGGCCCTTTGCCAGGTGCGCAGGAACGCGTCCAGGTCTTTGTCGCTGGGTTCAGCCAGGCCTGAGCTGATTTCCACCCAGGCTTTCATCATGTCTTCGTTCATGCGTCGTACCTCCTGCCGATGCCATGCTCGCGCTCGAGGGCGCGTGCAAACCCGATGACCTCCTTGTGCTCGCGCCAGAGCTCGACGATGCGCGCCTCATCAAGCGCGGTCACTTCCTCGGGCTCGCAGACCTCCACGCCCTTGATGAGCTCGCCCGTGGGCACCAGGCGAATGAGGCGGGCGGTCATAGCGGCGCCTCCTCGGCCTGGTCGCGTTGCTGGCGCCGGTAGGCGCGCTCCTGCGCGGGCGTCCATGGCACGGGGCCGGTGGGCGGTGGAAATGGCCATGTGTTCATTCGTCGTCCCCTTCATCTCTTTGCGCCCAGGTGGGCGGTGCCCCAGAGCCGGTGGCCACGCGCGCCTGGCCCGCGTCAGTCAGCACCACGCGCTGGCCTTGGGTGCGGTTGGCCTTTTTGTAGGGCTCTTGCGCTAGCAGGCGCTCATGCTCCATGTCGCGCAGCAGCTGGAAAAACTCCTGGCGCTTCAGGCCGTTGGGGAACTCGTCGTCCTGCGCCAGCACGTTGAATACGTTTGTGCTAGGCGCGTTGGCCTTCATGGACAAATTCATGCCCATGTCGGCGTACCGCCCAATCAATTTGAGAATCACAGCGCGTTGTGTGTTTCGCACCAGACTGGCCGCGGCAGCGAGCCCTGGGGTGGTGCCAAAGCGCCTGAACACTTTGGCGGTCGGGTCGAACTCCAGGCGCAGTTCCTCCTGCAGCGGGCCCAGGTTGCACTTTTCATGGCGCAGCATGACGTTCTGGCCGTCGCGCACCATGGCCCAGCGCGAGCGTGCGCTGTTGTTCCAGGCCGTTGAGCCGCTGAAGGTAGTGTTGCTGTCCAGCCCTGCCCCGCCGCGCACGCTGGCCTTGTCCACGTGCGCCAGTAGCATGACGGCCGCGCGGGTGACGCCAGCGATCAGGTTCAGGGCCCGCATAAATCCTCGGACCTCGGTGCGGTCGTTCTCGTTGGCCGCGAACACGTCCGAGGCGTTGTCGATGATCACCACCTCGGCCTTCATGGCCACGGTGGTGTCGGCCAGCCATTGCATGCGCTCTGTCGGCCCGCCCTCTTTCCAGAGCACGCAGTCGGCCTGGGTCAGGTCGTAGACCACCAGGCGGCCGGCCAGGGCCTGCATGTCAATGCCCATGTCCTGGCAGATGTTGGCCACGCGGAAATGGACCGTGCGGGCCTCGTCCTCGCCGGACAGGATCAGCACCTTCGATGGCTTGGTGGGCAAGTCAAACAGGCTCACGCCATGAGCCAGTGCCACGCCCAGCTGGAGGGACAGGTTGGACTTGCCGACGCCGCCGTTGGCGCTCAGCAGGGTGACGGTGCCCTCGGGCAGCCAGCCGTCCAGGCGCCACTCGGTGGGCTCTGGCTTGCTGTGAGCCAGGCTGGTCCAGTCCATGGGCTGCAGGTCGCCCTTGGGCCTGGCGGGCTCATCCGGTGAGCCTGCGGCCATGGACAGATTGACAGTGATCTGGGCCGGCCTGCGCTCCTCAGGGGCGAACTTCTCGGCCGAGCGCACGGCCCGCGGGATCTCCTCGCGCCGGGCGCGCCAGCGGGCCAGCTCGGACGGGTCGCCGGGCATGGACTGGTCCATCAGCCCGTACAAGAACTCCACGGCCGCGCCTGGGAACATGCCCCCTGCGATCAGGGACGCGGCCAGGCGGGTGATGCTGTCGTGGTAGGCCCGGTTGGCCGGGTCAGGGTCGGTGATGCCTGCGATCAGCTCGGCCGCCTGCATGCCGGTGCCGTGTGTTGATGTAGACGTTGTTTTAGGCAGTTGGGCGGCGATGCGCAGGTTATCGAGGTCGATGCCGACGGCCGCGCAGGCGTCGTCCAGGGACCAGCGCACGTTCGGCTGCCAGGCCTCGAGCTTGACCTGCCACTCGCCGGCCGGGCGGGGCTTGGTGTTGCGGCCGACGGGCAGGCGCACGTAGCGCACGCACGCGTTGCCAGAGGCGTCGTTACTGCGCCCGCGCGCGGCCAATGCGCTCATTACCCGGTCAACCAGCTGCCTATTTCGGGCATCGGGGTCGTCCTGGTCGATGAGAATGCCGACCTGAAATTTGCCGGGGCTAGTCTGGATGGCGTACGAAAACCCCTGTACGTCTGTCAGCTGCACGTCATCGAGCACCAGCACGGCCAGGCGAACAAACGCGTCCTTGCGGCGTGCGATCTCGCCGTCTTCGGTGGCGCAAAGCACGCTGGTGCAGAAATAGGTGTTGTCCTGATTAGCTCGATCAATCGTTGCGGCCTGCGCCGGCAGGCCCTTGTATGCACGACCGCTCCAAACAAGCGCAGGCGCGTTGGACGGGTCGGCGCGAAAGGAGCACACCCAGCCATGGGTGCCGGGATCCATCTCGCCGTAGATCTCTGCGAGGAAGTCGCTGTTGGTCATCGATGCTGCTCCGACGACCATGCTCACACCTCAACGGCTACCAGCTCCTTCAACGTGATGCGCACGCGTTTTTCGCGTGCCATCTCCACCAGCGCGGGCCAGTACCGCTGCGGAATCAGGCCGCCCGTGCCTTTGGGGACAGGCTGGCACCACCGCGAAAGCGTGCTTTTGTCTAGGCCTAGCGATTCGGCCACTATGGCCTTGCCGCCTAACTTCTCAATGACGCTGAAAGCTGGCTCGGCCATGTGAATGGTCTGAATAGTCACGGGAGATCTCCTTTTGTGATGCGTGTTTCTCATCATACTGTGGTTTATTTAACTTTCGCTAAGGCAATGTTCTGTGCTTTACATTAATTGAGATTGACTCAATAGGGAGAGAAGCTCACCATATAAGGTTCCTGCACAAAAAGGAGGCCGCTATGGACACAACATGGTTCAGAGACAAATTGAAAGACAAGAAACTATCCCAACGCGGGCTAGCAAAGCTCATTGAATTGGACCCGGCAGCCGTGTCGCTTATGTTTCGCGGAATGCGCAAAATGACCCCGCATGAGGCGCACCAGATCTCGATGATCTTGGGCGTGCCGATACTCGAGATCATGCGGCGCGCAGGTATTGACGTGACCGAGGACATGCGCAAGGCCCCTATCGCCGCGCACATGGACTCGGACGGCAACATCATTGCTATGCCCGTGGGCACGCATGACACTGCCACCAGCCCAGGCGACTGCCCTGTCGGCACGTACGCCGTGCAGGTGCGCGCGCACAACAGCGTCAAAGATGGCTGGCTTTTGTTTGTGACGCCAGCGCAGGGCGAGGCAGGCGAGCACCTCGATCAGCTGTGCTCTTGCGCCACCAAGGCCGGCAAGCAGCTCATGGGCGTCGTGCGCCGCGGCTACCGCCGCGACACGCAGAACCTGATCATGTGGCCCAGCAACGAGACGATCTTTGACGCCGACCTGGCATGGGTGTCGCCCGTGCTCTGGATCAAACCCACCTGAAAAGCCACAAATTAACCCTCTGATTTACTTGGGTATTATGTTGTGAATTTCGCATCGTCGTGTTCAAATCACTTTTACAGCAACACAGCTGCAGCAAAGGAACTCGAACGATGAAACCCTCTCATCTCACCACCCCCCGCACTCTCAACGAGTGCAACTTCACCCCCGGCTACGTCAGCTGTAGGTCAGGTCACGGCGCGCCCCTTTGGGAGCGAATTGCCGACGTTGGCCTGGCCGTGGCCATTGGTCTTGCGCTTGCGTATTTGTTGGCAAAGTGGTTGAGCACCTGACCATGAGCGCCATCACCACCGTTGAGGATTACAGGCAAGCCCTCAAGGGCTTCGACTGGTACTACGACTTCAGCGACGACTACAGCTATTGGGCCAGGGCCCGCGCGCGTCTGAAGGAAATTGAAGCCGCCAAGGACAAGTTCGATCCAGATCGCACGATCTGGGATGAGCTGGTTCCTAAGGTGAGCGTATGAAATGCCCACGCTGCGGCGCCTGGACTGAAGTGTTACAGACCCGTACCCGGCAAGACGGCGCCAAAACTAGGCGTTACGAGTGCGCCAACGAGCACCGCTTTACAACGCTCGAGCAGTTTAAAGAACAACTCATCTTGCGTCACGTGCCAGACCGTCCAAACAAGTCGTCAGAAGACTGATGCGAATTTCACAATCCCACGACAGACCCACCAACCAGGAAACAAAAATGGCTTTTGATCTTTCATCCATCTCGCGCACCAAGCGCATGCGCGCCCCCAAGATCGTGATTGCTGGCCCCGGCAAGATCGGCAAGACCACCTTCGCGGCCATGGCCCCGAACGCCATCGGCATCCTCACCGAGGACGGCGCCGACAACGTGGACGCAAACGCCTTCCCGCTGGCCAGCTCGCTGGATGAGGTCTACGCGGCCATGCAAACCCTGCTGACGCAGGAGCACGACTTTCAGACCGTTTTTCTGGACAGCCTGGACTGGCTCGAGCCGCTGATCCATGCGCACGTTTGCGCGCAAAACAAGTGGGCCAGCATTGAGGCGCCAGGCTACGGCAAGGGCTACGTGGCCGCGGCTGAGGAGTGGCGCAGCCTGCTCAACGGCTTTGAGGCCCTGCGCCAGCAAAAGAACATGGCCGTGATTTTGATCGCGCACGACAAGATCAAGCACTTTGAGTCGCCCCTGCACGACGGCTACGACCAGTACGTGCTCAAGCTGCACGACCGCGCTGGCGCCCTGGTGCAGGAATGGGCCGACGTGATCGGCTGGGCCAACTATCAGGTGGTCACCACCGAGTCAGATGCCGGTTACGGCAAGACCGAAACCAAGGCCCGCACAACGGGCAAACGAATTCTCCACGTCGAGCCGCACCCCGCGCACATGGGCGGCAACCGGTTTGGCTTGAAGAACATGCCCCTGTCCTGGGAGGCATTCGCCGAGGCACTGTCGGCCTCTCATAAATCTTGAACTAAGGAACCACCAACATGGCTCAACTTAACTTTCGCGCATCGGCAATTCAGATCGAGGAGCGCTCAAGCAACTACGGCCCCCTGCCCGCAGGTCAGTACGAGATGATGATTGTCAAATCGGACACTAAGCCTACCAAGGCTGGAACCGGCCATTACCTTGAGTGCGAGATGCACGTCATCAGCGGCGAGCATTCCGGCCGCCGCCACTGGGAACGCTTCAACCTGGACAACCCTAACGCCCAGGCCGTCAAGATCGCCCAGGAGTCGCTGGCCAAGCTGTGCTCGGCGGTGGGCGTCGATGAGGTCAACGACAGCGACGAGCTGCACGACACGCCGTTCATTGCCGAAATTGGCATTGACAAGAAGGACAGCACGCGCAACGTGATCTGGGGCTACCAGCCCGCCCTTGGCGGCAGCCCTGCTCCGGCGCCTGCTCCAGCAGCCAGGCCTGCAATGACCGCCGCGCCCGCCAAGAGCGCGCGCCCCTGGGGCTAAATCAACGGGGCTTCGGCCCCATTTTTTTGACCGAGGAAACGATGGCAGCACTACCCGAATCCCAACACACCACCAGCGCGGCGATCATTCGCTGGTACGAGAGCAAGCCGCAAAGTCACCGCCCGCACATGGGCGCCAGCCTCATCGGCCACAGTTGTGATCGCTACATCTGGCTGACCTGGCGCTGGGCCCTTAAGCCTGAATTCAAAGGCCGCATGCTGCGCCTGTTCAACACCGGCCAGCGCGAGGAGGCGCGCTTCATCGAGGAGCTGCGCGGCATCGGCGCCCAGGTCTGGGACGTTGACCCTGACACCGGCGATCAGTTTCGCGTGAGCGCGTGCAATGGCCACTTTGGCGGCAGCCTGGACGGCGTGGCCAAGGGCCTGCCCGAGGCGCCCAAGAGCGCGGCCGTGCTCGAGTTCAAGACACACAGCGAGAAGTCGTACAACGAGCTGCTGAAAAAAAAGGTGCAAGGCGCCAAGCCGCAGCACTATGACCAAATGACCGTCTACATGGGCCTGATGGACATCGACCGCGCCATGTACATGGCCGCCAACAAGAACACCGACGACGTGTACTGCGAGTGGGTCCATTTTGATAAGGACCGGTTTGCCCAGCTGATCGCCCGCGCGCAGCGTTTGATCGACTCGTCAACCGCGCCCTATCGCCTCAGCACAGACCCTGATTATTTTGAGTGCAAGTGGTGCTCGATGTGGAAGCACTGCCATGGTGGCCAGGCCGCTGAGGCCAACTGCCGCACATGCTGCCACGCGTCTGCTGTTGAGAATGGAGCATGGGCATGCGGCAAGCACAACCGAATGCTGGACTACAAGGCTCAGACGCGCGGCTGCGACGTTCACTTAATGATCCCCGACCTGATTCCATTTGGCGACCCGCGGGACGGTGGCGACAACTGGATTGCCTACAAGCACAAGACCACCGGCGACTACTTCCTCAACGGTCCATCATGCATTAAAGAGTACGGCCCGAATTTCAGCAGCCAGGAGCTGCACAACTGCAACGGCAGCCTGATTGCTGAGGTGATCAAGGTCAAGGCTGAGTTTCCGGTCAGCACAGTGACCGCGGGCTCGACAACTGGGCCTGTCCCCGCTGCGGCTGCATGGGACGACATCGCCACGCACCCGGACGCCATCCCCGTCAAGCCTGACGCGCCAGCAAAGCGCGAGCAGGCCAAGAAGGTTCGAGGCGCCGTGAAAACACTGGAGGCCCTCAAACCATGAGCTCGCTCGGTTTGTTTTTGATGGGCGCTCTTTTTGGCGCGTTTTTTAGCATCTTGGCAGTCTCACTTTGCGTGATGTCTGCGCGGAGTGAAGACGATGCTGGACGAGCTGATTGAGCGCATTCAGGCGCGCGTCGTTGAGGACGGTGATTGCTGGATCTGGCAGGGCGCCTGCCAGCCCAACAGCCCCACGCCGGTGATGCGCTGGCAAGGGCGCACGCAGGGCGTGAGGCGCCTGGTGGCTGAGGCCAAGGGCATCGCGACTGCCAACCGGCGCATCACATGCAAGTGCCGCACAGAGCTGTGCGTGCATCCAGACCATGTGGTGGCCCTTACGCATTCGCGCATGCAGCAACTGATCGCCAGCGAGCACCGCTATCAAGCCAGCCCGTTGCGCATGAAAAAGCTGGCAGACAAGGCTAGGGCACGCGCCAAGCTGACCCTTGAGTTGGCCTTGCAGATCCGCGAGGCGCAGGGCAACCAGTACGACATTGCCGAGCGGTTCGGCGTGAGCCAGCCCACCGTCAGCAGCATTAAACGCGGACGAACTTGGCGCGACTATTCCAGCCCCTTTGCTCAACTTATTGGAGGACTCCGCAAATGAAAGCTCGTTTACTTGACCCCCACACCAGCCAGCAGGCTGCCGCACAGGCGGCGATGTTTGCGGGCTCCCACTGCGAGCGCATTCAGGCCGCGCTGGAAGATGGCCCGATGACCGCCAAAGAGATATCCCGCGCCACGTACCTGACAGTCGTCCAGGTGGACAGACGCCTGCCCGAGCTGGAGCGCCAAGGCAAAACCCAAGTGGTCAAGGTTGATGGCGTCGACCTGACGCGCAACGGATACCGCGTGTGGAGGCTCACAGCATGAAAAACAACACAGGTGGACCAGCGTTTCCGCACAGCGACACGCGCTCTAACTACAGCGGCATGACCTTGCGCGATTACTTTGCGGCCAAGGCGATCACTTCAATTATGGCGACTCCTTGGTTTCAACATACATCCAGCCAGCGCGGGTCTGCAGAGTATGCCGAGGAACTGGCAAGCGAATGTTACGCCGTTGCTGACGCCATGCTGAAAGCGAGGGAGGCATGAGCTTCATCATCGGCGTTGATCCCGGCGCCTCTGGCGCCATTGCCATCATCGAAAGCACCGGCAAGCTGGTGCATGTGTTTGACATGCCCAGCGTGGAGATCGTCAGCGGCGGCAAAGCCAAGCGCCGCATCTCGCCTGAGATGCTGGCTGCGGAGCTGCGCCTGTACGCAGACCAGGGTGCGGTTGCGTACCTCGAGCAGGTGGGCGCCATGCCCGGCCAGGGCGTGAGCTCCATGTTCGCCTTTGGCCAGGCGTTCGGCATCGTCTTGGGCGTCATGGCCGGCCTGGCCATCCCCTGCCAGACCGTCACCCCGGCCAAGTGGAAAAAAGACCTGAAGCTCAACGGCGGCAAGGACGCCGCCCGCGCTAAGGCCGCTCAGATCTGGCCCGGCCAGGCTGGCGAGTTCAAGCGCGTCAAGGACGACGGCAAGGCCGAGGCGGCACTGATTGCCGCCTGGGGTCTGGACGTGACAAATTATTCCGGGTATTGACGTTCCCTTTTACTGTTGCGATAATCTCACCATAACTATCGAAAGGAACCCACGACATGGCTATCAAGCTCCGCGGCGATACCTACTGGATGGACGTGCAAATCAACGGCGTACGCATCCGCGAATCTCTCAAGACCGCCGACAAAAAGCAGGCCCAAAACCTGTACGACATCCGCAGGGCCGAGCTCTGGCAGGGCAAGGTGCTCAAGGCCAAGCCCAAGCGCACGTTCAGGGAGGCCTGCGCGCGCTGGCTGACCGACAAGTCGCACAAAAAGAGCCTGGCCGAGGACAAGAAAAAGATCGAGTTCTTCCTCTCAAAGTTTGCCGACAAGCAGCTCTCAGAGCTCACCCGCGACGAGATCGAGGCGGTGCTTCCGCAGGACGTGACGGGCAGCACCCGTAACCGCTACCGGGCTCTGATTCGGGCTATGTTGCGCGCGGCCGAGCGCGACTGGGAGTGGATTGACCGCGCCCCGGTCATCAAGGGCGAGGTCGAGCCCCGCCGCCGCGTCTCGTTTCTGACACGCGAGCAAGCTGAAGTTTTGATCGCGTTTCTCCCGGAAAAGTATCGGATGCCAGTCCGTTTCGCTTTACTCACCGGGTTGAGAAGATCGAATGTTTTTGGACTCACGTGGGAAAAAGTCGATCTCGAGCGTGGCGTGGCGGTGGTGGAGGCCGACGAGGCCAAGGCCGGCAAGCGCATTGTGGTGCCCCTGAACCGGCAAGCTCGCGAGCTCCTGGCGTCCCTGCCAGGGCCCCATACGGGCCGCGTGTGGGGCGATCTGACCCGCGTGTGGGCCAACACCTGGGAGGCGTCCTGCAAGCGCGCTGGCGTGCCTGGTTTTCGCTTCCACGACCTGCGACATACTTGGGCCAGCTGGCACGCCATGGCCGGCACGCCGCTGTCGGTGCTGCAGGAGCTGGGCGGCTGGAATTCGCATGAGATGGTGCAGCGCTATGCGCACCTGTCGCCTGAGCATTTGGCCTCTGCGGCCGAGAGGGTCGGTTTGTGAACGAGCATTTACGCAAGATCGAGCAGCACGCCAAGGCCGTGCAGACCAAGCACCTGCAGGAGCTGCAGGACTGGCGCGAGCTGATGGCCCTGCCCGGCGCCAGGGTGACGGTGACGCGGCGCCCGTGGCCCGTGGGGGCCAGCGGGCTGGTGCTGGGGGTTTGGGAGGAAGGCGCCAGGCGCAAGGCCCGCGTAGACCTGAACGGGCGCCTGCTGTCAATCCCGCTGGACGCCCTGACCAGGCGCCCAGGCGGGCCGGACTGCCATTACGCCTACATTGCGCACGCCGCCGCCTGGGTCAAGCTCAAGGGCGGCGAGTTCTTGGATTGATGGGGTGACCGATGGGGCTCGAACCCACGACCGCTGGAATCACAATCCAGAGCTCTACCAACTGAGCTACGGCCACCACGAAACCTAATTTACGTCACAAAAATGGCACAAATCTGATTCTAGTCTGAGAAAAACTCAACAGTGACAATGGGTTATGAGGGAAACTCACCAGAATCACAATCCTAAAGTAGCAAAAAAAGCCCGGTTAGACCGGGCTAAGGTGCCGCTCTGAGCAACTGCGTGGCACGTTGAATGGCACAGAAATGGCACAAGCTATTTGGCTGCAACCCCTTTGGTCTTTTCAAACGAGCGCATGCCGGCAATGCCAAGGATGCCCGACAGGATCACCCACAGCTGATCGGCGTCCAGCACAGGCGGTGCGGCCAGCTCCTTGGGAATCCAGCCGGTGCCTTGCAGGTACGTCCAGGCCCACAGCATCATCGGATAGAGCAGGAACTGGTAGGCCATAGCCGCGGCCCCTATCCAGCCAATGGCGGGCCGCCAACCGGCCACAAACACGCTTGCTGAGGCCGCCTCGACTTTGTTGACCTCAATCTGCGCCAGGTCGATGGCCAGGTCCAGTTTGCGGTTCTCGAGCTCGAGCTGCATGCGCTCCTTGTCGGTCGTGATCAGATCGCCTGCGACCTTCCCGACCGACTCAATTACGGTGCCAATCCCCAGAAAATTCATATCACCCCCGACAGCGTGCGATTGAGCCAGCCCAGCAGAAACTTGCCCTGGCTGCGGTCGCGGGTCACGATGTCCCGGTAGCGGGCGATCTTGGCTAGCGCGTAGGCCATGACGAACTTGTCGTCTGAGTAGGCGTTCAAGGCGGCCACGGTCTTGTCGCCAAACGTGCCATCAGGCGTGGCGCCGACCACCAGCTGCGCGAGCTTGCGGGCCACTGCTCCAGCGTTGACGTGAAAGTCGAAAATGGTCTGGGCAATCACCTGGCTGGTGAGCTGGTCGCCGCGGATGGGATCCCAGTACCCTTGCTTGTAGAAGTCGCGCACCATGCTGGTCGGTACGCTGTCGCCGTTGTCGATCCGCACCCAGCCTGGCCATTGCGGGTTCATGTTGCGAGCAATGCCTGCGTAGGTCATGCCCCCGCGGTCGCCCTCGACTGTGTGCAGCACATAGCCGCCCTCGTTGCGGATCATGGTTTCAAACGCGGGGAGGAAGTCAGCCACGGGACACCACCTTGTCGTCGCCTTTTGTTACGGTAACCTTTGATCCCACAACGTCAACACGCAAGGGATCTTTTTCGGAAAGCCTGTCGAGCTTTTCGATCAGGTTTCGGATCACTTCAAACTCGGGTTTATCTTGCTTGGGCGAGGCCCCTGCAATGCCATTGAGCATGCTGATCAGGGCCGTGAGCGCAGCGCCCAGCAGGCCCATCACGGCGGCGATCTTCTCGTTGTCCAACACGATGCTGGCGCCTACGCCAATTGCAATGATCAACGTGATGTAGAACAGGCCGCCCTCGCCAATGGCCTTGCCGGCCACCTCTTTGGCTGAAGACTGCGCGACCAAGCGTTTGAGCTCAATTTCAGCCTGAGCTTTGAGAACCGCCAGGTCGTGCTTGATGCTCTCGTTTTCCATCACTGCCCGCGGTAGTTCGTCCAGACCACGCCCACGGCAGTGATGAACGCGCCAATCAGCAAGATAGGCTTGGCAAGTTTGGCCAGGAACTCGAGCACCTTGAACGCGCCGTGCGCGGCCGCAAAAGCAGCAACAACTGTCTCGGTATTCTTCTCAATCTTGTCCACTTTCGTTTCGACCATCAACAGCCGCTCATAGATCTCGCGGTGGCTGACATCAACTTGCCCGTCCATTTATTGCTCCGTTAATGCTTTTGGGTTTCTGGTTTGGGTTTGTCGTGGATAGTTTTTTTAGTAACGCAGAGCGATTATCTCATCAATAAACGCAGATCAAGGCCGCTCGCTGTCTGTTGCTGGCGTGTTCAAAATCGAATCAGCCTCAGCCTGCGTAAGACGGAAAACATCTGGGAAAGCAGCATTGGTCATCATGGTCACATAGTCCACGGTTTCCTGCGCCTTGAGATCCACATTGCTCACCACGCCCAGACGGTTGTTGGCCGTAATCAGCAAGGACCGCAGGCTGTACAGGTCAGAGCCAGTGATGCCAAGAGAAGCGGCATACCCAGAGTCATTGAGGAACAGCGTTGCCAAGTCGTACTTTGTGGATACGCCATTGGTCGTCAGCGGAAAGCGGTTTTGCAAGGCGTTGCGGGTAATAACCCATGTTTCAACTGGCGCAGGGGGAATTGGAGAGGGCGGCGGTATAAATTGACCATCGACATATGTCCAGCCAATACCAACACCCAAACCCTGCTCCCACAAAGTGTCCAGCGGTTCAATGAAGTCCCACTCACTTGCAATGCTGTCGATGAACGCTTGGTCGGCAACAATGGTGTTTTCGACCTTTGTGTTCTTGATTAACGCATAGTCCATTTTTTACTCCACCCAAAAAACTTGAACATAGCCAGCAGCTCCGTTGTAGCTGCCGCTGTAAACAGAACCTCCACCGCCCCCTGAGTTTGCTGTCGGGGCATATCGATTGCCAGTAGCTCCGGGGCCAAAATAAGACTGAAAGCCATTCCATCCGTCATATATTCTTGCCCTTCTTCCAAATCCTCCCGGCGTACCTGTCAGTGGTGATGGTTTGTCAACAGCCGAGCCTCCTCCACCACCGGCAACAGAAACAGAACCAAAAGAAGTTGTGCCTCCAGCAGACCCGCTTGTTCGCGTGGCCCAATCATCACTTGTTGTGCCTGCAGCGCCTCCAGAGCCTATGGTTACAGTTACATTGCCTGTTACAGTCGCAAAACCTTCCCAGTAACTGCTGGAACCACCAAATCCGGCATATCCAGCACTAGGACGACCTCCGCCTCCACCACCTCCGCCGCCAGCCATTCTTATGGCAACTACACCACCAGAAGCCAACAATGCTGCGCTTGGTGTAAAAGTCCCAGAGCTGGTAAAAATTTGGCTCTTAAAACTTGTTGTGTTGCCACTAACAAATTGAGATATAAAACTCATATCTGACCTTTCATTCAAACCATGCGACAACAACTCGTCCCGACCCGCCAGCAGCTCCGTTATAAGTAACGGCGCTTTGTGTGGAACCACCACCACCGCCACCACCAGATGTCGCATTTCCCGCTGTAGGAATTCTTCCGTCTGCAGGATCACCAGAACTAGCGCCGCCGCCTCCGGGACCACCGCCCCACCCACCAGCAGATTGATTGGTTAGCTGTCCTCCATATCCACCAGTTTCAGCCATATTGCCGTACCCACCTCCGGGGCTTGGGCGATTGCTTGATATCTCGCCACCCTCCCCTCCCGGAATTGAAATTGAACCAAAACTACTTGATCCCCCTGTGCCTCCTCCACTACTGCCTCCAACTCCTGCAGTACCACCAGACCCTACAACCACCGAAACAGCGCCAGACACAACCGCAGTGGTTATGGTTGCGCTGTAGCCACCACCGCCGCCTCCATAGCTGGAGTTAACCCCAGCGGAATAGCCACCACCACCGCCACCACCACCGCTAACAATATGCAGGTACACCAAACCACCTGCTGCAAGCAAAGCGGCAGAAGGCGTAAAGGTTCCAGAGCTGGTGAACGTCTGAAATCGCAGCTTTGGCTTACTACCGCCGCCAAATTGTGAAAGATTGCTCATTTAATAATCCCCTATCACGTTGTCAGCACCCAACCACGAGTGGCATCTGCGTAAGTCAACGAGAAATTTGCATTTGCCAGATCAACAGTCATGTTCTCAGCCAATGACATGATGTTGCTACCGTTACGTGCAATGACTGCCGTGGTTGTGCCGCTGCTGTTTTGTACCTTGACCCAATCGCCAGCAGTAGGCGTGGCAGGTA
>CAYPSU010000040.1:0-23417 GCA_964413475.1 uncultured Polaromonas sp. | reverse complement strand
GCACATGCGTCACGGACACGGACTTCGCAAACTCAACCGCACCAGCAGCCACAGGCTGGCCATGCTGCGCAATATGATGAACTCGCTGATTCAGCACGAGGCCATCAAAACCACCGTACCCAAGGCCAAGGAACTGCGCCGAGTGGTCGAGCCGATGATCACCCTGGCTAAAGAGCCCTCACTGGCTAACAAGCGCCTGGCCTTCGATCGCCTGCGCGACCGTGACATGGTGGTCAAGCTCTTTGCCGAACTCGGCCCGCGCTACAAGACCCGTCCGGGCGGATACACCCGTATCCTCAAGATGGGTTTCCGTGTCGGGGATAACGCCCCGATGGCGCTGGTGGAACTGGTCGACCGTCCGGACACCTCTGAGCCGGCTCAGGAGTCCAAGGCTGATTAAGCCTGAGCGTGCGTAGGGCTGTAGTGGCCCCTGTACGCAAGCGCCAATGACGCCCGCTTCATGCGGGCGTTTTTCTGGGTGAAGCCGGCCCATCAGCCCGGCCGGCTTGGATCAGCCGCACAGTTTTTTTCCATAAAACCTTGTCCGAGCGACTCAGAGTCCTTCGATTGCGATTAGAATACCTATTCTGACGCGCGGTGGAGCAGCCTGGTAGCTCGTTGGGCTCATAACCCAAAGGTCGTAAGTTCAAATCTTGCCCGCGCAACCAATTTAAAACGCCAACCCTTTGCGGTTGGCGTTTTGTTTTGCGGGGCTGCCGCACTCAGTGGCCGATGGATCCAGCGGCGATCTGCCGCAGCTTGAATCGCTGCAGTTTGCCGGTTTCAGTTCGCGGCAGGGCGCTCATGAACTCCACCTGCCGTGGGTATTTATAGGGCGCAATCGCTGCCTTCACGTGGTCTTGCAGGGCCTTGACCATCGCTTCACTCGCTTCATGGCCGCTCTTGAGGACCACGCAGGCCTTGACCACCATGCCGCGCTCTTCGTCCGGTACGCCAATCACGCCACACTCGGCCACTGCCGGATGGGTCAGCAGTGCATCTTCCACCTCGGGTCCACCGATGTTGTATCCGGCCGAGATGATCATGTCGTCGGCCCGGGCCTGGTAGAAGAAATAGCCTTGCTCGTCCTGCGTAAAGGCATCGCCAGGATAGTTCCAGCCCTGCTTGACATAGTTGCGCTGCCGTTCGTCTGCCAGGTAGCGGCAGCCGGTGGGCCCAATCACAGCCAGACGCCCCACGGTGCCGCGCGGTACCTCCTGGCCTTGATCGTCGACGACCTTGGCGGTGTAGCCTGGCACGACCTGTCCGATAGCGCCCGGCCGCGTTTGACCGGGTACGCTTGAGATGAAGATGTGAAACATCTCGGTGGCCCCTATGCCATCCATCATGTCCAGGCCGGTTGCTTCTTGCCAGAGCTGGCGGGTGGCCTGCGGCAGTGCCTCGCCTGCACTGACGCTGATGCGCAGCGACCGCGGCGGACTGTGTTTGGCCAGCAGCGCCATTTGTCGGTAGAAGGTTGGTGCGGTGTAGCTGATGGTGGCGCCGATGCGCTCGATGACTTCCAGCATTGACTGAGGGGTGTAGGGCTTGTCGGGATAGTAGATGCTGGCACCGGCCCACATCGGGAAGATCAGCAAACCGCCCAGTCCGAAGGTAAATGCCAGGGGCGGGGAGCCGACCACGATGTCCTCAGGCCTGGCGCGCAGCACCTGTCGTGGCCAGGCTTGGCAGGCGGCCAATATGTCGCGGTGCGAATGCACCGCGGCCTTGGGCGAGCCGGTGGTGCCCGAGGTGAAGGCCATCATGGCGATGTCGTCGGCGCTGCACGGGCAGGGTGCAAGCAGCCCATCTTTGGCACTGGAGAGCACCGCCAGCGAACCAGGTTCATTCATCTGGTTGAAGGGCACGATCGTCTTCAGCCCGGTGCCTTCGCGTGCAGCCTGCAACTCTTCCAGCAGCGAGGCATCGCACAGCGCCAGTGCCGGCTCGGCCTTCAGGATGATTTCTCGCAACTCTTTGGCGCGCAGCAGCGGCATGCTGGCGACTGCCACCAGGCCGGCCCTGACCACCGCCAGCCAGGCCAGCGCCATACCGATGGAGTTACCGCCGCGCAGCAGCACGCGGTGGCCCGGTACGAGAGAAAAGTCTTCGGTAAGCACCTGCGCGATGCGACGGATGCGCTCATCGGCTTCGCGGTAGCTCAGGGTGATGCGTTCAGAGCGCAGGAAGGGCCTATCCATCCAGCCTTCTCTTTCGGCCTGCTTCATCAGCTGGTCCACCAGATTGGCCTGATCGGCAATGCGCAGCTCGGGGCTGTCGTAGCGCATCTGTGGGCACAATTCGGGAGCTGGCAAACGATCGTGCACGAAGCGGTCTTTTTGTACCGAGGGATGGACGGGCATAAGGCAGGGCTCCAGGTGCGATGACGGCCACCGGGCTGGTCGATCCCGGTCATTGCGCGGATGTGCAATGACCACAGATTATTAAGACCTGAAGTAAATCGTCAAGCTGCGGTGACCCCTAGTTTTGTTTCAGAGCCGCTGCTTCAAATGCGCCAGAGGGTGCGAACGGTATTGCCCTGGCGCAGCAAGAGGGCGCGGCCTTGAAGGGCCCACTGACTGGACTCCAAGCGTACCGCCACTTCGAAGAACTGGGTAGCCACGGTGTGGCGGCTCTCATCCACCCGCTCGTTCAGGCCGCTGTCAGCCAGCATTCTCATCGGCTGCGACTGACGTCGCTCAATCAGGGCGGCGATGGCTGTCGGGGGCAGATCCAACACCGCTTGAAGCACGGCCGGGCCGGCCGTATTGAGGTTGACCGGCAAGCGTCCCGGCAGCACGACCACATGCGGACGCAGGGCCGCCACGCTGGCGGGACTCAGGCCGAGCCAGGGGAGGTCATCGGCGCGTTGGGGCATCAACGGAGCCGGGCCGGGAGAGTTCGTGTCGGTACCAGCGCTGGCACGCAGCAGCGACTGCGTCAGCAGATCGAGCTCCTGGCTCGGTAGACCAAGTTGTGTAAACAGTCGGGTGAAGCTGGCCAGCCAGACCGGTGAGAGGCCAGGGCCTTCGAGCAGGTTGAGCAAATTGAGCCGGGCTTGCGCATCGCTGATGGAAAGGGTCAATCGCACGGAGCCAGTGACCGCATCTGTGGCCGCGGCCTGCACGGGGCTGCCGAGGCTGGCCAGCCATGGCTCCAGGGCCAGATCGCGGACGGGCTGTGCCCAGGGTTCCCCCAGGTGATCAACAGCCGGCGAACGCAGAGCATCTTCGCGCAGGCCTTGGGCCGCCCAGTCCAGCGCGCTGCGCATCAGCCACTGCCTTTGCGAGATCTGACGCATGGCTTGCTCGTCTTCAAGCAGGCGCCAGCGATACCCCAGCGACTGAGCTGCCAGCGCGGCGACCAGGGCAGCCGTCACCAGCGCAGACAGAAGCGCCAGGCCCGACCTCAGCTTTTTCATCAGATCCTCACAGGGCGCTGTCGATCTGTAGCGGACCCGTCAGGCCGGTCCCAGCCAAGCCAAGCAGCCGCAGTCGAACCACTTGTGGCAGATCGCGCAGGCGTGTATCGCCGCGCTCGCTCAACCCGGGTTCTGACTGGCCCTGGAAATCGAGCTCCCAGCGCTCGAGCCTGAGCAGATCAGCCCTTGTCGCCGGGGCGGCCGATGGACCGAGCGCCTGATCAGACCGGGCCTCAACGGCCGCGACACTTTGCTGCCAGGCCTGCAGCAAGGCCTCGCGATCGCGCAGCGGTGGCGACTGCCAGCGCCGCCAGATACCGTCCTGCACGGTCCAGGCGACCACCAGCAGAGCATCGCCGCTGGCGGAGCGACGCAGCAAACGCAAGACCTGACCATCCCATTGCAGCGCATTGACATACGGGGTTCGGTCGATTCGCCCGAGGTCGCGGCGCCACTGTGCCAGCGCAATTTGCAGACTGCTGAGGTTCTTGCCGTCCCGATCTGCGCTGAACTGGCTGCGTAGCAGAAGATCCAGGGCCTGATGGCTCATCAGGCTCATCAGGGCCAGCG
This sequence comes from uncultured Polaromonas sp., assembly GCA_964413475.1. GTDB lineage: Bacteria > Pseudomonadota > Gammaproteobacteria > Burkholderiales > Burkholderiaceae_C > Polaromonas. Next base: position 19,426 of record CAYPSU010000040.1, on the reverse strand, counting down.
CAAGCAGGGCCACCAACACCTCGACGAGGGTCAGGCCCGGTCTCTTGGGAGGTTTCAAGGCCCAGGCCCCAGGCCCGATTGGGGCGGTGTCAAAAGGACTTCAAAGGGCCTGACCCCATCGGTGTGGACCCAAAGTGAGAGTTCAGGGCGCTGTCGATGGTGCAGGCGTACGGTCTGCGCGGCAATCACCGGCTCCGGGCCCAACACCAAACTTGCTGAACCAAGCACCTGGGCCTCGGTGTCGGCATGCAGCCAGTGCGTCGGCATGAAGCGTACCGCCTGCCCCCCAAAGCCAAAGCCCGATTCCCTGACCTGCCAGGTCATCGTCTCGTCGTAGGCCCGTGAGGCCGCACGAGCGCCCTCGAGCAGGGCCGCCAGCCGCAGGGCATCTTCGCGCAAGCCCGACTGTGCAGGGTCGCGCAGAGCCGGAAGCGCCAAGGCCATGACCAGGCCCATGACGGTGAGGACCAGTAGCAGCTCGATCAGGGTCAGACCCAAGCTTCGTCTGGCTGATGGGGTGTGACTCATGAGGGAGGCCTCCAGTGAGAGCCCTCGTCCTCTTGCGGGACTGGCAGTGCCGGTGCGCCGTCATCTGGGTCGATCGGCTGATGGGCTGGCGCATCGGGTTGGTCGGGCGGTGGCGCGCCCGGCAAAGGCATGGGATGCGAGGGCTGCTGCTTCATGGATCGCTCGTGCTGGGGCGCGGCCTCCATGGGTTCCGGGGCACTGCGCCTCAGAATGCTCTCGCCCGCGCTGGCTCCGTCGAGTCGGCGGGCGCCTCGACCATCCGTCAGACCCTGGGGCTTGCTGTCGCCAACCCGCGCACCGGGCGCCCTCGGGGCGCTCAGCGCGATCGGTTCAGCCGACGCGAGGCCGGCCAGCCCTCTTCGATCTCAGGCGGCAGCCGCCTTGACCTTCAGGCGCCAGGCGTGCAGCAGTGGTTCGGTGTAGCCGCTGGGCTGCTCCTTACCTTTGAAGACCAGATCGCAGGCCGCCTGGTAGGCGGCGCTCTGGCTGAAGCGACCGGCCATCTTGCGGTAGAGCGGATCGTCGGCATTTTGCCGATCGACCACAGCGGCCATGCGTTCGAAGGTGGCGCGCACCTGATCCTCGGTCACCACCCCGTGGTGCAGCCAGTTGGCAATATGCTGGCTGGAAATGCGCAGCGTGGCGCGGTCTTCCATCAGGCCCACGTTATGGATGTCGGGCACTTTCGAGCAGCCCACGCCCTGGTCGATCCAGCGCACGACATAACCCAGAATTCCCTGCACATTGTTGTCGAGCTCCTGCTGCTTGTCGGCTGCGCTCCAGTCGGGCCGGCTCACCACCGGGATGGTCAGCAGGCCTTCGAGCAGCACCGCCCTCTGCGCGTCTGCGTCTATGGCCTCCAGCTGCTTTTGCACATCGCTGACCAGCACCTGGTGGTAGTGCATGGCGTGCAAGGTGGCGGCGGTGGGACTGGGCACCCACGCGGTGTTGGCTCCAGCCTTGGGATGACCGATTTTTTGTTCCAGCATGGCCTTCATCAGATCGGGCATGGCCCACATGCCCTTGCCGATCTGCGCCTTGCCACGCAGGCCGCAGGACAGACCCACCAGCACATTGTTGCGCTCGTAGGCCTGAATCCAGGCGCTGGACTTCATGTCACCCTTGCGCAACATGGGCCCGGCCTGCATGGCAGTGTGCATCTCGTCACCGGTGCGGTCCAGAAATCCGGTGTTGATGAAGGCCACCCGGCTCTTGGCCGCTGCGATGCAGGCCTTGAGATTGACGCTGGTGCGCCGCTCTTCATCCATGATGCCCAGTTTGACTGTGCTGGGGGCCAGCCCCAGCATCTGTTCGACGCGTCCGAACAATTCGTCGGCAAACGCCACTTCGGCCGGACCATGCATTTTGGGCTTGACGATATAGACCGAGCCTTTGCGTGAGTTGCGGATGGCGTCTTTGTCGTTGCGCTTGAGGTCGTGCAGGGCAATGGTGGTGGTGATGACCGCATCCATGATGCCCTCGGGAATTTCGCGGGTCTGGCCTTGCGCATCGGTATAGAGGATGGCCGGGTTGGTCATCAGGTGTCCGACATTGCGCACAAACATCAGCGACCGACCGTGCAGCCGGACAGTGCCTCGGCCTGAAGGGGCGGTGTAGAGGCGGTCGCTGTTGAGTCCGCGGGTAAAACTCTTGCCCGACTTGCTGACGATCTCGGTCAGCGTGCCTTGCAAGATACCCAGCCAGTTGCTGTAGGCCAGCACTTTGTCTTGAGCATCGACCACCGCCACCGAATCTTCCAAATCCAGAATGGTCGACAGGGCCGCTTCGACCACCAGGTCGCAGACGCCGGCCGCATCAGAGGCGCCGATCGGCGTGCGTCGGTCGATCCGCAGATCCAGATGCAGACCGTTGTGCACCAGCAGCACCGACTGCGGTGCCGCTGCCTCGCCTTGATAGCCCACCAGTTGCGAGGCATCGGCCAGGCCGGTGCTGCGGCCGTCCTTCAGGCGCACCGAGAGTTTGCCGCCCTTGATCTGATAGCCCACCGAGTCGATGTGCGAGCCTTTTTGCAGGGGCGCGGTGCGGTCCAGCACATAGCGGGCATATTCGATCACCCTGGCACCGCGCTTGGGGTTGTAGCTCGAGCCTTTCTCGCATCCATCCGCCTCGGAAATCGCATCAGTGCCGTAAAGCGCGTCATACAGACTGCCCCAGCGGGCATTGGCCGCATTCAGCGCGTATCGCGCATTGAGGATGGGCACCACCAGTTGTGGCCCGGCCTGCAAGGCCAGTTCGTCGTCGACCTTGGAGGTGGTGATCTTCACCTTCTTCGGAGCCGGGACCAGATAATTGATCTTCTCCAGAAAGGCGCGATAGGCCGCCATGTCGGTGATCGGGCCGCGGTGGGTCCGGTGCCAGGCGTCCAGTTCGGCCTGCAGCCGGTCGCGTTCGGCCAGCAAGGCCAGGTTCTTCGGAGCCAGGTCGGCCACGATGGCATCAAAGCCACGCCAGAAGGTGGCGCTGGCAATGCCGGTTCCCGGCAAGACGCGTTGCTCGATGAATTGATGCAGCTCGGTGGCCACTTGCAGGCGGTGGGCTGGGGTGCGTTGACTCATGATGGTTCTCGGTGGGAAAGGTAGAGGGGAAAGAACGGGGAGCGAGTGGATGTTTGGCGGGAGATCAGACCAACTCCAGGACCGACCGCAGGTCGGAGCCGGTGTGCACCGGCCGGGGGCCGATCTCCTCGAAGGGCAGTTGGTAGCGGTTGACCCACAGGGTCTGAAATCCATACCAGGTCGCGGCCAGCGCATCCCAGGCATTGCTGCTGACAAAGGCCATCTGCGCAGCCCTCAAGCCGGTGGCTTTCTCGCCCAGCGCGTAGGCGTCTGGGTCGGTCTTGTAACGCCCAATTGCATCCACGCTGATCACATGGTCGATCAGGTCGGTCAGACCGGCTGATTTGACCGCCACATCCAGCATTGCCGGATCGCCGTTGGACAGAAGGCCCGTCACAATCCCGCGGGCCTTGAGCGTATGCAGGACCTCCCGGTTCTCCGGAAAGGCCGAGAGGTGGCGGTACTGGTTCATCAGCTGCTGCTCGCCTTCGGGACTTAGATCCAGGCTCAGGCGCTTGCAGGCATAGCGAAGGCCAGCGCGGGTCAGCTCCCAGAAGGGCTGGTAGACGCTGGCCCTTTGCGGCCCCTGCCGGCTGGTAGTCACCAGCCGGGAGTACTCGATCTGTTTGTCCCGCCACAGGACCGACAGCGTCTGGCCATGCCCCGGAAACAGTTGCTCGGCCAGCAGCGCCACGCTGTAGACGTCAAACAGCGTGCCATAGGCGTCAAAGAGGACGGCGCTGACGCCCGAACCTGCTCGGATGCCCGAGCCAGACGAATCGATATTCATAGAGCAAGACTGTATTTCATACCGAACGGTTGATTAATACGCTTGGGCGCGATTAATCCATGACTAAATCCGAGGTAATTCCCGGGCCTGCCCTGGGGGGAGCCTTCGCCCGCTCATTGGCGGAGCTCTATACTGCCAGAATGAACGAACTGGTACAAAAATCAGCCAAGGCGATGCTCAGGCCGTCCGGTGGCGAGATGCCGGTGGCGTCCTTGCCATCGCGCACCCATGACCCGGATCGCACCAAGGCCGATATCCTGCAAGTGGCGCTGACTGAATTTGCCGACAAGGGTCTGAGCGGCGCCCGCATTGACGCGATTGCCGATGCAACACGCACCAGCAAGCGCATGATCTACTACTACTTTGGCAGCAAGGAGGGCTTGTACCTGGCGGTGCTGGAGGAGGCCTACCGCCGCATGCGCCGCATCGAGGGCGACCTCAATCTTGACAACTTATCGCCGCAAGAGGCGCTCAGGCGGCTGGTTGAATTCACTTTTGACCATCATGCCACGCACGAGCCTCTCATTCGTATTGTCATGAATGAGAACATCGAGCGCGGTCGCTATCTGTCCCAAAGTCGCATCATCGCCGAGCTCAATGTGCCGGCCATTGAGGCGATTGATCGGATTTACCAAAGAGGGGTGGCCTCGGGCGAGTTTCGACCCGGGCTCGACCCTGTGGACATCCATGCGTCCATCTCCGCCTTGGCTTTTTTTAATGTCTCCAATCAATACAGCTTCGGTTGCATCTTCAAGCGTGATCTCCGGGCGCCAGCCCACAGCACCTTGAGGCGGGCCAATATCGCCGAGATGGTCGTGCGTTTCGTTCGGCGCTGAACGGCCCCGGTGCACCGCCTCGGTTCTGGGCCCGTCCCAGCAGCCGGTACAAACTGAACCAGGTGGTACAGGCAGGCAGGAACCTAGGGTTTCCACCAGCTATTTAAAACTAACCATTTGGTACATTTGTTCGGGTCGGTTATCCCTGAACCCGCCCCATGCTCGGAAAACTCATCGCCAATTACTGTCGCCTGCTGTCCTGGCTGATGGTGGCCTGCCTGGCGGTGATGGTGGCGCTGGTGTTCACCAATGTGGTGTTGCGCTATGCCTTCAACTCGGGGGTGACCGTCTCGGAGGAACTTTCGCGCTGGCTGTTTGTCTGGATGACTTTCCTGGGCGCGGTGGTTGCCCTGCACGAGAGGGCCCATTTGGGCACCGACACCCTGGTGGCGCGTCTGTCGCTGCGCGGCAAGAAGATTTGCCTGGGTCTTGGGCACCTGCTCATGCTCTGGGTGTGCTCCATGGTTCTGCGAGGGGCGTGGGAGCAGGTCGGCGTCAACCTGAGCTCCACCAGCGCGGCGATGGAGGCACCCCTTGCGCTGTTCTACGCCAGTGGCGCGGTGTTCGCCGTGTTGGGTGCTCTGGTGCTGCTGCACGATCTGTGGCGGCTGTTGGCCGGACGCATGAGCGAATCGGAATTGATCGGCGTGCGTGAGAGCGAGGAAGTGCGTCCGGCCGAATCGGCGCGCTAGGTCAGTCCCATGACGATAGCCCTATTTCTCGGATCCCTGCTGGCCGCCATGGCCCTGGGCATCCCGATTGCCTTCTCGCTCCTGTTGTGCGGGGCGGCCTTGATGTGGCATCTCAACATGGTCGATCCGCAAATCCTGGCCCAGAACCTGATCGAGGGGGCCAATAGTTTTCCGCTGCTGGCTGTGCCCTTCTTCATGCTGGCTGGCGAAATCATGAACGCGGGTGGCTTGTCGCGGCGCATCGTTCAATTTGCGCTGAGCCTGGTTGGCCATGTGCGTGGCGGCCTGGGCTATGTCGCTATCGTGGCGGCCGTGATGATGGCCGCTCTTTCGGGCTCGGCGGTGGCCGATGCGGCTGCGCTGGCGGCCCTGATGCTGCCGATGATGATCCGTGCCGGCCACGACCCGGCCCGCTCGGCTGGGCTGCTGTCGGCCGCCAGCATCATCGCGCCGGTGATCCCGCCCTCGATCGGATTCGTTATTTTTGGTGTGGCTGCCAACGTCTCGGTGTCCAAGCTCTTCCTGGCCGGCATCTTTCCGGGCCTGCTTCTGGCCGTGAGCCTGTGGCTGACCTGGTGGTGGCTGGTGCGCAAGGAAGCTGTGGTGCCGCCCCCGCGCAAAAGCCGGACCGAGGTGCTGCTGGCCCTCAAGGATGCCTCTCTGGCTCTGGGCATGCCCATCATCGTGCTGGTCGGGCTCAAATTCGGCGTCTTCACTCCCACCGAAGCGGCGGTGGTGGCGGCGGTCTACGCCCTTGTGATCTCGATGTTCGTCTATCGTGAGCTTCGTTTTTCCCAGCTCTACCAGGTGTTTCTGGACGCAGCCAAGACAACCGCAGTGATCATGTTTCTGGTGGCCGCGGCCATGGTCTCGGCCTGGCTGATCACGGTGGCCCAATTGCCAGCGCAGATTGTCAGCTTGCTTCAGCCCTTGTTGGATCACCCCAAGCTGCTTATGGCGGCCATCATGTTGCTGGTGATTGCGGTGGGAACCGCGATGGACATGACGCCCACGATCCTCATCCTCACACCGGTGCTCATGCCCATCGTCAAGGCCGCAGGCATTGATCCGGTGTACTTCGGCGTTCTTTTCATCATCAACAACGCGATCGGCCTGATCACGCCGCCCGTCGGCACGGTGCTCAATACGGTTGCCGGTGTTGGTCGCATCCGCATGGACGCCGTCACCCGTGGAGTGTGGCCCTTCATGCTGGCGCAATTGGCCGTCCTGTTCCTGCTGGTGATGTTCCCACAACTCGTGATGGTGCCGGCGCGCTGGCTCTACACCTGATTTTCCAAGGGTGCTGCGTGTCTGGTACGCCGCGTAGCACCCCCTGTCTTGAATGCGTACTGTCTTTGAAGGAGACATCGTGAAACGCCAATTGCTCAAGTCCCTGCTGGCCCTGGCTGCCCTGGCTGCCTTCGGCGCCGCCCACGCGCAGGAGCGCATCCTGAAGATGAACCTCAACGGGCCCGAGACTCACCCTGCCGCAGCGGGTATGAAGAAGTTTGCCGAGACCGTGGCCGCCAAGACCAATGGCCGCATCCGGATCAATCTGTTCTACAACGGAGCCCTGGGCAGCGACCAGGCGGTGGTGTCGGCCATCAAGGGCGGCACGGTTGAGCTGGCGGTGATGAACTCCGGCATCCTGGCCAGTGAAGCCAAGGAACTGGCCATCTTTGACTTCCCCTTCCTCTTTGCCAACGAGAAAGAATCCGATGCGATCGTCGATGGCCCGGTGGGCAAGAAGATGCACGCACTGCTCGAGCCCAAGGGTATTGTGGGGCTGTCCTATTGGGAGCTTGGCTACCGTCAGATCAGCAACAGCAAGCGCCCGATCAACAAGGTCGAGGATCTTGAGGGCCTGAAGTTGCGCGTCATCCCCAACCCGATCAATATCGACTGGGTCAAAGCACTGGGCGCCAATCCGACGCCGCTGCCCTTCCCCGAGGTCTATGGCGCCTTGGAGCAAAAGGCGATCGACGGCCAGGAAAATCCTATTTCGGTGATTGCAGCCAACAAGTTCTGGGAGGTGCAAAAGCACATGGCCATCACCAATCACCAGTACAACCCGCAGTCGGTGATCATGAGCAAGAAAGTCTGGGACAGCCTGAGCGCAGCTGACCGCAAGATCATCGATGAGGCCGCTGATGAGGCGGCGCAGACTCAGCGCACGGCCTCCCGCGCTGCGGTTGCCGCGAACCTGGAGCTGCTCAGGAAGAACGGCATGGCCGTGACCCAGTTCTCCCCTGCGGAAGTGGCCAAGCTGCGCGAGAAGATGAAGCCGGTGATCGTCAAATACACAGCCAATGTGGGGGAGGCTACGGTCAATGAAGTGTTGGCCGAACTCGCCAAGCTGCGTAGATAAACGCGGGCCCGTCCCAGCCGCCTCGGCTCAAGCGATGGCGCTGGGGTGAAGCCCGACTGGGGCTCTGGCGAGCAGGTGGCTTGCGCGCCAGATGCCCCGCGACAGATGTCCAAGGCATCGATGGGCTCGCCGGTCCCGTCCAGATGCAGGCCAGCGCTCCTCACGGCCTGCCGCGTCTGCGAGGTGGCCAGGTCGCCGCTGGGTCTGCACATGAAGGTGGCGTGGTGAAATTGGCCGGATCGCAACTTTCCATTAATCAGGAATTTCCATGAACATCCTTGTCCTCAATGGCGTCAATCTGAACATGTTTGGTAAGCGGGACCCGGCGCTGTACGGCACGATCACGCTCGACCAGATCAACCAGGCCCTGGTCGATCTGGGTCGCGAGCTGGGGGCCAAGGTCGAGAATTTCCAGACCAATTTCGAAGGTGCGATGTGCGAGCGCATCCATGCGGCGCACAGCGATGGCACTCAGGCGGTACTGATCAATGCGGGCGCCTGGACGCACTACAGCTACGCGATCCGTGACGCGCTGGCTATCCTCAAGTGCCCGATCTTCGAGGTGCACATGTCTAACATTCATGCCCGCGAGGCCTTTCGTCACCATTCGGTGATCGCTGAAATCGCCAAAGGGCAGATTGCCGGTTTTGGCGTTGACAGCTACCGGCTGGCGCTGCGTGCGGCTGTCGCCCATTTGCAATCGGCTCGCTAGGAACCCCCCTTTTCATGCGCATCGACGGTCACACCCGCCTGATTCCTCATATCGGCTATCCCACCCATTCCTTCAAAGCGCCGCTGATCTACAACCCCTTCTTTGAGAGCAGCGGCCTCAATGCGCTGGTGGTGCCCATGGCCTGTCAGGCTGAGCACTTCGAGGCCGTGTTGACCTCTTTGTTTCGACTGGGCAATGTGATCGGCGCGCTGATCACCATGCCGCATAAGGTGCGCGCTGCCGAGTTGGTCGATGAGCTCTCGCCGACGGCCCGTATTGCCGGGGCCTGCAATGCGGTGCGGCTGGGGCCAGAGGGGCAACTTCAGGGCGACCTGTTCGATGGCGAGGGCTTCGTGCGAGGCCTCTTGCGCAAGGCCGTGACCCTGCAGGGCAAGCGCGCTCTGGTGGTGGGGGCCGGTGGCGTGGGTTCGGCCATCGCGGCCAGCTTGGCCGCTGCCGGCGTAGCGGGCCTGGGCCTGTTCGATCTACAGGCGGCATCGGCACAGAGCCTGGGCGAGCGCTTGCAGAGGCATTACCCCGCCTTGCATTTGGTGATCGGCAGTTGCGACCCCGCTGGTTTTGATGTCGTGGTCAATGCCACGCCTTTGGGCATGAATGAGGCAGACCCCTTGCCCGTAGACATAACCAGGCTCGCCCCGTCCACCTTTGTCGGCGAAGTGGTGATGCGTACGGACATGACCGCCTTTCTGGCTGCGGCGCAGCAGCGCGGTTGCCGCGTGCAAATTGGCTCGGACATGCTGTTCGAGCAGATCCCAGCCTATCTGGAGTACTTCGGTCTGCCCACCACCACGGCCGAGGAGTTGCGTCGCCTGGCCCGTCTGTGAGTGGCCTGCGGGTCAGGCTGGGCTAGACTTGGCCCGTGAAGTACTGGACTGATTCGCAGCGTGGCATTGTTTTTTTTGTGCTGGCGATGGCCTTTTTTGCCGCGCTGGACACCACGGTCAAATATGTGAGCGCCTTCATCCCCATCGTGACCACGCTGTGGATGCGCTATGTGTTTCAGACGGTCATCTCGGCGGGCATGCTGATGCCCTCACGCGGACGGGCGATCTGGCGCGTCAACAAACTGGGCTTGGTTTTTCTTCGGGGCGTATTGATGGCGGTCTCCAGCGGGCTGGCCTTTGTCAGCCTCAGCCTGATGGCCGTGGCTGAATTCGCTGCGATCATGATGCTGACCCCGATGGCGCTGGCGCTGGTCTCGGCGATGGCGCTCAAGGAGCATGTCTCGTGGCAGCTGTGGTTGCTTCTGGCCGGCGCGCTCGCCGGCGCCCTGATGGTGGTTCAGCCCGGCTACAACAGTCTGGTCTGGGTGACTGTGCTGCCAATCATCCTGATCGTCCTCAATGTGGCCTATCAGTTGTTGACGGCTCACTTGGCCCCTGATGTTGAGGCCGGCACCCTGCATTTTTATTCGGGGCTCTTCTCAATGCTACTGGTGAGCCTGGCCATTCCCTGGGGCTGGCAGTGGCCGCCGAGCTGGGAGATCTGGGCGCTGGTCCTGTTGCTGAGTTTGTTCAGCACCGTCGGGCACTACATGATGATTCTGGCCTACGGGCTGGCCAGCCCGGCCACCCTGTCGCCTTTTTTGTATTTCCAGCTGGCTTTTGCCACCCTTGCAGGATGGCTGGTTTTTTCGCACGCGCCGAACACCTGGGCCTGGCTGGGCATGGCCTTGATCGCCGTCTGTGGTGTGGTCAGCGCCCGTCTGCCGGGTCCCCGTTCGCGCTTGCTGGCAGAGACTGAACCGCAACTGTGAACCCTTGTGCCTTGAAGGACTGAAAGCCCTCGCTCATGGACAAGCTCAAGCAGATCGAATCTTTTGTAGCGGTCGCCGCGCGCGGCACCCTGACCGCTGCTGCTCTGGCCGAAGGCGTGGCGCCGGCGATCATCGGCCGTCGGCTCGACGCGCTGGAAGCCCGGCTTGGCGTCAAGCTCTTGCTTCGAACCACCCGGCGCATCAGCTTGACCCATGAGGGCAGCGCCTTCCTGGAGGATTGCCAGCGCTTGCTGGCCGATTGGTCCAATGCCGAGGCCAGCGTCTCTGCGGGCGGTGTCAAGGCCAGCGGTCATTTGCGCATCACCGCGCCGGCAGGCTTTGGTCGTCGGCATGTGGCGCCGCTGGTTGCGCTGTTCCGGCAGGCGCATGCAGAGGTCACCCTCTCGCTGAACCTGAGCGATCGCGTGGTGGATCTGGCGGCCGAAGGCTTTGATTGCGCCGTGCGTGTGGGTGATCTGCCGGACTCCTCTCTGGTCAGCGTGCGGCTGGCGGATAACCGGCGCCTGTGCGTGGCCACGCCTGCTTTTTTGGCTCGGCACGGCACTCCCCGGCATCCGGCCGATCTGGCGCGACTCGATTGCCTCATGCTCTCCAGCGATGCCTCGCAAACCCGAGGCTGGGCGTTTCGTATCGGGCAGGAGGTGCAACATCTTCGTCCGGGCGGACCCATTGATTGCTCAGACGGTCAGGTACTGCATGACTGGTGTCTGGCCGGCTACGGCATTGCCTGGCGCAGCACCTGGGAGGTGCAGGACGAGATTGCTGCCGGCACGCTGGTGGAGGTGCTGCAGGATTTTGCCGCGCCGCCCAATGGCATCTATGCGGTGTTTCCGCAGCGCAAACACCTGCCGCTGCGTCTGCGTTTGTGGATTGATTTCCTCAAACATCACTACGCGCGTCCCGAGTTCTGGCGCGGACAGCTCTGAGCCCGTCGCCCTCCCCCTGGCGGGGCGGTGCTCACAGGACTGCGGACAGACGGCGTGCAGGGCAGCACTTAGAATTTCGTCATGAATGCTGTCAAAGAACAATTGCTCGCGGGCCTGTCGGCTGAATTGGAAAGTCGACTGGTGGGTTCGGGGGCAAGGGCTGTCTTCGAAACCCCCAAGTCGTCCGCGCATGGTGACTTGGCCAGCAATGCGGCCATGCAATTGGCCAAGCCCCTGAAACTCAATCCCCGGCAGTTGGCCGAATCTTTGCGCGAGTCGCTGCAGCAGCAGCCGGCCTACCGGCAATGGGTCGATGCGATCGAGATTGCCGGCCCCGGCTTCATCAATTTCAGGCTCAAGCCTGCGGCCCATCAGCAGGTGGTGCGCGAGGTGCTGGCCGCTGCCGATGCTTATGGCTGCAGGCCGGCGCTGGGGCAGAAGGTGTTGGTTGAATTCGTTTCGGCCAACCCCACCGGCCCCCTGCATGTGGGGCACGGCCGTCAGGCGGCCCTTGGCGACGCCATCTGCCACCTCTTGCAGACTCAGGGCTGGGAGGTCTCGCGTGAGTTCTATTACAACGATGCGGGCGTACAGATCCAGAATCTGGCCTTGAGCACCCAGGCCCGCGCCCAAGGCCTCAAGCCGGGGGACCCGCAATGGCCCGAATCGGCCTACAACGGCGAATACATCGCCGACATAGCGGCCGACTATCTGGCCGGCCGTACGGTCAGCGCCGACGACCGCCAAGTCACCGGCGCAGGCGACCCCGACAACCTGGAGGCCATCCGGGATTTTGCCGTGGCCTATTTGCGCCATGAGCAGGATCTGGACCTCAAGGCTTTTGAGGTGCGCTTTGACCATTTTTATCTGGAGTCGAGTCTGTACAGCACCGGGCGCGTAGAGCAGGCGGTGCAGCGCCTGAAGGAAGCGGGCAAGACCTATGAGAGTGAAGGCGCTCTCTGGCTGCGCTCCACCGACTACGGCGATGACAAGGACCGCGTGATGCGCAAGTCCGATGGCAGCTACACCTACTTTGTGCCCGATGTGGCCTACCACCTGGCCAAGTGGGAGCGGGGTTTTACCCGGGCGGTGAACATTCAGGGCATGGACCACCATGGCACCATCGCGCGCGTGCGCGCCGGCTTGCAGGCGGCCAATCTGGGGGTGTCCTCCGGTTACCCCGACTACGTGCTGCACACCATGGTGCGTGTGGTTCGGGGCGGGCAGGAGGTCAAAATCTCCAAGCGCGCTGGCAGCTATGTCACCCTGCGTGACCTGATCGAATGGACCAGCAAAGATGCGGTTCGGTTTTTTCTGCTCAGCCGCAAGCCGGACACCGAATACGTGTTCGACATCGACCTGGCCTTGGCCAAGAACAATGAGAATCCGGTCTACTATGTGCAGTACGCCCATGCGCGGATCTGTTCAGTGCTGGCAGCCTGGGGTGGCAATCCGGCCGACCTGCTGGCCGCCGACTTGTCGGGTTTGGACAGCCCCGCAGCGCAGGCGCTGATGCTCAAGCTGGCCCAGTACCCCGATATGCTCGGCTATGCGGCCCAAGGCTTTGCCCCGCACGATGTCACGTTTTATTTGCGCGAACTGGCTGCTGCCTACCACAGCTACTACGATGCCGAGCGCATTTTGGTAGACGATCAGAAGCTCAAGCTCGCACGGCTTGCTTTGGTCGCTGCTACGCGTCAGGTGCTGCACAATGGCCTTTCGGTGCTCGGCGTGAGTGCACCCAGCAAGATGTGAAGAGCCGCCCTGATGAAGATCCCGCCCGTCCCTTCTAGCCGCCAGCTTGGCAGCACCTTTCTTGGCTTTGTGATCGGAGCTTTGTTCGGTCTGGCCTTGGCCTTGGGTGTGGCGGTCTATGTCACCAAGGTGCCGATTCCCTTCAGCACCAAGGTCCAGTCGCGCCCTGCCGAGACCGAGGCAGAGACGCAGAAGAACAAGGACTGGAATCCCAATGCCAGCCTGCCAGGGCGCTTGCCACCCAAGCCTGAGCCCGAGCCGGCCGCGGAGCCCGCTGCGCCGGCGACTCCCGGTGCGGCGCCAGCCCCAGCTCCTGCCCCCGCTGTGACTGCGGCCCCTCCGGCGGCCCCCGCCGCGCGAACGGCCGATCCGCTGGGCGACCTGGCCAAGTCGCGCAGCGAGGCTGCGGGCCGACCTGCCGGCACAGACGCGCCGACTGCCGCGCCGCAGGCTGCAGATCCTTTCCAGTATTTCGTGCAGGCCGGCGCTTTTCGGCAAGCCGACGAGGCAGAGCAACAGCGCGCCCGCTTGATGCTGATGGGCTTGCAAGCCCGGGTCAGCGAGCGCGAGCAGGCCGGACGCATGGTCTACAGGGTTAGGCTGGGCCCGTTTGACCGTCGAGAAGAAGCCGACAAAACCCTCGAGCGCCTCGAGGGCGCCGGCGTGACGGCCGTCGTGGTTCGCGTCCAGCGGTAAGGACTTGCCCCGTCTGCGTATGGGGCGTATCGCTTTTGTTGTTCAATAGGCCACCAGGAGCGGAGGCGTCCGCTTGAGGTTCAAGGAGTGATTGCAATGTTGCGACGTGATTTCACTGGCCGCATGGCCGGTTTGGCTTCGATGGCGATGGTGGCACCTGTTGCGGTGCGGGCCCAGGGCAAGGTGCCGGTTGATGGGGGGGAGTTCATCAGCCTGGACCGGCCGGCACCGACCGAAGGCGGCCCGGGCAAGGTCGATGTGGTGGAGTTCTTCTGGTACAGCTGCCCTCACTGCAACGTCTTTGAGCCCCAGTTGGAAGCCTGGTTGAGCAAGCTGCCCAAGCATGTGCACTTTCGCCGTGTGCCAGTGATGTTCCGCCCCAGTTTTGAACCCCAGCAGCGGCTGTTCTACGTTCTGGAGGCCATGGGGCGCTTGGGCGACCTGCACAAGAAAGTTTTCCATGCCATCCACGTTGAAAGGCAGCCGCTGGACACGCTGGACCTGCTGGCGGCCTGGGCGGCCAAGCAGGGACTCAACCAACCCAAGTTTGTCGAGCATTACAACTCCTTTGCGGTGATCACCAAGGCCAAGCGCGCCACTCAGCTGCAAGAGCAGTACAAGGTCGATGGTGTACCGGCCCTGGGTATTGCGGGGCGCTACTACACCTCTGGATCTTTGGCCGGGACGATGCAGCGCGCGCTGGAGGTAACCGACTATCTGGTGGCGCAGCTCGCCAAGGCTGGCAAGCCGGGCAAGGCAGGCAAGGGCTAGAAAACCTGGGCGGTGTGCGCGCCGGCGCTTTTACCGGCGCTTGCAGGCCCCTTGCGGTCAAAAAATCGGCGCGCTGCACTTGGGCGTGGCTCATCCAGCGGGCTACAATCTGTCGATCATTTGCAAGTTTCGTGCCGCACACATGCCCCGGTGGTTTCCCCTTCTGTTGACGAGCCTGCTCGGCCTGATCCAGCCCGCGCTGGCTGAGAAGGCCGACCGGCTCAAGCCACTGCATGCCGAGTCTGATGCGATGCGGCATGATGAGCTCAAACAGAAGACCCTGTTCACTGGCAATGTCATCATGACCAAGGGCACCATCTTGCTGCGGGCCGAGCGGGTCGAGGTGACGCAGACCACAGATGGTTTCCAGCAGGCCAATGCGTTGGCGGCGCCCGGCAAGCTGATCTATTGGCGCAGCAAGCGCGATGGCGTCGACGAATACATCGAGGCCGAAGCCGAGGTGGCCGACTATGACGGCAAAGCGGACCTTCTGATCCTCACCCGCAGAGCGGTTCTGCGGCGCTATGTCGGCACCACCCTGGCCGACGAGACCGCCGGCGCGATCATTCGTTACGACAACACCCGCGAGGTCTTCACCGTCGACGGGGAACCCCGGACCGTAGGGGGCCCTCCGGGTAGCAACCGGGTCAGGGCAACGCTATCGCCGCGCAGCAACTCGGCGGGCGCTGCGTCCCCCCCACCGCCCGCGCCGGCACCGGCCTTGCGGTCCAGCCCTGCGCTGTCGCCGCAGAAGTAAGCCTCCATGCGGTCCCCGGATCCAGGCACAACGTCCCTTCAGGCTGCGGTGCCGCAGGTCAGTCGTCTGGAGGCGGTGGGCCTGCGCAAGTCTTACGGCAGCCGCCGAGTGGTCGAAGATGTGTCGCTGGCTGTGCAAAGCGGGGAGGTGGTTGGCCTCTTGGGTCCCAACGGCGCGGGCAAGACCACCTCGTTTTACATGATCGTGGGCTTGGTGCGGGCCGATGCCGGTCGCATCAGCATCGATGACCAGTCTGTCGAGCGACTGCCCATCCATCGGCGAGCCCGCATGGGCCTGAGCTATCTGCCTCAGGAAGCCTCCATCTTTCGCAAGCTCACCGTCGAGGAGAACATCCGCGCCGTTCTGGAGCTGCAGACCGATCCGCAGGGCCAGCCACTGAGTGCGCAAGAGATCGAACGGCGCACCGACACCCTGTTGCACGATTTGCGGGTGGACCATATACGCAAGTCGGCCGCCCCGTCCCTGTCTGGGGGCGAGCGTCGTCGGGTGGAGATTGCTCGCGCGCTGGCCAGCCAACCGCGTTTCATCTTGCTCGATGAGCCGTTTGCGGGCATTGATCCCATAGCGGTCATCGAGATCCAGCGGATTGTCGGCTTCCTCAAGTCGCGTGGCATCGGCGTGCTGATCACTGACCACAATGTGCGCGAAACGCTGGGCATATGTGACCACGCCTTCATCATCAGCCAGGGCCATGTTCTGGCTCAGGGCACGCCCGCAGAAATTGTCGAGAACGCAGATGTTCGCCGGGTATACCTGGGCGAGCATTTCCGCATGTAGCCCATGAAGCAGGGCCTGTCGCTTCGCGTCTCCCAGCATCTGGCGCTGACGCCTCAGCTGCAGCAGTCCATTCGCCTGTTGCAGCTCTCCACCCTGGAGCTGAGCCAGGAGGTCGAGCAGATGCTCGACGAAAACCCCTTCCTGGAAACTGCCGAGGAAGCCCCCGTGCGCGAGGACTTCGGACTGTCCCAGGCTGACGCCCCAGTCAGTCAGGATGCGCGCGACTTCGAGGCCGCGCAAGAGCCGGTTGGCACCGTGCCCGACCTGCCCTCGGCCTCGGCCGAGTCGAGCCCGGCCGAGTCGGCCAGCTCCGAGCCCGATGCCCTGCCTTCCTTGGAAGAAAGCTGGGACGGTGATGGCTCGGTCGAGACCGCCGCCGACGACAGCGAATGGGGCAGTGACGCGCCCGCGCGCAAAAACAACAATGCCGACGATGATGAGGCCGACGCCATCGATCTGGCGCGCAGCCATGAAACCCTGCAGCAGCACCTGCATCGGCAGTCACTGTCCTTGCGGCTGTCAGAGGAGGACCGCGCCGCGCTGCACTTCCTGATTGAATCGCTCGACGATGACGGTTATCTCGATGGCACCTTGCAGGATCTGGCCGCAGCCCTGGCTGGCGATGATCTGGAAGAGCTTGAAGAGCTGGAGCAGCGCTTTGCAGTGGCGCTGGGCCTGTTGCACAACATGGAGCCAGCCGGTGTGGGCGCCAGGGATCTGGCCGAGTGCCTGAGCCTGCAGTTGCTTGATGAGCGCAACACCGAAGAGACCCGCGCAGCCCTGGCGATCTGCAAGCAACCCATGGAGTTGCTGGCCAAGCGCGACGTCAAGCGCTTGATGGCCGCCACCGGTTTTGAAGAGGCGGTCATCAAGGGCGCCATTGCGGTGATCGGGCGGCTCGATCCCAAGCCTGGGCGTCGCTTTGTCAACGTCGAGCGCAATCTGGTGGTGCCCGATGTGCTGGTACAAAAGTCGGGCCGGGGTTTCAAGGTGGTGCTCAATGGCGATGTCATGCCCCGCCTGCGGGTGCATGAGATTTATGCCAACGCACTCAAGCAGCACAAGGGCCAGCAGGCCGCTGCTCTACAACAGAGACTCCAAGAGGCGCGTTGGTTCATCAAGAACATCCAGCAGCGCTTTGACACCATCCTCAGAGTGTCCACCGCCATTGTTGAGCGGCAGAAGAACTTCTTTGTCCATGGTGAGCTGGCCATGCGGCCCCTGGTGCTGCGCGAGATCGCCGACGAGCTGGGCTTGCACGAATCGACCATCTCGCGCGTGACCACCGCCAAATACATGAGCACGCCCTTTGGCACTTTTGAGCTCAAGTACTTCTTTGGCTCTGGTCTCGGTACCGAAACGGGTGGCAACGCATCGAGCACAGCGGTGCGTGCGCTCATCAAGCAGTTTGTGGCCGCAGAGAGCCCCAACAAACCGCTCAGTGACAACCAGATCTCCGACATGCTGCGGGAGCAGGGCATCGAATGCGCACGGCGCACGGTGGCCAAGTACCGCGAGGCCTTGCGCATCGCGCCGGCCAATCTGCGAAAGGCCTTGTGAACGCCCTGACCCTGTTTTTGCCCTGCGCCGCCGGGGTGCAGGACCTGCTGGCTGCCGAGGTCGAGCGCATCACGGGTGTGGCGCCCAAGGCCTGGCGGGCCGGGGTGTCGCTGCAAGGCTCGTGGCGCGAGGCCCTGCAGCTCAATTTGCACAGCCGGCTGGCCCAGCGGGTGCTGGTGCAACTGGCGCAGCATGGCTACCGAAACGAAGACGACCTGTACAACGCGGCCGCCCATGTGGCGTGGGAGCTCTGGTTTGATCCGCGTCAGACCTTCAAGGTGGAGTTGACGGCACAACACAGCCCGCTGCAGAGCCTGAACTTTGCGACCCTGCGCATCAAGGATGCGGTGGCAGACCGTTTCCGCGCCAAATGTCGCGACCAAAGGCCCAGCGTCGAGACGCGCTGGCCCGATGTACGTATCCACGCGCATCTGACCACCGACACGGTGACGCTACACATCGACACCTCTGGCGAGCCCTTGTTCAAGCGCGGCTGGCGCGAGGACAAGGGCGATGCCCCCCTGAAGGAAACCCTGGCGGCCGCCATGATTGCGGCCAGCGGGTGGGACCAGCAGTGCGAGGCTGGCGTGCCGATGTATGACCCCTGCTGCGGCTCTGGAACCCTTGTGATTGAGGCGGCGCAGATTGCTTGCCACATGGCACCGGGCTTGCATCGCCGCTTTGGTTTTGAAAAACTGCGGCCGTTTCAGCCTGCCCTCTGGCAGGAGCTCAAGGCCAGCGCGCAGAGTCAGATCACCGAACCGCTTGCACCGGTGTTCGGCAGCGATGTGTCCTTTCGCATGGTCGATTTTGCCCAGCGCAACGCCGAACGTGCAGGCGTAGCGCATGCGGTGCAACTGCGGGGCGGCGACGCCCTGCAGCGCATGCCACCGGCCGCCAGCGGCGTGATGCTGCTCAACCCACCCTATGGCGAGCGCATTGATGTGGCCGGTGTGGCCGCTCCCGGCGGCGGTCGGCGCGCCCCGCATCGCGGCGTGGTTGCCGCACCCTTCGGGCCGGCGGTCGATGAGTTCGGTCAGCCTTTGCCCGCCGTGCGCAGCGCGCCCGGTGGGCGCGAGCGGGCGCAGTCGGAAACAGGTCAGCAGGTGGACGATTTTTTTGAGCGGCTGGCCGCCCACTGGAAGAAACACTACGCCGGCTGGACCGCTCATCTGCTCACGCCCGACCTCAAACTGCCCGGCAAGATGCGCCTGAAAGAATCGCGCCGGGTGCCGATGTGGAACGGCCCCATCGAATGCCGGCTGTTCCGCTTTGACCTGGTGGTCGGATCGCTGCGCAAACCCGCAGCAGACCCCGTGCCTGGTTCAGCGCCGCAGTGAACGGGCCTGCCCACCCGTCCCCCACCCTGGTGGTGCTTGACACCAACATCGTGCTGGACCTGCTGGTCTTTCACGACCCGCGCAGCGCCGAACTGCGCGCCGCAATCGAGGGCGGCCGCCTGCGCTGGCTGGCCACCGCGCCCATGCGCGATGAACTCCAGCGCGTGCTGGACTACCCGCAGATTCAAGCGCGCCTGGCCTTCCACGGCCTTTCGCCCGATCAAGTCATGGCCGCCTTTGACGCGCACACCACCCCGTGTCCGGCTCCACCCAAAGCCCCCTGCACCTGCAAAGACCCGGACGACCAAAAATTCATCGACCTCGCCGTCACCCACCAGGCGGCGCTGCTGAGCAAAGACAAGGCGGTGTTGGCCATGCGCAAACGCCTGGAGCGGCTTGGGGTTGCACTCAACCTGCCTATGCAGTCTTGAGGGCGCCGCGCTTTCATCTTGAGCAAAGCGATTGCCGCAGGCGTCCGTTCGACCAGGGCTCTGAAAACCGATACCCAGGCTTTAGTCTGGAC
>CAYPSU010000039.1:0-23809 GCA_964413475.1 uncultured Polaromonas sp. | reverse complement strand
AAGGAGCCCCCTTCGGCCGACGCGGGTGTTCGTGAGCCTCCAGGTTCAGTCCAGCCGTCGACGGTTGTCGCTGGCGGTGAGCCTGCAGCCGCTGCTGCGGGGCCGGCGGCCAGTGCCGAGCGTTCCGAACCCACGCGCGGTTTCTGGATCGGCCTGGGCGTGGGTGCGCTGGCTTTGGTCGGCTTCTATGCCTTGCTGACCTTCCAGCGTCTTGAGATCTTCAAGATGCTGCTGCAGAGCTTCTTCCCGCTGGTGGTACTCATCTTGTCAGTGCTCGGTTCCATTGTGCTCGGACTGGCCACGCCGACCGAAGCGGCTGCAGTGGGGGCCTTCGGCGGCTATCTATTGGCTGCGATTTATGCGGTGATCAATAAGCGCAGGGAAGCTTACAACCGGGTCTTTCTGACTTGGCTGGTGCTTTGGGGGCCTGCGCTGGTCTCTATCGCCTGGT
Source organism: uncultured Polaromonas sp. (assembly GCA_964413475.1). GTDB lineage: Bacteria > Pseudomonadota > Gammaproteobacteria > Burkholderiales > Burkholderiaceae_C > Polaromonas. The sequence goes on along the minus strand of CAYPSU010000039.1, from coordinate 23,358 downwards.
TCATTCTGCGCGCTGAAGGAGTGACCTTGCCGGAGGTGCCGGTAGCCCTGGGTGTGGTCAGCGCCTTGGGGGTACTGGCCTGGGCCCTGCTGGCCTACCGGCAGGCGGGACTGCAGTCGGAGGTCAAGGAGTCGGTGTTCCTGACCGCCAAGACCAGCGCGATGGTTTGCTGGCTCTTCGTCGGCAGCGCCATCTTCTCGGCAGCCTTCGCCTTGCTCGGGGGCCAGGAGCTGGTCGAGAGGTGGGTCATGTCGATGAACCTGAGCAAGACCGAATTCCTCATCCTCAGCCAGGTCATCATCTTTATTCTGGGATGGCCGCTGGAGTGGACAGAGATCATCGTGATCTTCATGCCGATCTTCATCCCGCTGCTGGACAATTTCGGGGTTGATCCCTTGTTTTTTGGCTTGCTGGTGGCGCTCAATTTGCAGACCGCCTTCCTGAGCCCACCGGTGGCGATGGCGGCCTTTTACCTCAAGGGAGTGAGTCCGCCGCATGTCACGCTCAATCAGATCTTTGCCGGCATGATTCCCTTCATGGGCATACAAATCATTGCCATCGTGCTGCTCTACAACTTCCCGGAAATCGGCTTGTGGTTGCCGCAGGTGCTCTACGGCCGTTGAGACAGCCCTGACCCTGTGCAAAGCGCCCCTTTGGGGCGCTTTGTTTTTGACCTGGCGCCCGGTCCACCCGCGGAATCGGGTATATTGACGTTGACGTAAACGTCAATTAAGGTTCCCGGGTTCCAATCAGGGCCTACTGAAGGTTTTTCAGGGGTGGCGGTCCTGACGGCAACCCCCAACGCTGCGGAGATTTGTTCCCATGACCGACCTGTCTGCCGAATTCAAGGCTCTGGCCAACTACCGTCCCCGGCACAAGGTGCGTTTCGTAACCGCGGCCAGCCTGTTTGACGGCCATGACGCCGCGATCAACATCATGCGTCGCATTCTGCAGGGCATGGGTGCCGAGGTGATCCATCTGGGACACAACCGATCGGTCGATGAGGTGGTGACCGCGGCCCTGCAGGAGGATGTGCAGGGCATCGCCATCAGCTCGTACCAAGGCGGCCATGTGGAGTACTTCAAGTACATGGTGGATCTGCTTAAACAGCGGGGCGGTGAGCAGATTCAGGTTTTCGGGGGCGGCGGCGGCGTGATCGTGCCGCCCGAGATCCGCGAGCTGCAGGCTTATGGCGTCACCCGGATTTACAGCCCGGAAGACGGCCAGCGCATGGGCCTGCAAGGCATGATCGGTGAAATGCTCATGCGCTGTGACCGCGACTTTAGCGATCTGGCGCCCCGGTCGATGGCCGCTATCGAGGGCCATGGCGAGATGAATTGGCGCGCCCTGGCGCAGTGGATCACCGCCCTTGAAAACGGCACCGCTGATACCGAGCTGGTCGCAGCCATAGCCCAGCGCGCTGCCAGCGCGCAGGTGCCGGTGTTGGGCATTACCGGTACCGGGGGTGCGGGCAAGTCCAGCCTGACGGACGAGCTGATTCGCCGTTTGCGACTCGATCAGCAAGACCGCCTGCGTGTGGCGGTGATCTCGATTGACCCCTCGCGTCGCAAGAGCGGAGGGGCCCTGCTGGGCGACCGTATTCGCATGAATGCCATCGGCCCCTGGCAGCAAGGTCCACGGGTGTTCATGCGTTCGCTGGCCACCCGCGACTTTGGCTCGGAGATCAGCCAGGCGCTGCCCGATGTGGTGGCCGCCTGCAAAGTGGCAGGCTTTGACCTGGTCGTCGTGGAGACTTCAGGCATTGGTCAGGGCGATGCGGCCATCGTGCCGCATGTGGACGTGCCCATGTATGTGATGACGCCCGAATTTGGTGCAGCCAGCCAGCTCGAGAAGATTGACATGCTCGATTTCGCCGAGTTCGTGGCCATCAACAAGTTCGACCGCAAGGGCGCCAGCGATGCCTTGCGCGATGTGGCCAAGCAGGTTCAGCGCAACAGGGAGGCGTGGTCCACCCCGACCGAAAAAATGCCGGTCTTTGGCACCATGGCCGCTCGTTTCAATGACGATGGTGTAACCGCGCTCTATCAGGCGCTCAAGACGCGCCTGATGGAGCTGGGCCTCAAGCTCCAGCCGGGGCGACTGCCCGAGCTGGAGTTGCGGCACAGCACCAACCAGACGCCGATCGTGCCCCCGGCGCGCTCCCGCTACCTTGCCGAGATTTCCGACACCGTGCGGACCTATAAAAAGCGGGCGCGCGCTCAAGCCCGCTTGGCCCGCGAGGCCCAGCAGTTGCGCGAGGCTGCCCGCATGCTGGCGCAAACCAAGCCGGGTAAAGCCCGTGCTTCAGAGGCCGCTCTGGATCTGGCGTCCGAGCGTGAGCAGTCCATGGAGCCGGAGGCCCGCAAGTTGCTGCAGCAGTGGCCGGAGTTACAAAAAGCCTACGCCGGTGACGAGTTGGTGGTCAAGATCCGCGACCAGGAAATTCGTACCGTCCTGACCACGCGCAGCCTTTCGGGGACTGCCATCCGCAAGGTGTCCTTGCCGCAGTACGAAGACCACGGTGAAATTCTCAAGTGGCTCATGCTCGATAACGTGCCAGGCCGTTTCCCTTACACCGCCGGCACCTTTGCTTTCAAGCGCGAGAACGAAGATCCGACCCGCATGTTTGCTGGTGAGGGCGATCCTTTTCGCACCAATCGCCGCTTCAAGTTGCTCTCCGAGGGCATGCCGGCCAAGCGTCTGTCTACCGCCTTCGACTCGGTCACCCTGTATGGCAACGACCCGGATCTGCGCCCCGATATTTATGGCAAGGTGGGCAACTCCGGCGTCAGCATTGCCACTTTGGATGACATGAAGGTGCTGTACTCAGGCTTCGACCTGTGCAACCCCAGCACCTCGGTATCGATGACCATCAACGGCCCGGCACCATCGATTCTGGCCATGTTCATGAACACGGCCATTGACCAGAACCTGGATAAGTTCAAGGCAGAAAACGGTCGTGATCCTTCGCCCGAAGAGGCGGCTCAGATTCGCAAATGGGTGCTGGCCAATGTCCGGGGCACGGTGCAGGCTGACATCCTCAAGGAGGACCAGGGGCAGAACACCTGCATCTTCTCGACCGAGTTCAGTCTGAAGGTGATGGGTGATGTGGCGCAGTATTTTGTCAACCACGATGTACGCAACTTCTATTCGGTTTCCATCAGTGGGTATCACATCGCTGAGGCTGGGGCCAATCCGATCAGCCAGCTGGCCTTCACTCTGTCCAACGGCTTTACCTTCGTCGAGGCCTACCTGGCCCGCGGGATGCACATCGACGACTTTGCGCCCAACCTGAGCTTTTTCTTCAGCAACGGCATGGATCCGGAATACACCGTCATGGGACGTGTGGCGCGTCGCCTCTGGGCGGTGGCGATGAAAGAAAAATACGGTGCCAACGAGCGCTCGCAAAAGCTCAAGTACCACATACAGACATCTGGGCGTTCGCTGCACGCCCAGGAGATTCAGTTCAATGACATCCGGACCACGCTGCAGGCCCTTATTGCGATCTACGACAACTGCAACAGCTTGCACACCAATGCCTTCGATGAGGCCATCACCACGCCTACCGAGGATTCGGTGCGTCGGGCTATGGCTATTCAGCTGATCATCAACCGTGAATGGGGCCTGGCCAAAAATGAAAATCCCAACCAGGGGGCCTTCATCATTGAGGAGTTGACTGAACTGGTCGAAGAGGCGGTGTTGGCCGAGTTCGAAAAAATTGCCGATCGTGGCGGTGTGCTCGGCGCGATGGAAACTGGTTACCAAAGAGGCCGGATCCAGGATGAATCGATGCACTATGAAATGCTCAAGCATACGGGCGAGTTGCCCATCATCGGCGTCAACACCTTCCGTAACCCGCACGGTGATCCGATTGCCCAGGCGCTGGAGTTGGCCCGCTCCACCGAGGAAGAAAAGCAAAGTCAGCTCCAGCGCTTGCAGGAGTTTCATGACCGTCATGCTGCGCAGGCCCCGGCTATGGTGCAGCGGCTCAAGCAGGCGGTGATCGACAACGCAAATGTGTTCGAAGTGCTGATGGATGCGGTGCGGGTCTGCTCGCTCGGGCAGATCACCCGCGCCTTGTTTGAGGTCGGCGGCCAGTACCGGCGCAATATGTGAGCTTTGGACTGCCCACAAAAAAAGCGACCTGTGGGGTCGCTTTTTTCATGGCGGGCCGCCCTGTTTTCTGAACTGCGACCGGCCCCTTCAAGACCAAGGGCTTAGCCGCCCTTGTGCGGCCGCTTACCGGGATTTTTCTTGCTGCGGCTCCAGGTACCACGCTCCTGGCTGCTCTTTTGGCCGCGGTGGTTGGTGCGGGTCATGCCCGGCGCGAGTATGGGTTTGGGCGCGCAGCGGTCAGCTTCGACGCGAATTTTTTTGCTCATGGGGAACTCCGTGGGGGTGGCTGCTAGGTTGGGCGAAATCCTGCATTCTAAAGCGCTGCGCAGATCAGGGGCTCCACCACAATGGCCGCCGGATCTCACCAAGGTACGGTTTGCCCTTGAGCGTCGACGAACTGGCCGGTCTGGGCCGCCGTCAGTGCATGGATGACCCGCGCGATCTGCTCGGCTGCTGCCTCGGCGCTGCGCACCTGCAAACCGGATTTGCTGAAGGGGGCCGACAGCGGACTGTCGACCGTTCCGGGATGCAGGGCCGTCACCACTGATTCGTGGTTGCGTCGACTCAGTTCGATGCTGGCGGTTCGCACCAACTGGTTGAGGGCGGCCTTGGCCGCGCGATAGCCGTACCAGCCTCCCAATCGGTTGTCGCCAATGCTGCCCACCCGCGCTGAAAGAAAGATGACCCGGCATATGCCCTGACGGGGCAGTAGCGGGAAAAAATGTTTGATCAGCAGGGCCGGACCCAGTGCATTGACCAAAAAGCTGTGGGACAGATAGGTCGCATCGAGCTGTCGCCAGGACCTCTCGGGTTGACCTTCAGGGCCATGTAGGAAGCCTGTACAAACCACCATCAGGCGCAGGGCCAGGCCCGATGTGGCGCACTGCGCCTGCGTCCAGTGCGCCGCTTGCGCCAGGCGTGATTCCTCTGCGTAGTCGATGGCCGGTTCGCTGCGCCGACCCAACAGCAGCACCCGGCGGTAGAGCGGGTCTGACTGCAACTGGGCCGCCAGTGCCGAGCCCAAGGCGCCGGTGCCGATGACCAGCGCGACCGAATCATGCGGTGCAGCTTCGGCGCTGGATGAGTTCATGGCCGGATCATCGCTGTAAAAGGGCTGCATCCCTTGGGGTGGGGCCTTTCAGCCAGTCCGAGAACGGGCCATTTCTTGGTAGCATCGACCGCATGACTCTACCTTCCGACCTCCAGACTGACTTTGAAAACGCGCGTCAAGCCACTGGCCAATGGACCGAGCGCCCGGACAATCTGACTTTGCTCAAACTCTATGCCCTGTATAAACAGGGCAGTCTCGGTGACAACGATCAAGCGCGCCCTGGCTTTTCCGATCCGGTGGCCCGGGCCAAATGGGACGCCTGGAACGGATTGAAGGGTTTGTCCCGCGAAGCAGCCATGGCGCAGTATGTAGCCTTGGTCGATTCTTTGTCCTGACACCCGATCAGGCCACGATACCGCGCTCGCGCAGAGCTGCAATCTGCGAGGCCGTCAGTCCGATTTCGCTAAGCACGCCATCCGTGTCCTGACCGAGTTCGGGTGCGTTGCGTCGGTGGCCCCCGGGCGTCAGCGAGAGCTTGGGCACGAAGCCCGGAACGCTTAGATCGGTGCCATCTTTGAGTTTCACACTCTCGAGCATGCCGCGGGCTGCATAGTGCGGGTCGCGGGCAATATCGGCCACCGTGTATATCTTGCCAGAGGGCACCTGCGCCTGCTCCAGAGCCGCCAGGGCCTCATCGACGCTGCGCTGTAGGGTCCACTGACCGATGGCCGCGTCGATTTCCTCGACGCGCTTGACCCGCCCCGTATTGCTGGCCAGTTCGGGATCCTGGGCCAGATCGGGTCGGCCTATGCACTGCATCAGTCGCTTGAAGATGCTGTCGCCATTGCCGGCGACGAGCGCGTAGCCGCCATCGCTGCAGCGGTAGGCGTTGGTAGGGGCGATGCCGGGCAGGGCACTGCCGGCTGGGCCGCGTATCGCGCCGAACGCGCTGTATTCAGGCAGCAGGCTTTCCATACAGTTGAAGACGGCCTCGTAGAGAGCCACATCGACCACCTGGCCCTGACCGCTGCGCTGCCGGTGGTGCAGTGCCATCAGGATGCCAATGACCCCATGCAAGGAGGCCAGCGTATCGCCAATGCTCACGCCCACCCGTACCGGGACCCGAGCGGGCTCACCGGTGAGGTGGCGCAGGCCGCTCATGGCCTCGGCCACCACGCCAAAGCCAGGCCGGTCGCGGTAGGGGCCAGTCTGTCCATAGCCGCTGATCCGCAGCATGATCAGGCGGGGGTTGAGTTTCATCAACACCTCGGGGCCCAAACCCCAGCCCTCCATGGCGCCGGGCCGGAAGTTCTCGATCAGGATATCGGCTTCGGCGGCCAGCTGCCGCACGATGTCCTGCGCTGGCTTTGCTTTGAGGTCCAGTGCCAGCGAGCGTTTGTTGCGCGACTGAACTTGCCACCAGACCGATGTACCGTCCTTGATCAGCCGCCATTGGCGCAGCGGATCGCCGCTACCGGGCGGCTCGATTTTGATGACTTCGGCGCCGAAGTCCGCCAACGTCTTGGCCGCGAAGGGTCCGGCAATCAGCTGTCCGAGTTCGATGACTTTCAGTCCGCTGAGCGGACCGGGCTGGACGGGTTGGTGAGCGTTTGATGTCATGAGGAGCTGTGACGCTCTATCAGGGCGTCGAGGTTCTTGCGGATTTCGGTCTCAATGCGGTCCTTGAAAGCACTCATCAGAAAGCCCAACTGGGCCTGCAGCCGAAAATGGCTTGCGCTGACCCAGAGTATTCCTGAAAGCCCCGATCGCGCGAAGCGAACTTCGTCACCGTCTTCAGTACGGATGACCTGACAGTCCATGGCCAATTCTTCCTGGGCCTGGCGCACCCACTGCGCAGCGGTCTGTCGGGCCTGATCGAGCCCCAGGGGATGTTCGCGTTCAATCAGAATCTGAGCCATGGTCTGGTCTTCGGTGCGCCTTGAGGCGCCTATTTTGCCGCGCCGTCTTCAAGATCGCTGCGGCCGGCCAAGACGGGCGCCAGGTCGTGCAGGCGTTGCAGCCGCTGAGCTTTGGGCAGCTGCGACAGCATCCTGACTTGCGCAAAAAAGGCCGGCCAGCTACCTGCCTGGTGAAACAGGGCCTCGAAGGCGGGCGTCAGATCTTCGTAGTCGGCCCAGGCCGCGAGAAACGCGTTGTTAACCTGCGAGGCCCAGCGGTCGTAGCCACTAAAGCTGCCCCAGCTTTGCCGCAGAACGGCATAACGGCGGGTGAAATCATCGAATGCGTTCTGCCTGGCCCGCGCCGCTTCGGTGGGGTCAGCGCCCTGGGCTGCAGCCGATTGATAGATCGCACGCAGCTGACGTTTCAGATCGAGGGTCAATGCGCGCCATTGTCGCCGCCTGTTTTCGCCGCGCGTATAGGCCTGACGGGTCGGCTCGCTGGCCTGTGCCAGCCATTGCGCGACACCCAGTCGCTCGACCGCGGTGGCGAAGGATTCGTTGAAGGCGGTGTCCCCGCTCACATAGACCACCTGATGCGCCAGCTCGTGGAAGATCAGCCGTGCCAATTCACCCTCCCCCTGGGTCAGGAAGGTATTGAGCAGGGGATCGCCGCCGGCCCAGTTCAGCAGACCCAGCGTGGAATAAGCGGGCACAGCCAACACAGCGGTTTCCAGACCGGTGGCGGCCAGGCTTTGAGCCTCCTGTTCTGCGGCTTCGGGTCGGAAATAGCCCCGGTAGTGCACGCAACCGGCTACCAGAAAGCACCAGGACTTCGCTTGCAAAGACCAGGGTGGCGCTGCCACTACCGTCCAGACAGCCGCGGGCCGGCCCAGGTCGGCGTAGCTGCGATAGCTGGCGTTGTCTGGCAGATGCAGGTTCTGCGAGGCGAAGCTGCGAATGCGCTCGGCCAGTTGCAGTTTGTCCTTGAGCGGCTGTGGAGTGGCAGGATCATCCAGCCATTGGGCAATGGGTCGGGCCGCTTGCATCAGGTTCAAATGTCCCTGCGCTGCCTGCCAGTAAAAGCCCAAGGTGCTGCAACCGCTCAGAAGCAGGCTCAGCGCCAGTATCAGGGTCTTCATGTTGCGATCGCCTCAACCTCTACCAGGCAGTCGTAGAAGGCGGGCGCGCGGCCCAGGTCGGTCAGTCTCTGGTGGGTCAGCTCGTTGACGTTGGTGCCCTGCAGCCCCAGCTTGCGCCACCAGATGCCCAGGCCCACCACCAGGCCGGGACGTGCGCGGTCACTTACGCGGGCCTTGCAGTGGTAGCTGCCCCGGTCGTTAAAGACCCGTACGATAGACCGGTCGCTGATCTGGCGTGCTACAGCATCTCGCGGATGAATTTCCAGCACCGGCTCCGTCTCCATATCGCGCAGACTTTTGACGTTGACGAAGGTCGAATTGAGGAAGTTTCGCGCCGGCGGCGAGATCATGGCCAGCGGGTAACGGTCCGAGCTGCCTGGCGATTCGAAGTTCGGCAGATGATCGGGCAGCCCGTCTAAGCCTTGATCGGCCAGGGCCTGGCTGAAAAATTCGCATCGGCCGCTGGCGGTGGGAAATCCGCCTTGCGCAAACGGCGCTTGCGGCAGCACCAAGCTGGCAAAACCCTGAGTCAAGAGGCGGTTGAAGTCGACCTTCGTGCCGAAGGCGGTTTGGCAAAGGGTAAGGTCGTCGTCGGAAAAACAGGGTTCGTCAAAGCCCAGTCGCCGGGCCAGTTGCCGGAAGATCTCGCTGTTGCTTCGGGCCTGGCCCAATGGGGCAATGGCCGGCCGGTTGAGCAGCACATCGGTATGGCCGTAGCTCAAGTGGATGTCCCAGTGCTCGAGTTGCGTGGTGGCTGGCAAGACGTAGTCAGCGTGATCGGCGGTATCGGTCAAGAAATGCTCAAGCACGACGCAGAACAGGTCGTCGCGTCTAAATCCTTGCGCCACCTTGGCCGACTCGGGGGCCACCGCCACCGGATTGCTGTTGTAGACCCAAAGTGCATCGATGCGCGGACCGAAGGATGCGCTGGCCGGTCGCAGCAGGTCGTCCCCGATGGTGCTCATGTTGATGACCCGGCTGGCCGAGCGCCTCAGGTCAGGTCGCTGCAGCGCCGCCTGCTCTACGGGAAAGTGCCCCGAGCTGGACATCAGCAGGCCGCCTGCCGGATGCCGCCAGGCGCCGGTCAGCGCGGGCAGACAGGCCACTGCGCGTGTGGCATTGCCGCCGCCACGGGTGCGCTGCATCCCGTAATTGAGGCGTATCGCTGCTGGTTTTAGGGTGCCGTAGTCCTGGGCGAGCTGGCGGATCTTCTGGACCGGCAGGCCGCAAACCTGGGCTGCACGCTCGGGCGGCCACTGCAGGGCCCGCTCGCGCAAGGCCGGCCAGCCCAGCGTGTAGCGGTCAATGTAGTCGTGATCGAGCCAGTCATGGACGATCAGTTCGTGCATCAGGGCCAGCGCCAGCGCGGCATCGGTGCCGGGCATCAGCGGCAGATGCTCGTGGCATCTGTCGGCGGTTTCGCTGCGTCGGGGATCGATACAGACAAGACGGGCGCCGTTGCGCTTGGCCTGTTGCGCCAGACGCCAGAAGTGCAGGTTACTGCCCACCGAATTGCTGCCCCAGATCAGAATCAGCCGACTCTGAGCAAAATGTTCGACCTTCATCCCGACCTTGCCGCCCAAGGTGTAGCCCAGTCCCTCTGCTCCGGCCGAGGCGCAGATTGTGCGATCGAGTTCGGAGGCGCCCAGCCGGTTGAAAAAACGTGCGGCCATCGACTCGCCCTGCACCAGACCCATGGTGCCGGCGTAGCTGTAGGGCAGGATGGATTGCGGGTCTTTTGCTGCAAGGCCCTGCAGTCGTGTTGCGATGTCGTCCAGAGCTTGCGTCCAGCTCACGGGTTGGAACTGGCCGCTGCCTTTCGGCCCGCATCGCTTGAGCGGTGTCAGCACGCGCTCGCAGTGGTAGGTGCGTTCGGCATAGCGCGAGACCTTGGTACACAGCACGCCGGCGGTGTGGGCGTGGTCGGGATTGCCCTGGACCTGAATTGCGCGGCCACTGTCAACGGTGGTCAGTAGCGCACAGGTGTCGGGGCAGTCGTGCGGGCATGCACCGCGAACGATCACCTGCCCGGATGAGCTGAGCGTGGGGTTCATATCAATTCAGGGGCCGATCGGCCGTGGTGACTGCGCCTCAGCGCGCACTGGCCGTGGGTGCGACGGTGTACGCGCCGGCCAGTTGATGCAAGTGGTTACGGTGGTTTTCATTCATATAGGGTCCGAGCAGACCCAGCACATGGCCGGCGCCGCGCAGCAAGGCAGCTTGCGCATGCTCAGGCTCTAGCGCCCGGCGTGGATCGCACACGTACTCGAAACTTAGCCAGTAGGTCAGTAGCACCACCATGCTGGTGGCTGTGGGCTTGACCTCATGACGTTTCATGTCCAGCAGCTCATGGCGCAGGGCATCGAGCAACGCTTGCAGTGCGCTGATCATTTGTTGCATCAGGGCCTGCAACTGCGACTCAAGCTGCCGGTTGCGGCTGAGCAGGTCGTTGAGGTTGCGATAGATGAAGCGGTATCGCCACAAACCCTCGAACAGCGCATGCATGAAAAACCATGCGTCCTCGATGTCCCGCACTTCATGACTGGCCGCCAGCAGGGGCCCGAGAGACTGTCGATGGTTTTCGAGCAGGGCGTTGACCAGTTCGTCCTTGGCCGGATAGTGGTAGTAAAGATTGCCGGGACTGATGCCCATTTCCGCCGAAATGGCAGTGGTTGAGACATGCGGCTCGCCGAAGCGGTTGAACATCTCCAGCGCCGTCTCCAGGATGCGTTCTGCGGTGCGACGGGGCGCTTTCCTGCTCATGAAATGGCCTACCTGCGGCTTCGGTTGGGGAAGCCACTCTAACCCAGCCGCGGCTTTGTGCAAAGGCCAGCGCGGCGCGAGGGTCTAACCGCTGCTCTTTAGCTAGGGAGTCCGTTTGCGCGCCGGGGCTTTGCCCGGCGCTTTACGTCCGCTCGCGGTACTTGCCTTGCGGCTGCTGCGCACCGACGAGGCCGCTTTTGCCGGCTTGGGGGGGCGCCCGCCTTTTTTCAAGGCGGCCAGTTCAGACTCCAACTGGGCCACCCGCTGCGTAAGGGTTTGCAATTCCGAGGCTTCAGGTACGCCCAGGCCGCTGAGCGCCCGGGCTACGCGCTCTTCGAAGATGGTCTCAAGCCGGCTCCATGGCTGCCCGGCGCGCGCACTCAGGCCGCCGGCCAGTTCGGTCATGCGCTCGGTGGCCTCGGCCATCCGCTCCTGCGCCACCGCTTGCGTCTTTTTTTGCAGGTTGACTCCATCCTGCACCAGGGTCTCGAAGACCTTGCCACCCTCTTGCTGCGCCTTGGCAAAGGCGCCTAATCCAGCCAGCCAGATTTGCTGGGCCGATTCCCGCACTTTGTCGGCGGCCTCGACCGCCGGGTTCTCATACTTTTTACTGCTCATGGGTTTGACGCCTCCTGTGTCGCCAACTTTAGCCTTGAGCAGCTTGTTGCGCCTAGGGTACGGACTCTAAGAATGCATGCGGCTTTTGCGCGCGATACGGCTCTTTAACTTAAACTCCGCGTCCATGGATGAAACAAGCCCGGTCTCTGCCATTTACGCCCGTTTCCTGAATTTGGTCCGGGCGGTGCGTGATTTGCCCGACTTCCCCGATCTTGACCCGGTGGAAGAGCGCTTGTTCAACAGGCTGGCTGGGGTTTGGCACCAGAACCAGCGCATCACGGTGTTGCAGGTCATGGGCCTGTCTGATGAGGTGTCCTCCACCACCGTACACCGGCGTCTGAAATCCCTGCGTATCAAGGGCATGGTTGAACTGGTCGCCGATGAGGCCGACAACCGTGTCAAGTATGTCCAGCCGACGACTCTGGCCGGCCAATATTTGGCCCAGTTGGGTCACTGCGTTGAGCGGGCGCGCCGGTCCTGACCGCCCGGGGCGGACTGATTTCGCTCTCCAAGGCCGGCCATACCGCAGTCGGCCTGCCTAGAATCAGGTCAGACGGCGTTTTCAGTTGCGTCGCCCTTTTCCATGACCCTACTCGTGACCGGCGGTGCCGGATTCATTGGCGGCAATTTCGTTCTCGACTGGCTTGGCCGGCCAGAGGCCGAGGCGCTGGTCAATCTCGACAGCCTCAGTTATGCCGGTAACCTGGAGACCCTGTCTTCTTTGGCTGCGGACCCACGCCACGTTTTTGTGCGAGGCGATATTGCCGATTCAGAGCTGCTGGCGGGCTTGCTGGAGCGCTATCAGCCTCGCGCGGTGATCCATTTCGCGGCCGAGTCGCATGTTGACCGATCCATCCTGGGGCCGGAGGCCTTTGTTCAAACCAATGTGGTGGGTAGTTTCAGATTGCTGGAGGCGGTGCGTCTCTACTGGGTCGCGCTCAAGGGTGAGGCGGCTCGCGATTTCCGTTTTTTGCATGTCTCCACCGACGAGGTTTACGGCTCGCTAGAGCTTGGTGAACCGGCCTTCACCGAGCATCACCGTTACCAGCCCAACAGCCCCTATTCGGCCAGCAAGGCCGCCAGCGATCACTTGGTGCGCGCTTATCACCACACCTATGGCCTGCCGGTCTTGACCACCCATTGCAGCAACAACTACGGCCCGTTTCATTTTCCTGAAAAACTGATCCCCCTGATGATCGTCAACGCCCTGGCCGGTAAAGCCCTGCCGGTCTACGGCGATGGCCTGCAGGTGCGCGACTGGCTTTACGTGAAGGATCACTGCAGTGCCCTTCGCCGGGTTCTTGAAGCCGGGCAAGTTGGGCGGGTCTACAACGTGGGAGGCTGGAATGAGAAGACCAATATCGAGATCGTCCATACCGTCTGTGACCTGCTCGACCAGATGCGCCCCCGTCACGATGGCCTGTCCTACCGGACCCAGATCGCCCATGTGAGTGACCGGCCTGGGCACGACCGGCGTTATGCCATCGATGCCAGTCGTCTGCATGAAGAACTGGGCTGGAAGCCTGCAGAGACTTTTGACAGCGGTATCCGCAAGACCGTGCGCTGGTATCTCGATCACCCGGGCTGGGTTCAGCGGGTGCAAAGCGGCGCTTACCGAGACTGGGTGCAGGCGCAGTACGGAGCCCCTTCATGAAGATTCTTTTGTTGGGCAAGGGTGGGCAGGTGGGTTGGGAATTGCAGCGCAGCCTGTCCCCGCTGGGGCAACTGGTGGCCCTGGACTTCGACAGCACTGAGGGCTGCGGTGACTTCACCCGGCCTGATGCCCTGGCAGCCACTGTCCGCGACCTGGAGCCGCAGATCATCGTTAACGCTGCTGCCTATACCGCGGTCGACAAGGCCGAATCGGAGACGGAACTCGCCCGCCTGGTCAATGCCACTGCTCCTGCGGTTCTGGCCCATCAGGCCCAGAGGCTGGGTGCCTGGCTGGTTCATTTCAGCACCGACTATGTATTTGACGGCAGTGGCGATCGGCCCTGGCGCGAGGCAGATCCGACGGGGCCGCTCAATGTGTACGGCCGCACCAAGCTTGAAGGCGAACAGGCGGTGCAGGCAGCTTGCCAGCAGCACCTGATTCTGCGCACCAGCTGGGTTTACGCGGCGCGCGGAGGCAACTTTGCCAAGACGATGTTGCGGCTGGCGGCCGAGCGGGAGGAGCTGACGGTGATTGACGACCAGATCGGAGCGCCCACCGGGGCTGAGCTGCTGGCCGATGCGACGGCGCTCTTGCTGCGCGACTTGCAAGGTCGGCCAGGGCTGGCGGGTCTTTACCACCTCAGCGCCGAAGGCCAAACCTCTTGGCACGGCTATGCCTGCCATGTGATCGAGCGGGCGCGTCAGCTCAAACCGGATCTGCCGCTGAAAGTCCAACGGATCAGACCTGTGCCCAGCAGTGCCTTCCAGACGGCGGCGCGCCGGCCGCACAACTCGCGTCTGGATACTCGCCATCTGGTGTCCACCTTCGGGCTTAGCTTGCCCCCCTGGCAGCAGGGGGTCGATCGAATGCTCAGCGAAATCCTGTGAGGACCTCATGAGTAGATTGCGCAAAGGCATCATCCTGGCCGGTGGCTCGGGCACCCGTCTCTATCCGGTGACGCAGGCTGTTTCCAAGCAGCTGTTGCCGGTTTATGACAAGCCCATGATTTATTACCCGCTAACTACGCTGATGCTGGCGGGCATTCGCGACATTTTGCTGATTTCCACGCCGCAAGATGTGCCCCGCTTTCAGGAATTGCTGGGAGACGGCAGTCAGTGGGGTCTGTCCCTGAGTTATGCGGTACAGCCCAGCCCCGATGGGCTGGCGCAGGCTTTCATCATCGGACGATCTTTTGTCGGCCAGGACCATTCGGCCCTCATCTTGGGTGACAACATTTACTACGGCCACGATCTGGAGGCGCAGTTGCGGGTCAGTAGCGCGCGTAGCGATGGCGCGACGGTTTTTGCCTATCATGTACAGGATCCGCAGCGCTATGGCGTGGTGCAGTTTGACGCCCAGCGTCGTGCGGTGAGCATCGAGGAAAAGCCGGATCGGCCTTTATCCAATTACGCCGTGACAGGCTTGTATTTTTATGACGCGCAGGTGCTCGATATCGCGGCCTCGATCCGCCCTTCGGCCCGTGGTGAACTGGAAATCACTGACGTCAATCGGATCTATCTGGAGCGTGGACAACTCCATGTGGAGGTCATGGGGCGAGGTATGGCCTGGCTTGATACCGGCACCCACGAGTCGCTTTTGGAGGCCGGGCAGTTCATCGCCACCATCGAACATCGGCAGGGACTGAAGATTGCGTGTCCGGAGGAATTGGCTTTTCGACGGGGTTATATATCGGCCGAGGCTCTCGAGCGACTGGCCCGGCCCATGGTGAAGAATGGCTACGGCCGCTACCTGATGCAGATTCTGCAAAGTACGGTTTTCTGAGCATGCGGATTACGCCGACCCCCATTCCCGATGTGTTGCTGATCGAGCCCAAGGTCTTTGGC
Source organism: uncultured Polaromonas sp. (assembly GCA_964413475.1). Classification (GTDB taxonomy): domain Bacteria; phylum Pseudomonadota; class Gammaproteobacteria; order Burkholderiales; family Burkholderiaceae_C; genus Polaromonas. The sequence goes on along the minus strand of CAYPSU010000039.1, from coordinate 8,272 downwards.
GATGCCCGAGGGTTTTTCCTGGAGAGTTTCAATCGCCGTCAGTTTGCAGATGCCACCGGTCTGGAGCTGGAGTTCGTGCAGGACAACCACAGTCGCAGCGGTCTGGGAGTCTTGCGCGGCCTGCACTACCAACTTGAGCAAGCTCAAGGAAAACTGGTGCGGGTGACTCGCGGGCGGGTTTTTGATGTGGCGGTAGATATCAGGCGCCGGTCACCGTATTTTGGTCGCTGGGTGGGCTATGAGCTGTCGGAGGACAATCAGCGGCAGTTGTGGATACCCCCCGGCTTTGCCCATGGCTTTCTCGTGCTCAGCGATATCGCCGACTTCCTCTACAAGACCACCCATTACTATGCGCCAGCCCATGAGTTCTGTATTCGCTGGGACGACGCGCAAATAGGTGTGAAATGGCCGCTGCAGTCCGAGCCCCTGGTTTCGGATAAAGATCGCCGGGGTTTATCTTTGGGTCAGGCCCCCTGTTTCGAAGAGTAGGTCTCGGGTCTGGTCAGTCAGGCTCGGGTGCAACAGGGTTGTGCTTGAGTTAATATCGCAAGCCGGCTTATCATCGGGTCTCTGTTGAAGGCAATTTAAAACCAATTTGGGAATTAATCATGGGTAATCTGATCGATATTCAGTCTCAAATCGAAAAACTGCAGAAGCAGGCTGCAGATATTCGCTCGCGTGAATTCAATGCCACGGTACAGGACATACTGGCCAAAATGTCGGCTTTCGGTATCACCGTCAAGGATTTGGAAGCAGCCCGCAAGAAGTCTCCCAAAGGACGAGCCAAGGCAGTCGGCAAGGCGGCCAGTGCTGGTCGGCGAGTGACCAAGAAGCGTGCGGGGGGGACTCCGGTGGCGGCGAAATACCGCGGCCCCAATGGAGAAACCTGGACCGGCCGTGGCCTGGCGCCCCGCTGGCTCGCTGCCCTGGTGGCTGCAGGTCGCACCAAGGAAGAGTTCGCGATCAAGGCCTGATCGCAAGCCCGGTCTGATGCGCCGGGTGTGCTGCACAATCAGGGCTGTCCGCTGCGGCAGCCCTTTTTTCTTGTTCCCTCAGTCATGAGCGCCACCGAACCCGACCTAACCCTCATAGCACCGCGCGAAAAGGCCGAAATCCTGGCCCAGGCCCTGCCCTACATCCGAAAGTTTCACGGTAAGACTCTCGTGATCAAGTACGGCGGTAACGCGATGACCGACCCGGGCTTGCAAGCTGACTTTGCCGAAGATGTGGTTTTGCTCAAACTGGTGGGCATGAATCCGGTGGTCGTCCACGGGGGCGGCCCGCAGATCGAGACTGCGCTCAATCGGTTGGGTAAGAAGGGCGAGTTCATCCAGGGCATGCGGGTCACCGATGCTGAAACCATGGAGGTGGTGGAGTGGGTGCTGGCCGGCGAGGTGCAGCAGGACATCGTTGGACTGATCAACCAAGCTGGGGGCAAGGCGGTTGGCCTGACTGGACGGGACGGCGGTCTGATCCGTGCCCGCAAGCTGAAGATGCTCGATGCCAAGGATCCCAGCAAAGAGCACGATGTGGGCTTGGTGGGCGATATCGTCCAAATTGATCCTTCGGTGGTTCGTGCGCTGCAGGAAGACCAGTTCATCCCGGTGATCAGCCCGATCGGTTTTGGTGAGGACAACGAAAGTTACAACATCAATGCCGATGTGGTGGCGGGCAAACTGGCGACCGTGCTGAAGGCCGAAAAGTTGGTGCTGCTGACCAATACGCCGGGTGTTCTGGACAAGGGCGGCAAGCTGCTGACCGACCTCAGCGCGCGCCAGATCGACGCATTGTTTGAGGACGGCACGCTCTCTGGTGGCATGCTGCCTAAGATTGCAGGTGCTCTGGATGCCGCCAAGAGCGGCGTGAACTCGGTGCACATCATTGACGGCCGGGTTCCGCATGCCCTGTTGCTGGAAATTTTGACTGATCAGGCTTTCGGCACCATGATCCGCTCGCATTGAGCATCGGTGCCCATCGCCAGGCGATGGGCCAGCGCATTGGCTCGGCAGCCTGTGCCCTGTGAGAGAATGGTTTGAGTTTCTCCGTCAGGAGCCTGCGTCCATGTCCGAGCTCGATTCTGCCTCGTCCCCCGCTTCACCCGAGGTGTCCCCGCGCAAGCGTCCCAAGCCAGGTGAGCGGCGCATTCAAATATTGCACGCGCTGGCCGCGATGCTCGAGCAGCCTGGGGCAGAGCGCATCACCACCGCTGCCTTGGCCGCCCGTCTGAGCGTTAGCGAGGCTGCCTTGTATCGGCACTTTGCCAGCAAGGCGCAGATGTTCGAGGCGCTGATCGATTTCATTGAGGATTCGATCTTCTCCCTGTTCAATCAGTTGCAGGAGCGCGAGCCCGACGCCTTGGCGCGCGTGTTCAAGACGGCCCGGATCGTGGTGCAGTTTGCCGAAAAGAACCCGGGTATGACGCGGGTGATGGTCGGCGATGCCTTGGTGTTTGAGCATGAGCGCTTGCAGGAGCGCATGAACCTGTTCTTCGACAAGCTTGAGGCCCAGTGGCGCCAGTTGCTGCGTGAGGCCGGCGCCGCTTCTCCCACGCCAACCTTGGATGCCCAGCTCAAGGCCTCTCTTTTGCAGGCTTTCTTGCTGGGCCGACTGCAGCGTTACGCGCGCTCGGGCTTTCGTCGCTTGCCCTCAGAGAGCCTGGATGCGTGCTTGGCGATACTTCTAGCTCAGCAGGCTTGAGTCAGGCAAAGGGGCCGTTTCATGGGTCTATTAGACGCAATGCTGGGCAACGCGTCCAAGATTGATAACAGCCAGATCCAGCAGGAATTCGGCCAGATCCTGGCCCCAGGTGAGAAGGTTGAACACGCCTACCAACTCATTCGGGATTACCTTGTCTTCACGGACAAACGTTTTGTGCTGGTGGACAAGCAGGGTGTGACCGGCAGCAAAGTTGAATATCACTCGATTCCCTATAAAAGCATCACACACTTCACGATCGAGACGGCTGGAACCTTCGATCTGGATGCTGAACTGAAAATCTGGATTTCTGGCACCGCCACGCCGATTCAAAAGAAGTTCAACAAGCGTTTGAGCATCTACGAGGTCCAGGCGGTCCTCGCCAGCTATGTGCTGAAATAAGGCGCCAGGTTTAATCCCTTTGCCGCGCTCGGACTGTGCAGCCCAGCCCCGGGCTGTTTTTCAAGTTCCCCGCTACAATTGAGGCAGGTTTCGAGGAGCGTTGCAACCCACTCTGCGTGGTCTAGGCTCGAAACTGATTTCTTTTGCAACGACGCTCACCCGCCCGCCGTGGCCTTGTGGGGTGAGCCCATCTGATCCCCCAGTCCAGTGTTGGGTTAGCCCCCTTTTTAGGTGGACTTTCAGTCTTTGTTTGGAGAAAAGTTGATGAACGCTGTCCTCAAGCCCCTGCACAACCAGGATTACGCCATTGCCGATCTGTCGCTCGCCGATTGGGGTCGCAAGGAAATCAAGATCGCTGAAACCGAGATGCCTGGCCTGATGGCCATCCGTGAGGAGTATGCGGCTGCTCAACCTCTCAAAGGCGCTCGCATCACCGGCTCGCTGCACATGACCATACAGACGGCGGTTCTGGTGGAGACCCTGCAGTCACTCGGCGCCGAAGTGCGCTGGGCCTCGTGCAACATTTTCTCGACGCAGGACCATGCTGCAGCCGCACTGGTGGCCAATGGTGCGTCGGTTTTCGCCTACAAGGGAGAGAGCCTGACTGACTACTGGGACTATACCCACAGGATCTTCGAATTCAAGGGTGCCCGCGGGACACCGGAAGAAGGGCCGAACATGATCCTCGATGATGGCGGTGATGCCACGCTGCTGATGCATCTGGGTACCCGGGCCGAGAAGGATCCAAGCGTGCTCAGTCACCCGGGCAGCGAGGAGGAGGTCTGCCTGTTCAATGCGATCAAGGCCAAACTCACCCAGGATGGCAGCTGGTACAGCCGCCGCCTGAAGAACATCATTGGCGTGACCGAGGAAACCACCACTGGGGTGCTGCGTCTCAATGAGATGGCCGCCAAGGGCACGCTGGCTTTGCGTGCGATCAATGTGAATGATTCGGTGACCAAGAGTAAGTTTGACAATCTCTATGGCTGCCGTGAATCGCTCGTCGATGCGGTCAAGCGTGCCACCGATGTCATGATTGCCGGCAAGGTGGCTGTGGTGGCCGGCTATGGCGATGTGGGCAAGGGCTCGGCCCAGGCCCTGCGTGCGCTCAGCGCTCAGGTGTGGGTCACCGAGATCGACCCCATCAATGCCCTGCAGGCCGCCATGGAGGGCTATCGTGTGGTGACCATGGAATACGCCGCTGACAAGGCTGACATCTTTGTGTCAGCCACTGGTAACAAGAACGTCATCACCTACGCCCATATGGCCGCCATGAAAGACCAGGCCATCGTTTGCAACATCGGACACTTTGACAACGAGATCGATGTGGCTTCCCTGGAGAAGTGCCAGTGGGAAGAGATCAAGCCCCAGGTGGACCATGTCATCTTCCCGGATGGCAAGCGCCTCATCCTTCTGGCCAAGGGCCGTTTGGTCAATCTCGGTTGCGGCACTGGACATCCCAGTTTTGTGATGTCCTCTAGTTTTGCCAACCAGACCATTGCTCAGATCGAGCTGTTCACCAAGAAAGAGCACTATCAGGTCGGTCAGGTTTATGTCTTGCCCAAGCACCTCGATGAGAAGGTGGCCCGTCTCCATCTGAAGAAAGTGGGCGCGATGCTGACCGAGCTCAGTGATGAGCAGGCAGCTTACATCGGTGTGAAGAAGGAAGGCCCTTACAAGGCCGACACTTACCGGTATTGATAGCGCAGACATCCCGCTGAGGGGGGCAGGGATCAGGGTTGCCGGCTTGCCAAGTCCGGCGTCCCTGCCAGCCGTCTATGGCCCTCCAGTGACATCGATGCGTGCCGATCTCCTCCTTGTTGAACGCGGTTATGCCGCCTCGCGCTCGCAGGCGCAACGGCTGATCGCCTCCGGGGTGCGATGGCGCGAAGGTGATGGAGCCTGGAAATCGATTGCCAAGAATGGCGACGAAGTTTCGCCGGTGGCCGAACTGGAGTTGGGCGATGCTGCTGAAGCTCGGTATCTGTCGCGTGGAGGTCTCAAGCTGGAAGGAGCACTGTCCCGAACAGCTTTGAGTGTGGCCGGTCTGGCGTGTCTGGATCTGGGCCAATCGACTGGCGGCTTTACCGATTGCCTGCTGCAGCGCGGTGCCAGCTGCGTGGTGGGGATTGACGTGGGGCAGGGGCAATTGCACCCGAGGTTGCGCTCTGATGCGAGGGTGGTTTGCATCGAAGGGGTCAATGCCCGCTCGATCAGTCCCGAGGAGTTCTGGGCGCACCATGGACGCGCGTCTGGCAAGCCTGAGAGTCTTGTGCCGGTCCCCTTCGATCTGCTGGTGGGTGATGTGTCTTTCATCTCTCTGACCTTGCTGTTGCCAGCCATGGTTCAGCTGCTCAAGCCCGGGGGCCATGCCTTGATGCTGGTCAAGCCGCAGTTTGAATTGCAGCCGGGCCAGGTAGGCAAGGGCGGTATTGTCAAAGACGCGTCTTTATTTGTTGTGGTGGAGAAACGCTTGCGCGAGAGCTGTGCCGAGTTGGGTCTGGAGGTGCAGTCTTGGTTCGATTCGCCTATCGAGGGTGGCGACGGTAATCGTGAGTTTTTCATTCACGCCCTCAAAGTGGGAGATGCAGCCGATCGTGCGGTGAGCCCGATGCTGCCTGAAAGGACGGTCCATCGGAGAAAGCTGCGCAGCCCGCGGCCTCAGTCCGATGGGCAAGACCCAAGGGATGCGCACGAGGGCCAGCCCGGTCCGGCGCGCCGCAAGCGCAAGCGTTGAATGATGGATAGAACTATTGCCATGAAGTCTGTACCCTTGAGTTTCGAATTTTTTCCGCCCAAGACCTCGGAGGGCGCCCTCAAGCTGCGGGGGGTACGTCAGCAGTTGTATCAGTATCGCCCGCAGTTTTGCTCGGTCACTTTCGGCGCGGGCGGCTCAACCCAGGAAGGCACTTTTGCCACCGTCGGAGAGATCCTGTCTGAGGGCGTGGAGGCTGCGTCCCATTTCTCCTGCGTGGGAGCCACCCGTTCGCGCGTGCGCGAGCAACTGGCGCAGTTGCAGGCCATGGGCGTTAAGCGTCTGGTTGCCCTGAGAGGGGATTTGCCGAGCGGTTACGGAGCCGGAGGGGAGTTTCAGTACGCCAGCGACCTGGTGACCTTCATTCGCGCCGAGACGGGATCCGCCTTTCACATAGAGGTCGCCGCCTACCCGGAGGTTCATCCACAGGCGCGCTCGCCCCAGGCCGATTTGCAGGCTTTTGCAGCCAAGGTTCGAGCCGGTGCTGATTCGGCCATCACTCAGTATTTCTTCAACACGGACGCCTATTTCCGGTTTGTCGACGATGCGCTGGCCCTGGGCCTGGATGTGCCGGTGGTGCCGGGCATCATGCCCATCACCGGTTCGGCTCAATTGCTGCGCTTTTCTGACGCCTGTGGCGCCGAGGTACCGCGCTGGATTCGTTTGCGCCTGCAGTCTTTTGGGGATGACAGCGCCTCGATCAAGGCCTTTGGGCTGGATGTGGTGACCGACCTGTGCGATCAGTTGTGCACCGCAGGCGTGCCGGGATTGCACTTCTACACCATGAATCAATCGCAAGCGGTCGGCCAGATCATCGAGCGGCTGCAGTCCCGCTGAAAGCATCAACCGGTCGGGAGACACCGTGTTGGCTGCCCGGCCTGCGCCCAGGCCCTGTGTCTTTATCCAGAGCGAACCGGGCGCCCGCCGCTTCAGGCCTCCTGCGAGAGCCCAAAGCTGGCGTGGCGGTCCTGCCCCAGCCAGGCCACCAGCTGGGGCAGTGCCGACTTCAGTTCCTCATGAAGGGTGTAGGGTGGGTTGATGACAAACAGGCCGCTGGCGGGCAAGCCGGGTCGAATCACTTCGCCTTCAGCGGTCTTTTTCAGCTTGCTGCCTTTGACGGTCAGCGTGACATCCAGCCAAGGCCGGCCGGCCCGATGGGTCATTGTCTTGAGCTTTTTGGGCAGTTCGTGAGCTTCCGGTCGCGGAATGATGGGGTACCAGATGGCATAGGTGCCAGTCGGGAAGCGCTGCAGCGCTTGGGCGATTGTGGTGCCGACTCGTGCATAGTCGGTCTTGATCTCGTAGCTTGGGTCGCAGAAGACCAAAGCTCGCCGAGAGGGGGGGGGCAGCAGGGGGCGCAGCGCCTCGAATCCGTCTTGCAGGTCGCAGGACACACCTCGTCCAAGCTCAAGTTGTGCGATGTTTCCCGAAAGGGCCCGGAAGTCGGTGGGGTGCAGCTCGAATAGCTTGAGCCTGTGGCGTCCTCGCAGGAATTGCGAGGCAATGTAGGGCGACCCAGGGTAGACGCGGATGGCCTGAGGGTGCCCCGACTGCCCAAACGCTGGATTGAGGCTGGTCAGAAGATCCCGGTAGCGCTGGATGGAAGGAGCCACCTCGCCTGAGGACTGCTCAAGGGCTTGGGCCAGTCGCAAGACGCCTTCGCTGGCCTCGCCACTGGTCTGACTGTGGTCACCGTCTAGACGGTACAACCCGGCCCCGGCATGGGTGTCGATGACCGTCAACGCCGTGTCCTTGCGGGTCAGGTAGTCCATCAGGGCCAGCAGCGTGATGTGCTTGAGCACATCGGCATGGTTGCCGGCGTGAAAGGCGTGGCGATAACTGAACATGCCTGCGATGCTAACCGCTACCCGACCTCTTCGACCTGCTGGCAGGTCTGGCCGGGCAGAATTTGTATAATCGCAGGTTCTTCAGCGTTTGGTATCCGCCGGAAGAGGTCTGCCCTGGCAGGTCAAGCCCACCTAAGAGGTTCTCGATAGAAGAACACCGACCGTGGAGTAGATGCCCTTCGGACCCCTCTGGGGTTCTTTATCAAGAGCACATTCATGAAAACTTTCAGCGCAAAACCCGCTGAGGTCGTGCATGAGTGGTTTGTGATTGACGCCGCCAACAAGGTTCTCGGCCGGGTCGCCAGCGAAGTGGCCCTCCGTCTGCGCGGCAAGCACAAGCCCATCTACACGCCTCATGTCGACACCGGCGATTACATCGTCGTCATCAATGCCTCGCAATTGCGGGTCACCGGTGCCAAGTCCCTGGACAAGGTCTATTACCGGCATTCTGGCTACCCCGGCGGCATCACGGCCACCAATTTCCGCGATATGCAGGCCAAACACCCGGGCCGCGCCCTCGAGAAGGCGGTCAAGGGCATGTTGCCCAAAGGTCCTCTGGGTTACGCCATGATCA
>CAYPSU010000038.1:0-23976 GCA_964413475.1 uncultured Polaromonas sp. | reverse complement strand
AGCCGCGACGGTATTCGAACTTGTCGACAGCCTTCATCAGGCCGATATTGCCCTCCTGGATCAAGTCCAGGAATTGCAAGCCACGGTTGGTGTATTTCTTGGCAATCGAGATCACCAGGCGCAGGTTGGCCTCGATCATCTCCTTCTTGGCATCGCGCGAGGAGCGCTCGCCCTCATTCATGCGCTTGTTGATGTCTTTGAGCTGATCGAGCGGCACCACCACGCTGGCCTGCAGCTGCGCCAGCTTGGTCTGCAGTTCCTGTACGGCCGGTATGTTGCGACCGAGCACGGCTGACCAGGGTTTGCCGGCTGTGGCCTGCTTTTCCACCCACTTGGGGTTAAGCAGGTTGGGCGGAAAGTCCCTGATGAACTGCTCCTGCGGCATGCCGCACTTGTCGACGATGATGCGGCGCAGGTCCCGCTCGACCTTGCGGACCGTACCCACCTGCTCGCGCAGCATGTCGCACAGTCGCTCGATGGTCTTGGCGGTAAAGCGCACCGTCATCAGTTCTTCGCTGAGGGCGCGCTGAGCCTTCATGTAGGCCGGGCTGCCATAGCCTTCCTTACCGTATATGCGGCGGACGGTTTCGAAATGGCCTGTAATGCGCTCAAAGCGCACCAGCGCCTCCTTCTTCATTTCCTCCAGTTTCTTGGTCAGGGCTTTAGAGCCGCCTTTGCCGTCGTCATCGTCCTCGTCGTCGAACTCGTCGAAGTCTTCTTCGGCCACATAGTCATCCGCCTCATTGGGGTCGGTAAAGCCGTCCACCACATTGGAGATGACGATCTTGTCTTCACGGATCTCCTCGGCCATCTTGAGGATCTCGGCGATCGTGGCCGGACTCTCGGAGATGGCCTCCATCATGCGCTGCAAGCCGCCCTCAATGCGCTTGGCAATCTCGATCTCGCCCTCGCGCGTGAGCAATTCGACGGTGCCCATCTCACGCATGTACATACGCACCGGGTCGGTGGTACGGCCAAACTCGCTGTCCACGGTGGACAAGGCCGCTTCAGCTTCTTCCTCTGCTTCTTCCTCCGTGGCCACTGTCGGCCCGGTGTTGTTGAGCAGCAGGGTTTCGGCGTCCGGCGCCTGTTCGTAGACCGCCACGCCCATGTCGTTGAGCATGTTGACCACGACTTCCAGGGTTTCGGCATCGACCAGCTTGTCGGGCAGGTGGTCAGAAATTTCGCCATGGGTCAGGTAACCGCGGGTCTTGCCCAGCTTGATCAGGGTCTTCAGACGCTGGCGACGCTTGAGCATGTCCTCTTCGGACAGGATGGCCTCGTCCAGGCCGAATTCCTTCATCAAGGCCCTTTCCTTGGCCTTGCTGATCTTCATGCGCAGAGGCTTGGCCTTTTCGGCTGATTCGGCCGCCGGTTCTTCGGCGAATTCGCTCTCAATGTCTTGCAGGTCTTCCTCCAAGGCAGGCTTGGCCACCTCCTTGCCTTTGCGCCCACGTTTGTCGGCGCTGACCTCGGCAGCCGGCCGTGCTGCCGGCGCCGTCTTCTTGGCCGGTGCCGCAGGGGCTGATTTGGATGGCTTGAGCTCGGCCAGCTTCTTGGCAGCCGACTTCCCAGCACTGCTCTGGGCGGGTTTTGCGCTTGGCGCAGCTGGCCTGGAGGCCTGCGCGTTGCGAGCGGGGGCGGCCGTTTTTCCGCTGCTCTTGGCGGCAGGCTTGGCGGCTGCTTTGGGCGCTGCTTTAGGTGTTGCTTTGGGCGCTGTCTTCGGGGCGGCCTTGGCCGCAGGCTTGGCGGCCAGCTGGGTCTTCGGTTTCGCGGTTGCTTTGGCTGCCGGCTTTGAAGGGCTCTTGGACACGGTTTTGGCCGGGGCCTTTTTAGCAGCGGATGTCTTTTTACCCAGGGCTTGGGTGACTTTTGAGCGGGTCTTGGCAGCGGCTTTGGTAGGTTTGGTGGTCGGCATGGAGAATCCCTAGGTCAGAAAACAGCGTTCAAATCACGGCCAGAATGCTGCCCCGGCAAGCCAGGGCTCGATCGATCTGAATGGAAGCAATGGCCTGCTCAGACCCAATCGCGATTGAATCTCGCTAAGCTTGGTTCGAGCAGGCTTTGAGGCAAGGGGATGGGCGAACATTTGGAATGCAGTCCTTGCGGAAGTGTTGGCTCTCAAATCCAAGAGGACCCTGGGGCCAGGGGAGCCGGTGCCGGAGGTGCTGCTGTCGCGCTTGCCTGAAAAACCGGTGGATTATACCAAGGGCAGGCTTGCTTAGGGGCGCGCGCCGCTTGGCAGGGTTTGCGTTTGTCCCGGTCCTCAAAGGGAACGCTTGGCTGCAGCAAGCTCCCGGAATCGGGCCATAGCCTGCGGGTCCGTGGCAGCCCGGCGCGCCAATTCGTCCATTTCCTGTTGCCGAACTCGTTTCAGGAGCTCATCAAACAGCGGCTGGGTTTCCTCCCAGCTCGGCTCTATGCCTGGCGGTATTTGCGCCAACTGGTCGATTGCATAGCTTTCCTGGGGATGGTCACGCAGGCCTTCGCGCAGGGCTGCCCAAGGTTGAGTGCCGTGTTCGTGGATTTGCGATTCGAGCCATGAAAACAAGGGGCCGTGGGGCACAGGCAGTGCACAAAGGAGGGCATGCTGTTCATTGCTCAGCCGGTCCCAGCAACTGGGCTCGGTCAGCAGCAGCCGCAGAACGCGGTCCTCTCGACTGGCCGGTGCAATTCGGCCCGGCAGTCGGCGAGCCGGCTTCACAGCCAAGCCCGCACGACCTCGGTCTCCAGGCCCGGGCTCTGCCCGCCAAGAGGCCTCGCCCGCGGGGGCGGTGTCAGTGGCGGTGTCATTCGCTGGCCCGGCCCCAGTCCGTTTTCCAGATCGGGCGCGCGAGGGCTGCCAAACCTGAAGCAGCTCTCGACTGTCGATACGAACCAGATCGGCCAGCTCGGCCAGCAGTTGGCGCTTGAGCGCTCCCTCGGGCAGGGCGGCCCACAGGTCCCGTGCCTGACTGGCCATACGGGCCCTGCCTTCTGCGGCGTCCATATCGCAGTCCTGGCTGGCGGCCTCGATCAGAAAACGGCTGAGCGGCAGAGCTTTGTGGACTTCCTGCGCGAAAGCCTCGCGGCCTTTCTCGCGGATGAAACTGTCGGGGTCGTGTTCGGGCGGCAGAAACAGAAACTTGATGGATCGGGTGTCACTGGCCCAAGGCACGGCTGCGTCCAGGGCCTTGCGCGCCGCCCGGCGACCGGCTGCATCGCCATCAAAGCTGAACACCACGGCGTCGGTGAAGCGGAACAGCTTTTGCACATGCTCGGTGGTGCAGGCTGTCCCCAAAGTGGCCACCGCGTTGGCAAATCCGAGTTGCGCCAGAGCCACCACATCCATATAGCCCTCGGTGACCAGGGCATAACCGTGTTCGCGCAAGGCCGACCGTGCTTCGAACAGGCCGTAGAGTTCGCGTCCCTTGCTAAAGACAGGCGTCTCTGGAGAATTGAGGTATTTGGGCTTTTCGTCGCCCAGGACCCGGCCGCCCAATCCGATGCACTGACCCTTGATGTTGCGGATGGGGAACATGATCCGGTCGCGGAATCGGTCGTAGCGCTTGCCCTGGTCGTTGGACTGATCCTCTGCGGCAATCACCAGCCCACTTTCAACCAGTGCGGCGTCGGCATAGTCCGCAAAGACGCTGGCAAGAAAGCGCCAGCCGGCCGGCGCGTAACCGAGCCCGAAATGTTTGGCGATCTGGCCCGTAAGGCCGCGCTTCTTGAGATATTCGATGGCTTGGGTCGACTCTTTGAGCTGGCGAGCGTAAGCCTGTGCAGCCTTTTCCACCACATCACTGAGGCTCGCCTGTTGCTCCCGGGCCTGCGCCTGCCGGGCTCTTTCTGCTGGCGAGACATCTTCCTCGGGCACTTGCAGGCCACACTGCTGCGCCAAATCTTTGACCGCTTCCCGGAAGTTCATGCCCAGGTGCTCCATCAGGAATCCGATGGCATTGCCGTTCTTGCCACAGCCAAAGCAGTGGTAGAACTGCTTGGACGGGCTGACGGTGAAGGAGGGCGATTTTTCGCTGTGGAAGGGGCACAAGCCCGAAAAATTGGCCCCGCCCTTTTTCAGCTGCACATGGCGGCCGACGATGTCTACGATATCGGCGCGTGCCAGCAATTCCTGGAGGAATGGGGTAGGTATGGCCATGACTTGAAGGGTTTGGCCATTGTAGGCAGAGCGCCGGCAGCCGGGTGTCGCTCGGCCCCGTGCGCGCACCGGTGCGCATCCCTTGCCCCCGCTTTCAGCGCGGTGCCATGCGGATGGCACCGTCAATACGGATCACCTCGCCGTTGAGCATTTCGTTTTCGATGATCTGCCGAACCAGCTTGGCGTAGTCAGCGGGCTGGCCAAGCCGGGCCGGGAAGGGGACCGAGGCTGCCAGTGAGGCCTGCACGTCCGGGGGCATGCCCGCCACCATGGGCGTGGCAAAGATGCCCGGCGCGATGGTCATCACCCGGATGCCATTGCGCGAGAGGTCGCGCGCAATCGGCAGGGTCATTCCCACGACGCCTGCTTTGGATGCGCTGTAGGCGGCCTGCCCGATCTGACCGTCATAAGCAGCCACCGAGGCGGTATTGACGATCACCCCTCGCTCTCCGGAGGCCAGCGGCTCGTTGGCGGACATCGCCTGCGCGGCCAGTCGGATCATATTGAAGGTGCCGATCAGGTTGACCTGGACCACTTTGCTGAAGACCGCCAGCGAATGCGCCCCATTCTTGCCCACGGTCTTCTCCGCCGGTGCGATGCCGGCACAGTTGACCAGCCCCATCAGCGGGCCTAGAGCGCAGGCATGATGGACCGCATTCTGGGCATCGGACTCCTGACTGACATCGCAACGCAGAAAGGTGGCCCCGATCTCGCGGGCCACAGCTTCGCCTTTTTCGGCCTGCATGTCGGCGATCACCACGGTGCCCCCCTCGGCCCGCAGCATGCGTGCGGTACCCTCGCCCAATCCCGAGGCTCCACCGGTCACGATGAAAACCTTGCCCTTGATGTCCATACTGCATTCCTTTCTACTTAAAACCGCGATCGGTCTCCTGATTGACGCTTACGTAAACGTCATATGCAAAGCTATTATGTCGCAGCCGGGTCGCCGAAAATCGGCGGCACAGTCTCATCGGCCACGCGCACTGAGCCGACAAGTCAAGGGAGCGTGTCTGAACGCAAGCTGCAAGCAAGAGGTGTCCGCCATGCCCGTACAGAAAACTCCACAGTCCCGCGCCGGGGGCGCGCGCTGGACAGTCTGGCGCGTCCTTGCCTTGGGCGCTCTGGCCGCGGTGATGGTCGGCTGCGCTTCGCCGCCGGCCTCGGTGCCTGTCCGCAAAGAGACCGCGGTGGCAGAGACTGCTCCGGTGCGGCCACCGCGTATCGGTTTGGCGCTCGGGGGTGGGGCCGCCAAAGGTTTTGCGCATGTGGGCGTGATCGCCGTTCTGGAGGAGGCCGGTATCGTCCCCGATGTGATGGTCGGCACCTCGGCCGGTAGCCTGGTTGCGGCCCTTTATGCCAGCGGCATGAATGCCGAGCAGCTGCGTCAGAACGCCTTGCGTCTGGAGGAGGTGGCCATTGCGGACTGGATGCTGCCGCTGGTCAACCGGGGGCTTTTCCGCGGCGAGGCCCTGGCCCGCTATGTCAATGACGCAGTGGCCGGCCGGCTCATTGAGGATATGCGAATTCCCCTGGGCGTGGTGGCCGTTGATTTGTCCAATGGCCAACCTATCTTGTTTCGCCGTGGCGATACCGGCACCGCAGTCCGGGCCTCGAGTGCGGTACCGGCCGTGTTTCAGCCGGTGCGCATCGGTGGCCGTGACTATGTCGATGGTGGGCTGGTCTCGCCAGTGCCCGTGCAATTTGCCCGCCAGATGGGGGCCGAGCTGGTGATTGCCGTCGACATTTCACAGCCACCAGAAGGTCAGCCGGCCAGCGATACCCTTCAGATCTTGCTGCAGACCTTCAATATCATGGGGCAGGTGATCAAGCAGCATGAGATCCAGCAGGCCGATGTGCTGGTCAGGCCCTCTCTGGCCGGATTGCGCAGCGCCGATTTTTCGGCTCGACAGCGCGCGATAGAGGCAGGTCGCTTGGCCATGCAGGCAGCCCTGCCCCAGTTGCGCGCCCGCTTCAATCGTCCGGCGCCCTGAGCGTCGGTGCGATAAAAAAAGCCCGGCTGGCGCCGGGCTTTGAAACGGGTCCCTGAAACCGATTCCACGCGGACCCGAGGAGACAAGCGGTGCGACTTGGGCGCCCCATTGCGGAGGCCTCGGGTCGCCGCAGGGATCAGCGCTTCTTGCTGGTGGCCTTGGCGGCGCTGACCGCGGTGTTGCTGACAGCTGCAAAATTAGCCTCGGCCAGATCGGTGGCCTGCTTGACGGCCTTTTGAACCGACTCAAAAGCATTGGTGGCAGCCGAAACGGCGCTCTTCATGACTGCCACGGCGGTCTCAGAGCCGGCCGGGGCGTTCTTCGCGGCGCTGTCAACCAGGCTGACGAACTTGGCCTGAGCCTCGGATGCATGACCTTCGACTGCCTTGGAGAACTCCGAAGCGGTGCCGCTGGTGATGTCGTAGAGGTGGCGGCTGTAGGCGGCGGCCTTCTCGGCCAGGGGCTGCATCAGGCTCGCTTGCAGAGCCAGCAGTTCCTGGGCGTCCTTCACGCTAAACAGGGCCTGGGCATGGCTGGCGCTTTCAGTCAGAGCCGCTTTGGAGGCCCGAACGTTCAGGTCTACCAGCTTCTCGACGCCTTCAAAAGCCTTGTGGGTCAGGCCGAACATGGTTTCGATGGAAGCCTTTTGGGAGGCAACGATTTGGTCAGCGGTCAACATAAGAAACTCCGTAGGTTGGGTTGAGACGAAACTTTCAGCGGTACGACACGACTGCGTAGGTCTTGCTGCACTGCAACATGAATCGAAGTATAAGGTCGGGATTCCGCAATGCAAGTGGGTTTTGTTGCATTGCACCATTTTTAGGTGCCGACCCCTAGAACACGGCGTTGCCGGTCACAATCCGCGTCTTCAGACCCCGGTACCCGATGTCTGATTTCCGCATCTGAAGATTGCCGTGCACGCTTTTTACGCCGATCAGTTCGTACTTCCCTTGCCCAGTGGACACCGTTTTCCTATGGCCAAGTACGGGCGCCTGCGTCAACGGCTGGCCGAGGAGATGCCGCAACTGCGGTTCTCTGTGGCCCCCGCGGCTACCGATGGGCAACTGGCGCTGGTGCATGCCCCCGAATACGTCCGGTCCGTGGTCGAAGGCACCTTGACCCCGGCGGCGCAGCGGGAAATCGGATTTCCCTGGTCGCCGCAGATGGTCGAGCGATCGCGTCGATCCACCGGCGCGACCCTTGCGGCGGCCAGGGTGGCTCTTGGTTTGATCGCGGGTCACCGGGTCCAGCCCGAAGGGATAGCCGGGAACCTGGCAGGAGGCACGCATCATGCCGGCCGCGACAAGGGGGGCGGCTTTTGTGTGTTCAATGATGTGGCGGTTGCCACCCGGCTGATGCAGACCGAATGGGCTCGCTTGCACCGCCCTGGGCCAGCGCTTCGGGTGGCGATCATTGATCTGGACGTGCACCAAGGCAATGGCACCGCCGACATCTTTGCCCATGACGACACGGTGTTCACCCTGTCCCTGCATGGCGAAAAAAACTTCCCGTTTCGCAAGACCGCCAGCGATCTGGACATCGATTTGCCAGATGGCTGTGGTGATGTGGCCTACCTGGAGGCCCTCGAGCAGGCTTTGGCCGAACTCGACAGTCGTTTTGATCCGGGGCTCGTCTTTTATCTGGCCGGTGCGGATCCTCACGAAGGCGACCGCCTCGGTCGATTGCGCCTGAGCTATGACGGCTTGCAGGCGCGGGACCGACGCGTCTTTGATTGGGCGTGGCAGCGTCGCACTGCCCTGGCTTTTGCCATGGCTGGCGGCTACGGGCATGACCTGGAATCGACGGTGCAGGTGCAATTCAATACCTGGTCGATCGCCCTTGAATACTGGCAGCGCTGGGCTGGCTTGCGTCCTTTCTAATTCAAGGTCCCTGTCAGGCGCTGGCAAAATACGGCTTTCAGCGCATCGCGGGTTCGCCCGATCCAGCCCCACGGGCTCAGCCAGCCGGCCCCAAATCTGATGACCGAATTGACTCGACCCGAGCCCGAGCTGCGCAGCGCCTACCGAGTGATGCGCCCGATCAGCACCCGCTGGTCGGACAACGACGTCTACGGTCATGTCAACAACGTGGTGTACTACAGCTGGTTTGACACGGCGGTCAATGGCTACCTGATCGATTGCGGTGTGCTCGACATCCATGCGGGCGATCTGATCGGTCTGGTGGTGCAGACCCAGTGCCACTACTTCGCGCCTTTGTCCTATCCGCAATCCGTGTTGGCCGGCCTGCGGGTCGGACGGGTCGGCACCTCCAGTGTGCGCTATGAAGTGGCCCTGTTTGCCGATGACGGTCGAGCGCAGGAACCCTGTGCGGCCCGAGGCCATTTTGTTCATGTCTACGTGGATCGGCACAGTCGCAGGCCACGCCCCTTGTCGCCGGCCTTTATCGCCGCTCTGGAGACCCTCAAGTGAGCTCAAATCCCTTACCCCTGGACCGCGTCGCCATTGGCGTGGATGAGGCCATCGTCAGCCGCATGTCCGTGCGGGCCTATCTGCCGCGCCCGGTCGAGCGCGAAAAGATCGAGCACATCCTGCAGTTGGCCAGTCGTGCACCCTCAGGGACCAACTCGCAGCCCTGGCGGGTTTATGTGTTGCAGGGGCGCAGCCTCGGCGATCTGGTCAGCAAGGTCTGCGCGGCCCACGATGCCGTCCGCGACGATCCTGCCCTGGCCAGCCACTACAAGGAAGAGTTTGACTACTACCCGAGTCAATGGGTAGAGCCCTATCTGGGGCGTCGACGCGAGAACGGTTGGGGACTATATGGGCTGCTGGGTATCGAGCGCGGCCAGAAGGACAAGATGCATGCCCAGCATCAGCGCAACTTCCGATTCTTTGATGCGCCGGTAGGTTTGATCTTCACCATAGATCGCGTGCTCGGACGCGGTAGCTTGCTCGATTACGGCATGTTTCTGCAAAACGTCATGCTCGCAGCCCGGGGCCAGGGCCTGCATACATGCCCGCAGGCCGCCTGGAATGACTACCACCCCATCATCCTGCCTCATATCGGAGCGGGATCAGAGCAAATGATGGTCTGCGGCATGTCTCTTGGCTATGCCGATCCTCAGGCATTGGTCAACCGCTTCTACACGCCGCGCGATGCCGCCTCTGGGTTCACCACCTGGCTGGATTGATCGCCGGCGCGTGGTCGCTGCGGGTCGCCCGGAGATGAGCTGACCATGAGTGTTGGCATCACTGCGGTGCAACTGCTGGGAGGGCTGTCCTACGCCACCACGCTGTTCCTCATGGCCGCCGGCCTGACGCTGATCTTTGGCGTCACCCGCATCGTCAATTTCGCCCACGGCAGCTTCTTCATGCTGGGCGCGCTTTTTAGCGCACACTGGCTGACCCATTGGTTCCCCACCTGGTCTGAAAGCGCCTTCCTGTATGCCCTGGCCATGCTGATGGGCGCTGGGGTCGCGGCTCTGGTCGGTGCCGCAGTCGATTGGCTGCTGTTACGGCGCATGACGCACGCCCCTGAGCTATACCAATTGGTCGCCACCTTTGGATTGACCCTGGCCTTGCACGATGCCATGCGCTGGCTGTTCGGTAACGAGGAAGTCTTTGCGCCTCGTTTCCCCGGACTCAAGGGTTCGGTGCAGATAGGCGAGGAATTTTTCCCGACTTATCAATTGGCGCTGATGGCCATAGGCCCTCTGGTCTGGCTGGGTCTGCACCTGATGCTCACCCGTACGCTTTTTGGCCGACGTCTGCGCGCCGCTACCGAGGACCGGGAAATTCTGGATGCATTGGGCGTCAATCCGCGACCGCTGATGATGGGGGCGGTGGTCATTGGCTGCGCCTTGGCCGGTCTGGGTGGGGCCCTTCAGGTCCCGCGTGAGCCGGCTCATCTGCAGATGGACATGGCGGTGATTGTCGAGACCTTTGTGGTGGTGGTCACCGGCGGGCTGGGCAGCATCGGCGGCGCTTTTGCCGCCGCCTTGCTCATCGGCTTGGTTCATGCGCTGGGCATTCATTGGTTTGCGCAAGCCACCCTGGTCCTGGTCTTTCTCACCATGGCGGTGGTGTTGATCCTGCGGCCCCAGGGTTTGGCCGGCCGGCGGCTAACCGCGGTACAGGGTCCGCGTGAGCCGGCCCAGCCTTTTCGGGGCCTGCACCTCTCGCAAGCCAGCACGGCCGCCGTGCTGCTGGGGCTGATCGGCATGGCCCTGCTGGCCTGGCTGGGAGGCGCCTACTGGCAGACTCTCGCCATCGATGCGATGGTCTTCGTGATCTTCGGGATCAGCCTGCAGGCGATGATGGGACTGGCCGGTCTGGTCAGCTTCGGTCATGCCGCTTATTTCGCCTTGGGGGCTTACGGTGCGGCTCTGTCCCATTTGCACTGGGGGGCCAATCTCTTGGAGGCGGCGGCTATCGGCATGGGCAGCGCCTTGGCGCTGGCTGCGATGTTTGGTGCGGCGGTCGTGCGCAGCAGCGGCGTGTACCTTGCGATGTTGTCCCTGGCGCTGGCCCAGGTGATCTGGGCCCTTGCCACGCAGGCAGTCCCGGTGACCGGGGGTGATAACGGCCTGATCGGTCTGCACTTGGTCCCCGAGACAGGCCGACCGATGTTCTATGGCTTGATGGTGCTGCTGACGCTTGGCTCGGTGCTTGCCTTGCGCCGTCTTTGCCTGTCGGGGCATGGTGCGGCCTTGCAGGCCCTGCGCGATGCGCCGCTGCGAGCCCAGGCCAGCGGTCTGCCGATTGCCGCCCTCAAGTACCGCGTCTTCCTTCAAAGTGCGGCGCTGGCTGGCTTGGCGGGGGCGCTGTTTGCGGCCCACAAGGGCGCGGTGTTTCCCTCTGTGGCTGGGGTGGCGACCTCTGTAGACGCCCTGCTGGTGGTGTTGCTTGGCGGCGTGCATCAGCTCTGGGGGGCTGTGGCCGGCAGCCTGGTGCTCTTTGGGGTATCGGCCGAACTCGGTCGTGATCTGACGTATTGGAGGGGCATGCTGGGCGTGGTCATCATGGCGGTGATGGTGGCCTCGCCCTCCGGGCTCTTGTCTTGGCCGGCCTTGATCGGGCGCCTGCGCGCTCAAGGGGCAGCCCGATGAGCCGTGCGGCCGTTCTGGAGGTGCGAGATCTGGTCCGTCATTTCGCCGGTGTTCGTGCGGTCGATGGGGTCAGCCTGCAAGTGGCTGCGGGCGATTGCGTGGCCCTGATCGGCCCCAATGGCGCGGGTAAATCAACCACCTTTGCCTGTATTGCCGGGCAGCAGCAACCGGATGCGGGAGAGGTGATCTGGCGCGGGCAATCCCTGCGGGGGCTCAGTCCACTCAAGCGTCTGGCCCTGGGGGTGGGCCGCAGTTTTCAGGTGGCCCAGGTGTTCGAGGCGCTGACCGTACGGGGCAATGTGCAATTGGCCCTGCAAGCGCGTCAACAGGCCTTGTCGGCTTGGCGAGCGCTTGACTTTTGGCAGCGCGATCGGGCCATGGACTTGCTGGAGCAGGCTGATCTGTCGGCCTGGGCCGAGCACCATGCCGCTGCCTTGCCCTATGGAGCCCGCAAACGTCTTGAACTGGCTCTGGTGCTGGCCGGACAACCGGAACTGCTTCTGCTGGACGAGCCAGCTGCCGGCCTGGCCGAAAGCGAGCGGGGGCGCTTGATGAGCTGGATCCGATCCCTGGCCCAGTCTGGCCTGGCGGTGCTCTACACCGAGCACAACATGGACGCTGTTGCCGGGGTGGCCGATCGAGTCTTGGTCTTGATTGAAGGTCGACTGGCTGCTCAGGGCAGCTTTGCCCAGGTGGCTGCTGACCCCGATGTCCAGGCCCGTTACCTGGGTCGCAGACCGGTGCCGGCCCCTGACGGGAACATGCGCCATGCTTGAACTGCGACACCTGCAGGCCTTCTATGGCCCAGCCCAGGCTCTTTTTGGGCTTGATTTGAGCGTCGGTGCGGGTCAGTTGGTGGTGCTGCAAGGTCTCAACGGAGCGGGTAAGTCCACCTTGCTCAAGGCGGTGATCGGCCTGGAGGTCCGCACCCGCGGCCAGATCCTCTGGGCGCCGGATCGGTCGGTCGCGCCGGTCTGCATGGCCGCTTGGCCCGCCCATCGCAGGGCCCGCAGCGGTCTGGGTTATGTGCCCGAGGACAGACGCCTGTTTACCAGTCTCACCGTTCGCGAAAACCTGCGGATTGCCGGCGGCACGGCTGATCGCCTGGAATGGGTTCTGGAACGATTTGCCTTGCTCAAACCCATGCTGGGGCGGCTGGCCAGCCAGATGAGTGGGGGCGAGCAGCAGATGCTGGCCACGGCGCGCGCCCTGATGAGTCAACCGCGTCTGCTCTTGCTCGACGAGCCCTGCGAGGGCATTGCCCCGGTGTTGGTGGAGCAGATGGTGCAGACCCTGATCGACTTGCGCGGCCAAGGCCTTGCCTTGCTGGTGGCCGAGCAAAATCGGCAGCTGGCGCAGGCGGCCGATCAGGTGCTTGAACTGGTTGCGGGTAAAGTGCGGTCTGACTCGGACCTTTTGAACGATCGGAATCTCTCATGAATCTCATCACCACTGCATCGGGCCTGCAATATGAAGACACGGTGCTTGGCACCGGCGCCCTGGCCAAGGCCGGTCAGTATGTCCGCGTGCACTACACCGGTTGGCTCTACCAGGACGGTCAGGTGGGCGAAAAATTTGACTCCAGCAAAGACCGTGGTGAGCCCTTCGAGTTTGCCCTGGGTGCGGGTGAGGTCATACGGGGCTGGGACGAGGGTGTGCAGGGCATGTCGGTGGGCGGTTCAAGACGCCTGATCATTCCGGCCGAACTGGGCTACGGTGCGCGTGGAGCCGGAGGGGTGATTCCGCCCCATGCCACCTTGCTGTTTGAGGTTGACTTTCTCGGTCTGGCCTGAGTCAGCACGCCGAGCCTGCCATGATCATTCCCAGCCTGCTCGACACGGACCTCTACAAGTTCACCATGATGCAGGCGGTCCTGCATCAGTTTCCCGGCGCGCAGGTGGAGTACCGCTTCAAGTGCCGCAATGCCGGAGCCCCCGGGGTTGAACCGCTGGCGCCCCATGTAGCCCAGATTCGCGAAGAGATCCGAGCGCTGTGCGCACTGAAGTTTGGCGAGGCCGAACTGGCCTATCTGCGCTCCATGCGCTTTATCAAGAGTGATTTCGTCGACTTCCTGGGCCTGTTCAGCCTCAACGAAAAATACATCGACGTGCAGCCTTTGCCCGATGGCCAGATCGACATCTCGATCCGCGGGCCCTGGTTGCACACCATCCTTTTTGAGATTCCGGTTTTGGCCATCGTGAACGAGGTCTATTTCCGCAACACCCAGGCGGTGCCTGATTTGGCCGAGGGGCGACGGCGCCTGGACGAGAAAATTCGGCAACTGCAGGAGCCTGGATTGCAGGCGCTGCGGATTGCCGATTACGGCACGCGTCGCCGCTTTTCGCGATCCTGGCATGAGGAAGTGCTGAGAACCCTGGTGGACCGTTTGGGCGCCGGTCCCCAGGGACAGTTCGCCGGCACCAGCAATGTGCTGTTGGCCATGAAGCTCGGTCTGACCCCGCTGGGCACGATGGCCCACGAGTACTTGCAAGCCTGCCAGGCCCTGGGGCCGCGCCTGCGCGACAGTCAGGTGTTTGCTTTTGAGTCCTGGGCCAAGGAATACCGGGGCGATCTGGGCATTGCTCTGTCGGATGTCTACGGCATGGACGCTTTTCTGCGTGACTTCGACATGTACTTCTGCAAGCTCTTCGACGGCGCCCGCCATGACAGCGGGGACCCCTTTTCCTGGGGCGAGCGCTTGCTTGAACACTATCGCAGCAACCGGGTGGATCCGCGCACCAAGACCTTGATCTTCAGCGATGCCCTGACGGTGCCCAGAACCATCGAACTGTTCCGTCGCTTTGGCGGTCGCTGCCAACTGGCCTTTGGTATCGGCACCAATCTCACCAACGATATCGGCCGTGAGCCCTTGCAGATCGTCATCAAGATGGTGCGCTGCAATGGCCAGCCGGTAGCCAAACTCTCAGACACCCCATCGAAGAACATGTGCGAGGACGAGAAATACCTCGCGTACCTGCGTCAGGTGTTCGACGTGCAGAGCGGGGTCTGATCGACCGATCGGCCTGCTGTTGGGGGGCTCGCCGGGTTTTGGGACAATGCGCAGGTCGTCAACCGTCTGCCCCACATCATGACCTGCTTATCCCTTGTTCGTCGCCTTTTGCTCGTTCCCGTCTTGGCTGGCTTGCCTGGCCTGGCCAGCGCCGCCAGTATTGACGGCAGCGCCCTGAGCGCTTGGTGGGGCCTGCCTTTTGCGGGGATCCTGCTTTCGATTGCCCTGATGCCCCTGATCGTGCCGGTGTTCTGGCATCACCACTACGGCAAGGTGGCCGCGTTTTGGGCTCTGTCCTTTCTTTTGCCTTTCGCCGCCCTGTTCGGGCCCGGGCTGGCAGGGTCAAATTTTGTGCATGCGCTGGTGGGTGAGTACATCCCCTTCATCATCTTGCTGACGGCGCTCTTCACCGTCTCTGGCGGCATCTATATCCGCGGCAATTTGCGCGGCAGTCCGGCCCTCAACACCTCCATCCTGGCCATCGGTGCGGTGCTGGCCAGTTTCATGGGGACCACGGGCGCCTCGATGCTGCTGATTCGGCCCCTGATTCGGGCCAACGAAAACCGCAAGCAGATGGCGCATGTGGTGATTTTTTTCATCTTCATCGTCTCCAACGCGGGTGGCTCGCTCACGCCCCTGGGTGATCCACCCCTGTTTTTGGGTTTCCTCAAGGGCGTGGAGTTTTTCTGGACGCTCAAGACCCTCTATCCCGAGACCTTGTTCCTGGTGGGCAGTTTGCTGCTGATTTTTTATCTGATCGATTCCTGGTTTCATCGGCGTGAAGGTCTGCAGCCCGCAGACCCAACGCCCGCTACCGGTTCAATCGGTTTCGATGGTGCCGTCAACTTCCTCCTGCTGGCGGGCGTGGTCAGCCTGGTGCTGATGAGTGGCACCTGGAAGCCTGGCATCAGCTTTGATGTCTGGGGCACCGAGGTCGGCCTGCCCGGTCTGCTGCGCGACCTGGGGCTGATTCTCATCACCCTGGTGTCACTGCGGGTCACCCCCACTCAAGTGCACGCCGACAACCAATTCAGCTGGGCCCCGATGCAGGAAGTGGCCAAACTGTTTGCGGGTATTTTTCTCACCATCATTCCAGTCATTTCGATGCTCAGGGCCGGGGTGGATGGGCCGTTTGGCGCGGTCGTCGGTGCGGTGACCCGCCCCGATGGAAGCCCCGACGTGCTGATGTATTTCTGGATCACTGGCGCCCTCAGCTCCTTTTTGGACAACGCGCCCACCTATCTGGTGTTCTTCAACACCGCAGGGGGCGATCCGCAAGTGCTCATGACCACTCTGGCGCCGACCCTGGCTGCCATTTCCGCCGGCGCGGTTTTCATGGGGGCCAACAGCTACATCGGCAATGCGCCCAATCTCATGGTCAAGGCCATCGCCGAGGACCGTGGCGTGAAAATGCCCAGCTTCTTTGGCTACATGCTCTGGTCCGGTGCCATCTTGCTGCCACTTTTCTTCGTCATGGGACTGATCTGGTTCCGCTGATCCCCTCTTCACTGAATTGGAGCCTCGCCCGTGAGCAAGCCCCGCATTCTTTTGGCCCGAGCCGTCTTCCCCGAGGTGGTTGACAAGCTGCGTCAGGTCGCTGAAGTCCAGACCAATCCCGACGACGCGGTCTGGAGCCCGGCGCAACTGATCGAGCAACTGCAAGGCAAGCAGGGGGTGTTCACCACCGGCGGCGACCGTATTGATGCGGCGCTGCTCAGGGCCTGTCCCGAGCTGCGCATATGCGCCAATATGGCGGTGGGCTACAACAACTTCGATATTCCAGCCATGACGGCAGCCGGTGTGGTGGCCACCAACGCCCCCGACGTGCTGACGGAAACCACGGCTGATCTGGGCTTTGCGCTGCTGATGGCCACTGCGCGCCGGCTGGCCGAGAGCGAGCATTACCTGCGGGCCGGCCGATGGACCAAATGGAGCTACGACATGTTTGCCGGCTCCGATATCCATGGCTCAACCCTGGGCATTCTGGGTATGGGACGCATTGGCCAGGCCATCGCCCGCCGGGGTGCCTTCGGCTTTGGCATGCGTGTGCTCTATCACAATCGATCCCGCCTCAGCCCCGAGCTGGAGGCCCAGTGTCGGGCTGAGTATGTCAGCAAGTCTGAATTGCTGGCGCAGGCTGACCACTTGATTCTGGTGCTGCCCTACACCGCAGAGTCTCACCATGCGGTAGGCGCGTCTGAATTGGCTCAAATGAAACCCACAGCCACCCTGGTCAATATTGCACGGGGCGGCATTGTGGACGATGCCGCGCTGGCACAGGCCCTGAAGAACCGAACGATTGCAGCGGCCGGACTGGATGTGTTCGAAGAAGAACCCCGGGTCCACCCGGGCCTGCTGGAAGTGCCCAACGTGGTTCTCACCCCGCACATCGGCAGCGCCAGCATTCCCACCCGCAAGGCCATGGCCCACCTGGCCGCCGATAATCTGGTGGCATTCTTCACCGGTCAACCGCTGCTGACACCGCTCAACCCCGACCCGCGTTGATGCGCGAGCCGCCCTGCCTGTCGGGGCACGCGACAATAAGACCATGACCGATATCCTCCTCTGGTTGCCCCTGGTGTTGGCTGGCGTCAATCTGCTGGTGCTGATCCTGCTGTGGCGCCAGTCGGCGCCGGGGCAGGGCCAGGCCGTAGAGTCGCAGCTGCAACAGCTCCTGGCCGGCGACGAACGTCTTGAGCGCGAGCTGCGATCGCAGGTGCAGGACAGCGCGCGCGAAAGCCGCGCCGACTTGCAGCAGTCGCTGGCACTTTTTCAGCAGACCCTGCTCACCCAATCTGGCGATGTAGCGCGCACTCAGAATGAGCAGATCGATTCGTTCAGGGTGCAACTCTCAGGCATGCAGCTGCAGTTGGCGCAGAGCCTGCAGGCTTTCAGCCAGGCGACCAGCCAGGCGACTGCGCAATCGCGTGAGGCACAGGATCTGGCTCTGCGCCGGTTCGCACAGGATCTCCAAACCCAGCTGCAGCAGATGGCCCAGCGCCAAGAGCAGTTGCTGACTGAAATTCGCCAGTCGGTTGAGGGCCGCCTGACCCAGTTGCAGCAAGGCAATGAGCAAAAGCTCGAGCAGATGCGCGCCACCGTGGACGAGAAGCTGCAGAGCACGCTGCAAGCCCGCCTCGATGCCAGTTTTGCTCATGTGGCCCAGCGACTGGAGCAGGTGCACCGCGGGCTCGGCGAAATGCAAACCCTGGCTCAGGGGGTGGGTGATCTCAAGCATCTGCTGAGCAACGTCAAGACGCGCGGCATTTTTGGCGAAACCCAACTGGCCACTCTGCTCGAACAGGTGTTGACCGTCGAGCAATACCAGGCTCAAGTTTGTTTGGTGCCGGGCAGTCGCAATGCGGTTGACTTTGCAGTGCGTTTGCCCGGACGCGCCGAAGGCGGTGAGCCGATCTGGCTGCCGCTCGATGCGAAGTTTCCCACCGAAGATTACGAGAGGCTGCTGTCGGCCCAGCAGCAGGCCGACGCCCCGGCGGTGGAAACCGCTTCCCGCGCCCTGGAGGCTGCGGTGCGGCAGCAAGCGCGCTCGGTCAGCGACAAATACATTCACCCCCCCCAGACCACCGACTTTGCCATCGTCTTCCTGCCCAGTGAGGGGCTGTATGCCGAGGTGCTGCGCCGGCCCGGTCTGGTCGAGTCGCTGCAGCGCGATTGTCGCGTGGTGATTGCGGGCCCCACCACCTTGTTGGCCATGCTCAATTCCTTGCAGATGGGCTTTCGCACCCTGGCCCTGGAGAAGCGCTCCAGCGAAGTCTGGCAAGTGCTTGGCGCGGTCAAGACCGAATTTGGCAAGTTCGGCGACGTGCTCACACGTGTGAAGGCCCAGACCCAGACGGTCCTCAACACCCTGGACAGCGCCGAGCAGCGCAGCCGTGCCATGGGCCGTGCGCTGCGGGAGGTTCAGGCCTTGCCGCAGGCGCAGGCCCAGGAGCTTCTGCCCGGTGCTCTTGAACCCTCTAACGGTCAAGAGGCTTGAGCCTCGCATGTTTTTAGACCGACGGTCCGGACGGAGAAGACGTGCGGTCTGAATTGCTCCGACTGATCCTGGCGCAGATCTTCCTGCACTCCACGCTGGCTGGCAACCGCATGGCTGCCCCCTTGCTGGCTCTGCACCTGGGCTACAGCGCGGCATCGGTCGGTTTTCTGCTGGCCTTGTTCGGTCTGAGCCAGCTCCTGCTGGCGGTGCCCTTGGGCCGCTATGTGGACCGCCATGGCTCGCGGCCGATCATGGTTCGGTCTGTGATCGCCGCCAGCCTGGCCGGGGTGTTGGCTGCGGTCTGGCCCGTTTTCGGGGTGCTGTGCGTCATGGCCCTGCTCACTGGCGGCGCTGCAGGGGCCACGGTGATTGCGGTGCAGCGGCAGGTGGGGCGACTTTCGGAAGATCAGGCCCAGCTTAGACGCTCGTTCAGCTGGCTGGCCATCGGGCCTGCGCTGTCTAACGTGCTCGGGCCTTTGGCTGTGGGTTTCCTGATCGATCATGCCGGTGCCCAGCCCGCCAGCCAGCAGGGCTTTCAGGCCGCTTTCATCTTTATGGCAGCGGTACCGCTGGTGACTTGGTGGCTGTCACGTCGCATCAGCGATACCCGCCCGGCCCTGACGGATGCCCTGCCGCAGGGCTCGGTCTGGCAGGCATGGCATCTGCTGCGCTTGCCAGGTATAGGCCGCTTGATGCTGGTCAACTGGTTCGTGGCAGCCAGTTGGGATGTGCACGCGCTGGTGATTCCGCTGCTCGGGGTTGAGCGCAGTTTGAGCGCCTCGCAGATTGGCATGGTGCTGGGCGCTTTTGCTCTGGCCACCGGGCTGGTCCGGGTGGTACTTCCCGTGATCGCCGAGCGGCTCCGCGAGTGGGCTGTGCTTGTTGCGGCCATGCTGGTCACCGCCGTGGCTTTCGGTATTTATCCCTTGACCGATTCGGCCTGGACCATGGCCACATGCTCCTTTTTCATGGGGCTGGCCCTGGGCACGGTGCAGCCGATGGTCATGAGCCTGCTGCACCAGGTCACGCCGCCCGAGCGCCAGGGCGAGGTGTTGGGGCTGCGACTGATGTCCGTGACCGCCTCGGGCGTGTTTGTGCCCCTGTTGTTGGGATCGGTCAGCGCCCTGATCGGGCTGCATGGCCTGCTGTGGCTGGTTGCTCTCTGGGTCGGTCTGGGCTCGCGCTCGGCGCTGAGCCTGCGCCGGCTCTAGCCACACGATCGGTGGCCGACCACCGCGGCCTTGGGCTTACAGCCGGTAAAACTCCCGGATCAGATCCCAGGCTTGCTGGGGGGTATCGACATACTTGAACAAGTCCAGATCTTCCGGCGAGATGGTGCCTTCCTCCAGCAGCATGTCCAGATTCATCAGCCGCTTCCAGTAGTCGCTGCCATAAAGCAGGATAGGCACTGGCTTGGCTTTACGGGTCTGCACCAGCGTGAGCACCTCGAACAGTTCATCGAGCGTGCCGTAGCCCCCCGGAAAGGCCACCAGCGCCTTGGCCCGCATCATGAAATGCATCTTGCGCAGCGCAAAGTAGTGGAACTTGAAATTCAGCGCCGGTGTGATGTAGGGATTGGCGCTTTGCTCGTGGGGCAAGGCGATGTTCAGGCCCACATTGGGCATGGCCTCCTCATGGGCGCCGCGATTGGCCGCTTCCATGATGCCCGGCCCGCCCCCGGTGCAGATAAAGATCTGCTGGTCGGGCGCGCAGCGCTTGCTGTGGCGTGCCACCAGACGGGCGAATTCTCGCGCCTGCTCATAGTAGGCCGCGTTGTCGACCTGTCGCTGGGCGCGCTCTACAGCCTTCGCATCTCCCGTGGCCCGCGCTTTGTCCAGCAGCTGATTCGATTGCTCGGCCGAGACAAAACGCGCACTGCCGAAAACCACAATCGTGCTTTCGATGCCCAGGCGTTGTTGCTCCAGGTCGGGTTTGAGCATTTCCAGTTGCATGCGCAGACCGCGGGTTTCCCGCCGCAGCAAAAATTCTGGATCGGCAAAGGCCAGACGGTAGGCATCTGCCTCTAGTGGGGTGCCGCTTTCGGCGTGGGCCTGCAGTTCGGCCCAGGCGCTGGCCAGGCGGCTGGCCGATAGGTTCTGTGTGTTTTCCATGGGCCAGATTGTGGCCCACGGCGGGCGGCGCAGCGTCTGGTCCCTAGCCCATCCCCATGGCCAGACCCAAGGGCACAAAGACCAGGGCCAGGATATTGCCCAGCATCACCATCGCCGCCACCTTCTCGGGTTCCTGCTCAAAGCGCTCGGCCAGCATGAACTGAAGCACGGCTGGCGGCAGCGCGGCAAACAAAAGCAGCTGCGCCCGGGCCGTTCCCTCCAGGTCAAGCAGGTACACCAGGGGCCAGGCCAGCGCCATGCCGATCAGCGGGCGTGCCAGCGCCCCGAGGACACCGCTTTGCAGGCTGCGCAGCTCAACGCTGCACAGCCGCGCGCCCAGGGCAAAAAGCATCATGGGCAAAGAGGCATCGCCGAGCATCTTCATGCCGGTCAGCAGCACCTGGGGCGGGCGCACCTCGGTCATTGCGCTGGCAAAGCCCAGCACGGTGGCCAGCATCATCGGACTGAGCAGCAGGTCGCGTGTGCGGGCACCGGCGCTGGTGATGCGCGCGCCAATGGAGAAATGGATCAGGTTGCTGATGGAGTACAGCGCCACGGCCGCACCCATTTGCTGCGGCCCGAAGGCCAGCAAGGCCAGCGGAATTCCCATGTTGCCGCAGTTGTTGAACATCACCACCGGCACCAGGGTTCGGGGCGATTGCCGGGCCAGCAAGGCCAGCGGCCAGGCCAACAGACCCGCGCCCAGGATGATCAGCGTGCCGCCGGCCAGCAGGGGGATGTGCTGCGCAATATCAAACTGTCGCGAGGCCAGCGCCGAATAGGTCAGCAGCGGCGTGCAGACCTCCAGCGCAATGCGGTTGAACAGGGTCATGTCCGGGCGTCGGCGACGCGCGTAGACATAGCCGACCGCCACGATCAACAGGACCGGGATGATGATTTCCAGAAGTCGCGCGATCAGTTGCATGGCCTCAAGTCCCGGTCAATGGCTGCGCTCGGCCAGCCAGGTCAGCAGGGCAGGGCGTACCGGCGCCAGGCCTTTGTAGTGCGCCACCGCCTCGCTCATGCTTGACAGCCACTGCAGGAGCTTTTGCGCCCGCTGCGCGGTGTTTGCGCTGCGATCCAGGCGTTCGATCTGCAGCCGTATGCTGAACACCGCCTGTCCCGGTCGCCCCGGCACCGGGAAAAAGCCCTGGCGTTCGACCCGCAGCCAGGTGCTCGCGGCCAGGCAATCGCCCTGCAAATCCGGCCAGGGCGTGCGCGGCCAGCGCAGGGGGTGTTGGTCATAGCGTCCGCTGGAAGACAGGGTGTAGACCGAGCGCTGCCAGCACTGGCCATTGGTGCACAGAGCCACCAGCTGCCGCTGCGCGGCCATCAGCGCCTGGTTGTCAGCCACCGGCGCATGGGCCGATGCCCAGTCCAGACCGAGCTTTTCTTCCGGCGCCCAATGCGAGGGGGTGCAAACACTCAGCCAGGGCAGGCTTGCACTGGGGCCATCGAGCACGGCCAGATCTTCCTCGATCAGCAGCGGCAGGGGCTCGGTCTGGTCCGCAGTCAGGCCGGCCACCTGGCGCACCGCTTGCAGCACCGGCTCCGCCTCAAAGCCTGGCACCGCCAGGGCTTGCCAGCCCGCCTGCACAAGCGCTCTTTTTTCGTCGTGCAACGGGCTTCCCACTTGCAGCCGATGCAGTTCAATGCGATCGCAGCGCCGCAGACCCGGCAGCATGCGCATGGGCACCGGCAGATCTTCAAGATCCAGGGCTTGGGCAAGGGGGCGGGTCATGGCGTGAGCAGGGGGTCAATAAAAAAGGCCCCGACAGCGGAGCCTTCATTCAGGACGGCAGGCCTTACACCCGCTTGCGGTATTCACCCGTGCGGGTGTCAATCTCGATGCGGTCACCCTGGGCCACGAAAATCGGCACGGGCACTTCAAAGCCGGTGGCAATCTTGGCCGGTTTGAGCACTTTGCCCGAGGTGTCGCCCTTGACCGCAGGCTCGGTCCAGGTGATTTCGCGCTCGACGCTGGTTGGCAATTCCACAGAAATGGCCTTGCCCTCGTAGAACACCACCTCGGCAGCCATGCCTTCTTCCAGGTAGCTCAGGGCATCGCCCATGTTCTCGGCCTCCACCTCGTACTGGTTGTATTCAAGGTCCATCCAGACATACATCGGGTCGGCAAAGTAGGAATAGGTGCACTCTTTCTTGTCCAGCACGATCTGATCCATCTTGTCGTCGGCCTTGAACACGATCTCGGTGCCCTGGTTGTTGAGCAAACTCTTGAGTTTCATGCGCACGGTTGCGGCATTGCGGCCACCCCGTGAATATTCGGTCTTGAGCACGACCCAGGGGTTGCCACCATTCATGATGACGTTACCAGCGCGAATTTCTTGGGCGATTTTCATAGGAGTTGGAGGTTGGGAGGCGCTGCGGGGTGCGGCGCAAAAAAGCCCTCCATTTTAGCTCGGCCTATGCAGCAGGCCCGCCCCCGGCCCGACCCGTGCCTGTTCCTGCGGCTGCCCGCCGAGTTCTTTTATTTTTTTACCTTTCATCTAACTTTTGTTTTCTTTTGGGTTCGCTTAACAGATTAATATCGTTTTTTTAGTACAAAAAAATGAGTTTTTCTGTCGTTTTTAGGGGGGCCGTCTCGGCCCTTTTTGCAGCTGGCGCTTTTTGTCTCCTTCCATCGGCCCAGGCCCAAACGCCAGAAGATGTGCGGCGGGCTGCAGAACAAGAGCGTGCCGCTCGCGAGCGAGAGGACCAGCGTCGTCCCCTTTTGGAGCCCAACCCACAGGCCGCAATGCGTTTGGGGATCAGCTGCCTGTATGCGTTGGCTCATGCTGCGCCCGGATGGCCCAAGCAACCACCCAGTGCGTGAGGAGCCCAAGACGAGCTGGCTGAGCCGCCTGCTCAAACGCCGGTGATCCGCGATTTGCACACCTGTTTTTTCACACCGTTCGCTTGGGCAACGGCGGTGTTGTTTTGTTCGCCCAAGAAAGAACAAATGAAAGGGAGCGTCATGCTCAATACCAAAACAACCTTGATGGCGCTGATCAGCGCCGCTGCTCTGACCGCCTGCGGTGGCGGCGGTGGTGACGGTGGCACCACAGTCGATGCACGCGTCAAATACGTGGGCACTTGGCTCAGTGAATGCGTTGAAAGGACGCTAGGTGGCCCGGTCGGCTACGAAAGGGAGCGGGTTGTCATTGCTCTGCAAGGCGAATCAGACCTTGTCGCGACGTCGACCGACCTCTTCTACAGTGATCCCGCATGCACCCAACCCGCAGCGTCTGGAACCGGTAACCCCGACCAAGCGACTTTCACATTTGTTGGCAGCACCAAAACCC
The DNA here is from genome assembly GCA_964413475.1 of uncultured Polaromonas sp. Taxonomy (GTDB): domain Bacteria; phylum Pseudomonadota; class Gammaproteobacteria; order Burkholderiales; family Burkholderiaceae_C; genus Polaromonas. The sequence continues at coordinate 359 of CAYPSU010000038.1, read as the reverse complement.
TGGCCGACGGCAAAGTCGTCGACAAGGTGCGGGCCGCGTTTCCAGATATGCCTCCCGGCGTAACTGAGCCGGCCATTCTTTACACGGCGGACAACAAGCTGTATGTCTCAAGCAACTCTCCCGATGCGCCGGCGCCGGTGCCGGTGGACAGCGAGGGCTTTCCCAACGTGATCGACCCCGACAGCTACGCGACCAAAGTCAGCAACTAAGCCCTCACACCGATTTGGCCCTTCGGGGCCAGGGTCCTCCCGCACCCGAGTCAGAACCATGAAGAAATACGCAACAACAGGCGTCGCCTTGCTGTGCTTGTGGGCCCTGCCTGGCCTCGCTGCAGGGCCGGACACGCCGGTACCTGCCAA
>CAYPSU010000037.1:0-24017 GCA_964413475.1 uncultured Polaromonas sp. | reverse complement strand
TGTAGCCCAGGATGCGCAGTTGCCGGGCATTGAACAGTCGGTCGAAATAGCCCAGGATGGTCGGCCCCATGTAGTCCTCGAGAGACTCCACCTGCAAATCGAAGGAGGCAAAAACCACCCCGCCCCGAGCGGCCACCTTGAGCCGGGTCAGCCCGTGCTCCTTGGGATCAAAGTCGGCCGGCATGCCGCCATTGACCTGACCGTCCTGGCGCACGCCCCGTCGAAAGGGCACCCCTTGCAATGTACCGTCTAGCGCGTAGCTCCACTGGTGATAGGGACACACCAATTCCTTGCGATTGCCGTGTCGCTCCCGACAAAAAGCCATGCCCCGGTGGGCACAGACGTTTTCCACCACGTGAATTTGACCATCGAGGGCGCGGGTCATGATGACCGAGCGTTCACCGATGACGGTGCGCTTGAAATCGCCGGGCTTGGGAATCTCGGCCTCCAGACCGACATAGCTCCAGTGGGCTTGGTAAAAGAAGCGCTGCAGCTCCTTTTGGTGACGGTCCTCGTTGGTATAGACCGCAAAGGGAATACGGCTGGTATCAACCCGCTCCCAGTTCAGCGATGGCTCCTTCATGGTGCCTCCATGGAAACCCCGATGATGCGCATCTTCAGACCTGATGTAAATCAAATTATGTTGATAATTGATATTTGATAATCAAATAATGACGAACCTCTCTCAGATAGACCTGAACCTCTGGGTGGTATTCCACCATCTGCTGCTGCACAAAAGAGTATCTGCCGTAGCGCAGGTGCTGGGCATGAGTCAGCCGGCCGTCAGCAGCGCCCTGCGCCGCCTGCGTGGCAGCCTAGGGGACGAACTGTTCCTGCGCACCCAGGCGGGCATGGCGCCGACTGCCTATGCCTTGAAACTGGCTGAACCCGTGGCCCTGGCTCTGGATGGACTGCAACAGGCTCTGCAGGTCAGGGCGGACTTTGTTCCATCCAGCAGCACGCGCAGCTTTACCTTGGCGATGACCGATGTGGGCGAGATGTATTTCCTGCCGGTGCTGATCGAGGCGCTGCGGCAATCGGCGCCGGGCGTGACGCTGCAAGTGGTCAGCGTGGCGCAGGGCTCCCTCAAAGAGGACATGGCGGCCGGTCGCATCGATCTGGCTCTGGGCCTGTTGCCGCAGTTGCAAACTGGTTTTTTTCAGCAAGTCCTGTTCCGACAGCAGTACATCTGCCTGATGCGCCGGGCGCATCCGCTGGCCGCAGCGGGGAGACTCACCCTCAGCAGCTTTTCGCAGGCTGAACATGTCCGGGTGGTGGCCGCTGGAACCGGCCACGGCCGCGTCGATGTGGCGCTTGAGCGCAAAAAGCTGCAACGACAGGTTCGACTGACGGTGCCTCACTATGTGGCCCTGGGCGATGTGCTCAAGCAGGCCAACTTGATCGCCACCGTCCCCGAGCGCTTTGCCGACCGCATCCTGGCGCCCTACGGGCTGGTCAAGCGCGAGCTGCCGATCGCGGTGGCGCCCAGCAGCATCCATCAGTTTTGGCATGCACGATTGCATCGAGATCCCGGCCATCGCTGGTTGCGTCAGCGCGTAGCTGATCTGTTCAGCGACGGGTCAGCGTCCCGACGCGAACAAGCAGTCCGAATCGGTGCCGAGCCTCGCCAAGCCGCCGCCGCACGGCGGCCTGGCGAGGGGCCCGATCGGATTGAGCAGGCCAGGCGCCGTCGAGGTCATACCGCTTGAGTCCGGCAAAGGCCGCTGCCAGGCAGTAGCATCAGGCATGCTTGATCTTCCAATTGTTGACCCATGCTCATACGACCCTCGCGTCAAAACCCAGCGGCCCGCTCGATCGCAGCCTGGGCCCATCGGCCGGCTGGCGATTCGACTCCTGCCTGGGGCTGCAGCACTGCTGACCTTGCTGCTCGGCGTCCCGGCAATGGCGGTTGAAGAGCCTCGCTACGAGGTCATCACGGCGCAGGGCGATTTTGAGCTCAGGCGCTATCCGCCCCTGCTGATTGCAGAAACCTGGGTACCCGGCGACAGGGACGAGGCCTCTAGCGCTGGCTTTCGGCTGCTGGCTGACTATATTTTTGGCAACAACCAAGTGCCCGGCTCGCAGGCCTCAAGCAAGATTGCCATGACCGCCCCAGTGACGGTAGAGCCCCAGTCGGCCCGCATCGCCATGACAGCACCCGTCACTGCGGAGGCCCCATCGGGCTCGGCCGACCGGTGGCGTATTCATTTCGTCATGCCCAGTCAGTTCACCCTGTCCACGATTGCCCAGCCGCGCAATCCGGCGGTGCAGCTGCGCGAGCTGCCCAGCCAGTGGTATGCGGCGCATCGCTTCTCAGGATTTGCCACTGACTCGAGGGTGGAGGACAAAACTCGCGAGACCTTGCAGTGGATCGAGGCGCAAAAGCTCAAAGCCACTGGGTCGCCCCAGCTGGCGCGTTACGACCCGCCCTGGACGCTACCCATGTTCCGGCGCAACGAGATTCTGATTCCGATCCAGGCGCCCCAAGAGGCGGTCAAACCACGCCCGTAGACAGCCATCTGCAAGCAGGCGCCGTCGGATCGCGTCTATGATGAGACGCCAGTCATAAAGGGTTAACTTCGCACCAGGGCTCTATGCGCCTGATCTTGCGAGACCCCGCAACGACCTGCCCTACGCCATGCGAGAGACCGACCCCGGGTCACCGATTGCCCGCACCGCCCTGCACGAGGAGGTGACGCAGCGCCTGCGCGACATGATCGTGGAGATGAAACTGCGGCCCGGAGAACGCATTCAGGAGCTGGAGGTCGCGCGCCAGCTCGGCGTCTCACGAACGCCCGTTCGCGAGGCGCTGAAAGTGCTCACTGCCGAAGGGCTGGTCGAGCTGCTGCCGCTGCGCGGGGCAATGGTCAAGGCCTTTTCAGCCAAAGACGCCCGCGACATGCTCGAGGTGATCGCTCTGCTGGAGGAATATGCCGGCTTGCAGGCGGTACAGGCCGAGGCGTCCCGGATTGAGGCCATCTTGAATCTGCATGCGCAGATGAAAATGCTCTACAAGCAAAAGGAGCGGGCGGCTTACTTCAAGCTCAACCAGCAGATCCATCAGGCACTGATTGCACTGTGCGACAACGAAACCCTGCAACTGACCCACGCCACCTTGAGCAAGCGGATGCGCGGTCTGCGCTACCGGGGCAACTCCCAGCCGCAGCACTGGAATGCCGCCATGGCCGAACACGAGCAGATGATGCAGGCCCTGGCCGAGCGAGACGGCCCTGGGCTGGCGCGCATCATGGGCCAGCACATCCGCAACACCTGGCCGCGTATCAAGGACGAGTTGTCCTAGAGGCGCGGGCCAGATAGAGACGGTATCAGGCGCCGATCACGCCGCCGTCATTGCGAGTAATGACGATGGTGGCCGAACGCGGCCGACCCAGCCGGCCATAGCCCTTGTTACCTGGCCATTGACTGTCGGGTGCGCCCACGCTCTTGCTGTCTTCACCCGGGTGCTGAATGTTCACAAACAGCGCTCGCCCGCCGGGCGCCTCGGTCACGCCGGTGATCTCGCTGCCCTTGGGGCCGATCAAGAAGCGGCGCAATCGCGCCTCGCCCAGCGTCGCCCCTACAAAAGTCTCTTGTGTGCCGGTTTGCTCTACGCCGTCGACCAACATACGGTTTTTAACCGTCACCTTGCGGCCATCGCCGACTTGCCCCGGCAGCGCGGCGAGCATCATGCAATGGGTCTCGTCGGTCATGGCGCCATCGTCGGTCTGTATCCAGCAAATACCGGTGCTGGGGCTGAACCACAGCCCGTCGGGCGAGGAGAAGCTGTTGCGAGCGCTCAGCCCAGACAGGTTGGCATCGCCGGCATCTTCTTCGGCACCAAACAGGAAGATGTCCCAGCGAAAGCCGGTAGCGGCAGAGCGATCGCCGTCTTCACGGAAACGGATGATATGACCATTGGGATTGCCGGCGCCGCGCTTGCCATCTGCATCCATGTAAGCGCGCGGGTTAGCGGCATCAACTCGGCCGGGGGTGCGATTGGCCGCACTATTGTTGGTCAGTGTGATGTAGACCTCGCCGTTCTTGGGGTTGACTGCAGCCCACTCGGGGCGGTCCATCTTGGTGGCGCCTACCGCATCTGCCGCATGGCGGGTGTGCACATAGATCTCACCCTGATTGGCAAACTTGAAGGCCGCATAGTTGGCAATACGCGGGTCCTGGATATCGAGTTCGATCCACTGGCCCCGGCCATCGGCATCGAAGCGGGCCACATACAGCTTGCCCTCGTTAAGGTATTTGTCGCCAGCGACCGTTCCGCCTCCGATATCCTTGGGATCCCAAGCAGCGCTGCTGACGAACTTGTAGATGTACTCATTGCGCGAATCGCAACCCATGTAGAAGGCCAGGGGCTGGCCGGCTTTGGGCAGACTGCAAGTAGCGCCCTCGTGAGCCATGCGGCCCATGGCCACGCGCTTGACCGGATTGGACGAGGGGCTCAAGGGGTCGATTTCCACGTTGTAGCCAAAGGTGTTGGCCTCGTTACGAAAATCGCGCTCGGCACTGGCACCCATCGGCGCCAGGTTCCACCGTGCGAAACGGTCATCGGTGGCCGAGACGGTATGCCAGCCCTGGCTGTTGCCTCGCGTCTGACCGGCCGCCGGAGCAGCCACCGGTAAGCCGTAGCGGCGCCGCGCCGCTGCCTCGCGACCCGAAACAGCCGAGCTGCCGCTACCCATCTGGAAATAGAAGGCCCAGTTTTCTTCACAGGCTAGGTAAGTACCCCAGGGGGTCTTGCCATGACCACAATTGTTGAGGGTGCCACGGGCCATAGACCCAGCAGGCTCCCAGCGCGTCACCATCTGAGACCAGATGTCATTGATATGGGCACGCGGACCGGCAATTCGTACGGGCGTCTGTGCAGTGACACGTCGATTCAGGGGCGAGTCAACTTTCATCCGCCATCCCCGGCCGCTGCGCTCAATTTCCACCACCGAGACGCCGTGATGGTTGATTTCTTTGAGCACTTCCAACTCAGGCCGGGCTCCCAGGTCCCAGTCACCGAACTGGGTGAATTTCTTGCCGCTCACGCCATTGGAGGTCTGACCGGCAGGGTGCATGAAGTGGGCATCGGCCGAGCTTTCATGGTTGACCACCAGCACCGCACGCCCGGTGTCTTGCTCGGTGTAACGGCCGCGCTCATCGATGAAGAAGACATCCAGCGCGTCGTGGTGGTCACCAATACGACGCGACCAGTCGTCCATTTCGGCGCCGATGTTGGAATAGGCGGGCAGTTTCGAATCCAGGCTGTCTCCGGTGGCGTGCAACACGGTATAGCGATAGCCCGGGGGTAAAACCACATCGTCGAGCAGGCTCTTCTCGAGCGAGGGAAAGCCAAGGGCCTGAACCGGGGCAGGCGCAGTGGCCAAGCTGGCGCAACCAGGCAGCAGGGCCAGACCGGCCAAACCCACACCGCCGCGCAGAATCATGCGCCGGCTGGGACTGGCCAGACCGCGGGCCAGAATGTCCTCAAAGTGAGGGTTGTCAGAAGTGTTGGACAAGATTTCGTGATCGGGATGCGACATGACAAACTCCAGTTGAAAGAGCTGCGAACGTCGCTAGTAGAACCAGAGTCTGTGACAAATCCGTGTCGGCCTCGGACTCGACCAGGCCCGCAGCGGGCCAAGCATGTAGGAATGCACCCGACGGTCCGGTAGGCGACACATCTCCGGGAAAACACCAGTATGGATGTGGCGCCAAGCTGCCAGACTACATACTGAATAGTCAGTATCTAAGGGGAGAGACATGAGAGCGGACATGCTGGGCAAAACCCTGCTGCGGACCCGCACCCGCGCCCATGCGGTCAAGATGCAGGAGCTTGAGACTCTGCTGGGCACCGACTCGGCCGCGCGGACGGCCCGCCTGGTGCCTTTTTTCGGGCCCACGGTAGCGGGAGAGGCGGCCTTTGTGGAGGCTCTGGGACTCAATCTCGATCGTGCATTGCTGGCCGGTCACGCACTGGACCTGGAGCGACCCTTTGAGCCCGACGAGCCCGTCGAAGTCGAACTGGTACTGGCCGAATACACCGAGAAGAACGGCATGCAGTTCGGCACCATCGAAACCCGCTTCTGTACGCCCGGTGGCGAGCTGATCCAGCGTCAGAAAACCACCTTCATCGAGCGCATGGCCTGAAGGCCTGATCCGAGGGAACCCGAACCATGACCGACGAACACAAGCAATCTTTAGGAACGATGAGCCGGCGCAAGATCGTGCAATTTGCCGGCATCGTGCAAGATTTCAATCCGGTGCACTTCGACGACGAATTTGCCCGCAAGGCCGGCCTGCCGCAAGTGATCGCCCAGGGCCCTCTGACGGTAGCCATCGCCCTCGATGCACTGGTGGCCCAGCACGGCCCGGCACTGCGCTCGCTCAATGTGCGACTCAAATCCCCCGTTTTCCCCGGTGACGAGCTCACACTGAAGACGACCCAAGAGGGCCAAATACAAGTGAGCTGCGGAGACCGCGCGGTACTCAGTGGCGAGCTGTCCTTGCGCTGAAAGAAGATTTTTATGTCTGAATGGACCGAAGTCACCTTGACCGAGCATGAGCAGGGCGAATTCGTGCGCTGCAGCCAGCCTGAACCGGGCATTGTGGTGCTGCGCCTGAATCGCCCTGAAGCACTGAACGCTTGGCACGCGCCGATGAGGTCCGAGCTGGCTGCAAGCATCAGCAGCCTGAGCCTGTCGGACGCACGGGTGCTCATCATCCGCGGCGATTCAAAGGCGTTCTCAGCCGGTGAGGACGTCCGAGGAATGGGCGACCTCACCCGTGCCGGGACGCGAAAATTCCGCGCAGTGGCCAGAGCCATACATGCTGCATTCGATGCCCTCGAAGCGCTGGAGATCCCAGTCATCGCCGTGATCGAAGGAGTGGCCGCGGGCGGAGGCATGGAACTGGCCCTCAGTTGCGACTTTCGTATCGCCGGCACCAATGCCCGCCTTGGCCTGCCTGAATCCAATGTGGGACTGATACCCGGCTCTGGCGGCTGCTCTCGCTTGGTGCGATGTCTGGGCCCAGCCAGGGCCAAACAAGTGGTCATGCTCGAGGGCATGATGAATGCCCAGCGCGCCCATGAACTCGGCCTGCTCACCCGGCTGGTGCCCGCAGGCCAGGAAATGACCGAGGCCATGGACATGGCGCGCAAACTCGCCTCCAAAGCACCCCAGGCCCTCGGAATGGCCAAACTGGTCATCAACACCTGTGCGGACGTCGACCTGGAAACCGGTCGACGGCTCGAACGCATCGGCCAGAGCGTTTTGAAAAAGACAGCTGACCATGCAGAAGGCGCACAGGCTTTCATCGAAAAACGAAAGCCAAACTGGACCGGCACTTGAGCCTATGGGCGGTCAACTGGACGCAGCTTCAACCTGACCCCCTTCATCGACTTGCTTAGAACGCCAATTTCGACCATTCAATAAAAGGAGTACGCCATGACAGAGACCACCCTGACAGAGAACACCGAGCAGCGTGTCTACAAAGAAAACGATCCAGACATGCCCGCCGAGTTGCGGGATTTGCTTCGACGCGTCATGTCCAAGCATCTGGAGAATGTGACCAACCCGCACTATGACCGCTTGATGATCCAACTCTGGGACCGGTGCATGACCCTGGCCCCCTCGCCAGAGAGCAAGCGTCTGCTCTCAAAGCTCATGCAACAGGAGGTAGAGCATGGCGTGATCACCGCCAACATCCTCAAGGGGCTGGGTGTGGACAAGGTCGATGTGCCGATCGACCAGTATCTTTTTGATCTACCCATCGATACCTGGTGCGATTTGTGTTACTTCCATGCCTTGGGCGACCGGGTTGGAATGTATGTAGGCGAAAACTGGGGTGATGTGCCCTACGAGCCCCTGCGGGCCGTCGCACCCCGACTGCACCGCGATGAGGTGTTTCATGCCACGCTGGGCTACCAAAACCTGACCGCCCACTGCCAGACCCCCGAAGGTTTGGCCGAGGCACAGCGCCTGATCGGTAAGTGGTGGCCCGCCGCGCTCGATATGTTCGGAAGCTCCGAATCCCACTTCAGCGAGAAGTATGTGCGCTGGGGCATTCGTCGCGCCGGCAATGAACAGTTGCGCCAGCAATACATTGCCGACACCCGCCCCATGCTCGAGAAAATCGGTCTTGTTGTGCCAGAGGACAGCGCCAACCGACGCTACCTCTGAGCGATGCCGTTCAGTAGACCGGGGGCCGAAGCGTTCTGCCGCTCAAGCCCCGGTTGCGAGAGAAGTTAAAAAAGTACAGCTCGGGACGCACCTGGGCACCCCAAAACCATTCAGAGACAAACGAGGAGAACTTCATGATCGCGATTTCCCCCCTGTGCACGGCACGCTCGCGGGCCGGCCGCCTCACCCGTATGCTCGGCGCCGCCCTTCTCGCCGGGCTGGCCACCAGCGCCTCATGGGCGCAAGACACCTTCCGCTTTGCAATTGCCAACGACCTGACCGGTCCTTCGGCCTACCACGGCAAGACCTTTGCCAGCGGCTTCAACGCCTACCTCAACGATATCAACTCCGCCGGTGGGGTACATGGCAAGCGCATCACCCTGCTGCAGGAAAACGCCGAGCGCAACGTGCAAAAGGAAGTGGGCTTTCTGCGCAAGTTCGCCCAGCAAGACAGAGCGCTGGCGGGCATGATCGTGACCACCGACGGACTTTTTGCCGCCAAGCCCATGGCCGACTCGCTGCGTATCCCCATCATGGGTGTGGGTGTGCCCGAGCTGGCCAGTTCACCCCCCCACCCCTGGCTGTTCAATATCGTAGCCAGCTATCAAGACACCGTGTTTGCGGCCATCGACCACATCTTCAGTACCGACAAGGATCCGAAGATCGGGGTGGTCTATCCTGACAACCAATACGGTCTCGAGGCCCTGCGAGCAGCCGAGACCCGGATGCAAAAGTACAACAAGCCCTTGGCAGCCAAAGTGGTGATGCAGCTGCGCGAGAGCGACGCCACCACGCAAATGCTGGCGCTCAAGCAAGCCGGGGTCAAGTACATCATTGTTCAGCTGGCGGGCGCCCATATGGCCGCCATCCTGCGCGACTCGGAGAAGGTGGGCCTGGACGCGATGGTGATTGCCACCACACAGGGCATGGACCGTGAACCCGACCTTATTCTGGCGCAAGCCAACGGGGCTCAGCTGGCCAAGCGTTTCCTGGGCGTAGGCCCCTGGTCGAAGTGGAACGAGACCGATCAGCCGGGTGTGGTGGCTATGCGCAATGCGGTCATGAAGTCTGAAAACCTCAACGAGGCCGCCTTGAGTGGTGTGATGTATTCGAACTTTGTCCAGGGCTACATCAATGCCATGGTCTTGGTCGAAGCGCTCAAGCGCGCCGGCCCGGCTGCCGACGGCGAACGCATTCGCAATGCGATGAGCCAGATCCGCAACTTTGACACCCGCGGCATCACCCCCCCGCTGAGCTTCTCGGACACCCAGCGCAAGGGAACGAACGGGGTGAAACTGTTCAGGATCAATGTGGAGAGAAAAATCTACGAGCCGATCGGCGGCTGGATCTTCCCGAGCTGAGCGCCTGGGACCTGAGAGGAGCGCATTCTTTCAGGTCCTCTTCATCGCCATAGCCTGCTGATCCATGGACATCCTGATTCAGCTACTTATCACGGGCATCGCCCTGGGCAGTGGATATGCGCTCGGTGGCCTGGGCTTTGTCCTGATTTACAAAGCCACCGGTGTCTTCAACTTCTGCCATGGTCAGCTGACCATGGTGGGAGCCTACTTCCTCTTCATGTTCCAGATCCAACTGGGCTTGTCCCCATGGATTGCAGTCCCGCTGGCGGCCGCCAGCATGTTCGTTCTGGGCTGGATGATCGAGCGTTTATGTCTGCGCCGCATGGTGGGAGAGCCCACCATCGCCATCATCATGTTGACGATTGGCCTGGGCGCCTTCCTTCGCAACATGGTGGGACTGATCTGGGGTCCTCAACCCCAAGCACCGGTGCCGCTTTTCGAACCTGGAGCCATTGAGTTGCTGGGGGTGGCGCTGCCCAGGGTCTACGTTTGGACACTGGTGAGCTCGGCCTGCCTGATCGGGATGTTTGTGCTTTACTTCCGCTTTTCTTCACAGGGCGTGGCTATGCGGGCGGTGGCCTTTAACCAGGACCGGGCCGCCCTCTCGGGCATCTCGGTACCCAGGGTCTTTGCCCTGTCCTGGGGTCTGGCCGGCGTCATGGCCGCGGTTTCAGGCATGCTGATGATCCAGCTGGTAGGTCTGGATCTGTCCATGGATGCGCGGGGGCTGTCGACCTTTCCAGCAGCCATCCTGGGCGGCATAGACAGCATCGGCGGCGTGATCATCGGCGGCGTGATCATCGGGCTGGCTGAATCGCTGGCTGGCGGCTACATCGACCCGCTGGTCGGCGGGGGATCGAAGGAGGTCATCGGATTCATCGTGCTGCTTATCATCCTGATGGTGCGGCCCTATGGCCTGTTCGGCACGCCTGAAATCCGAAAAGTCTGAACCTCCATGCGGACTTTCAAAAACTACCGATCAACCTATCTGGAGGACCGCGCCTTGGTGCCGAGCCTGCCAGACTTGTCGACCAAGGTTTGGCTGCTCATTGCAGCAGCCATCCTGCTGATCTTGCCGCCATGGCTGCCCCAGTACTGGCTCTACACCCTCAACCTGGCCATCATTTCCGTCGTGGGCGCCATGGGCTTGAATCTGCTGACCGGGTACGCAGGGCAGATCTCGTTGGCGCATGCTTCATTCTTGGCGATCGGCGCCTATTCGGCCGCTTACTTCGCCAAGCTGAGCGTGCCGTTCTTCGTGGTCTTCCCGCTGGCCGGTTTGATCGCAGCTGCTCTGGGCTGCGTGGTGGCGCTTCCAGCCTTGCGCCTCAAGGGTCTGTATCTTGCTTTGGCAACTCTGGCCTTCTTCGTGATTGTCGACTTCCTGCTGCGCAAGCTCACCGGACTCACAGGTGGAGCGGCCGGCACCCATGTGCCACCACCATCGGCCTGGGGATGGACGGTAACGGGAGACAAGGCCTTCTATTTCCTGTTTCTGACCCTCGCCACCCTGGTGGGCCTTTTCATGGCCAATCTGCAACGCACCTGGGTCGGTCGGGCTGTAATGGCAGTCAGAGACAGCGACATTGCCGCAGAAATGGCGGGCATTTCGCTACTGAAAACCAAGATGCTGGCATTTGCCATTTCGTCCTTTGTCGGGGGATTGGCTGGGGCGATGCTCGGTTACTACCTGCAATTCATCAACCCGGACAACTTCAATCTGCATATGTCGGTGGCCTACATCGCCATGATCATCGTGGGTGGGATGGGCACCATCCTGGGCTCAATTCTTGGCGCCGTCTTCATGACCTTTCTGCCCGAGTTGCTGCGGGTGAGCGTGCACGCCCTGTCCAAATTCCTGCCAGCGCTGGACATGCAGGCCAAAGGCGCTTTCGTCGAGGGGGCGGTCTACGGTCTTGTCATCATCGGCTTCTTGATGTTTAAACCACTGGGACTGGTGCAGTTCTGGCGGGACCTGGTGACCTACTTCCGGACCTGGCCCTTCAACCACTAATTTGCATCGAACATGACTCGCACCGACACGCCCGAGCCGCTGCTGCAGGTTCGCAATCTGGAGGTGGTCTACCACGACATCGTTTACGCCATCAAGGGCGTGTCCTTGTCTGTGCAGCCGGCTCAGGTGGTTGCCTTGTTCGGCCCCAATGGAGCAGGCAAGACCTCTTTGGTCCGTGCAATCTCGCAGATTCTGCAGTCCGTGGACGGGAAGATTCGTGCGGGGTCTGTGCACTTCAATGGACAGGATATCGGCACCCTGGCGCCTCACGAGGTGGCAAGAGCCGGGCTTTATCAGATCCCTGAAGGCGGCAACGTCATCAAGGAGCTGACGGTGCGCGAGAACCTCTCGCTCAGCCAATTCTGTCGCGCGGACTTGCAGGGCTGGAAAGAAGAACTCGATCGGGTTTACGACCAATTCCCGATCCTCAAGAATCGGCAAATGCAACTTGGTGGCTACTTGAGTGGAGGCGAGCAACAGATCCTGTCGATGGCCAAAGCGATTCTGGCCAAGCCACGCTTGATGGTTCTGGACGAACCGACGCTGGGCCTGGCCCCAATGCTGGTGCAGGAGAACTTTCAGACGCTGTCGAGATTACACCGAGAGTTGGGCATTGCAGTCCTGGTGATTGAGCAGAATGCCCGCGTGGCCCTGAGCATCGCCTCCCATGGCTATGTGCTCGAAAGCGGCCGGTTGGTATACGACGGCCCCGCCCAGGAACTGCTGGCCAATCGGGAGATACAGGAGTTCTACCTTGGGCTCGATGCAGGCCAGAAAAAGAGCTTCCGAGAAGTCAAACATTACAAGCGCCGCAAGCGCTGGCTGTCCTGAGTGATGGGAACGAGGCGATGAGAAAGAAAGTCGACGCACACTTACCCGATGCTTGGGACAGCCGTGGGGAGGTGCTGTCCTTCTTCCCAAGGACCGGCCGCTCGAACCAAGACCGCCAGCCCCTGCTCGATGCGCGTGACATTTGCGTTCGCTTTGGGGGTGTCAAAGCGGTCGATGGCCTGAATCTGAAGGTCCTCCCCGGCCAGATACACGCGCTGGTAGGCCCCAATGGAGCCGGCAAAAGCACGATGCTCAACGCCATCTGTGGCTTCTACAAACCCAGCCAAGGGCATATCCATCTGGATGGACAGGACATCACCGGCCAGAGGCCTGACCAGATCGCCGCCCGCGGGGTGGCCCGGGTGTTTCAGAGGATCGAACTGTTCCGGCGCATGAGCGTACTGGAAAACATTTTGGTGGGACGCCACCGCTTCATAAAAACCGGTTTGCTCTCTGCCGGCCTTTTTTGGGGGCGCGGCTACAAAGAGGAATCACTGCACCAGCAGAAGGTCGAGGAAATCATCGAGTTCCTCAACCTCTCGCCCTATCGCAAGGCAATGGTGGGCAGCTTGTCCTACGGAATGCAGAAGCGGGTGGAGATCGGGCGTGCACTGGCCAGCGAGCCGCGCTTGCTTCTTCTCGACGAACCCGTGGCCGGCATGAATCTGGAAGAGAAAGAGGATGTCACACGCTACCTTCTGGACATCGCAGACGAAGTGGGATTGACGATGGTGCTGGTAGAACACGAAATGGACGTGGTGATGGATATTTCCGATCGAGTGACGGTCATGAACTTTGGACGCCTGGTGGCATCGGGGGAACCAGAGCAGGTCAGACGCGACCCCGAAGTCATCAACAGCTATCTGGGCGCCTAGCCGCTCCTCCAAAGGCCTTGCCATGGCGCAACCGCAACCGTCAGCCGACACCCTACCCGGGCTGCTCTGGCACCACGCCCACACACGACCAGAGGCAGTGGCTCTGCGCGAAAAGTATCTGGGCATCTGGCAGGAAGTCACCTGGGGCGGCTACCTCGATCATGTCCGGGCCTTCAGCCTGGGACTGCGCAGCCTGGGGGTGCAGGCCGGGCAAGCCGTGGGGATACAGGCCGAAAACTGTCAAGAATGGCTCTACAGCGATCTGGCTATTCAATGCGCAGGGGCGCGAGTCTGCACGATCTATCCCACCAGTTCGGCGGCGGAGGTCAAGCACATTGTGCAGACGGCGCAAGTGCGGGTGGTGATCGTGGGCGACCAGGAGCACTTGGACAAGGTCCTGAGCCTGGTTGAAGAAGGCCTGCCCATCGATCGCATCGTTATCTTCGATCCCAAAGGTGCGGGCGCACACCGCGGCCATCTCGTGCTGTCATTCAAGGACGTGCAGGCCATGGGCCGACGATACGAAGCCCTGTATCCCCAGGCATTCCTGGAGGCGGTGATGAAGATCCGCCCAGATGACATCTACGACATCATGTTCACCTCGGGAACCTCGGGTCTACCCAAGGGAGCGATGTGCGACCAGCGGGGTCCAGTCGTGGGGGCCAAAATGTTCCTCGAGCACTTGCGGCTGACCCCCGAAGACTGCTGGCTGTCTTATCTGCCCCTCTCGCATGCCTTCGAGCGGATCATGGCCATTGCGGTGCATTTGACGGCCGGTAATGTGATCTGCATGGCCGAGAGCATGGATGCTGCGCAGGCTAATGTGGTGGAAATTCAGCCGGACATCTTTGGCGCGGTGCCGCGGATCCTGGAGAAGATCAAGACCTTGATCGATATCCGCATGGGGCGCAGCTCTGCCCTGAAGAAATGGCTGTATCGCAAGGCCTTGCAGTTCGGTCTGTCGCGAGCCCGGCGCATGAGCGCCGATCGCAGTCGCTTTGTCCCCGCGCCGGCCGGCCAGATCCTGGGCTACCCCCAGTCCAAGCCCCAAACCATGCAGCCGCCCTGGACCGACCAATGCCTGCATGGCCTGATGTATTGGCTCGTCTACAGACATCTGCTCAAACAAGTTGGCTTGCTCCGGGTGCGATACCTCATTTGTGGGGCCGCTCCGATTTCCGACGAGCTGTTCAGCTATTACATCGCCCTGGGTGTACCCATCATGAACGGCTTCGGCATGACCGAACTGCACAACATCCCCTGCATGGCCATGCCCAACGATGCATTACCGGGGATGGTGGGCTATCCGCTCAGTGGATGGGAGGTCAAGAAGGCCGACGACGGCGAGTTATGGATCCGGGGGCCGATCGGGTTCAAGGGGTATGCGGGAGAGAACGCGACCGCTGCGTCTATGCTCGATGCTGAGGGCTGGCTGCACACGGGCGATCTTTGCGAGATTTACGACAACGGTTATGTGGCCATCATCGGACGCAAAAAGGATGTGCTGGTAACCAGTGGTGGCAAGAACATTTCACCCGAGTTGATCGAAAACAAGCTAAAGGCCAGCGCCTACATCAGCGAGGCGATCGTGATCGGCGAGGGGCGACACTTCCTGAGCTGTCTGATCGAACTCGACGCCGACGCAGTGGGCGACTGGCTGCAGATGCAAGGTCAGTCTTACAGCACCCTGCGCGACATGGCCGCCCTGCAAGCGGTCATCGACCTGATTGAGGCCCAGATTTCCGAAGTCAACCAGACTCTGGCTCGAGTGGAAACCATCAAGAAATTCCGCATCATCCCGCGCGACCTGAGCCATGATGACGGCGAGATGACGCCTACACGCAAAGTCAAGCGCAGCATTCTGGAAAAACAGTTCGTCCATCTCATCGACGACATGTATCGCTCGGACGAAATCTTGCAGAATAAAAACGTCTGAAACACCTCGTCGGATGACAAGACCCTTTCCCACACAAATACCCACAGGAACCGCCGAGTGATCAACTTCAGCCACGATGAGGACGACCTGCGCCTGCGCGACGAGGCACTACAGTTTGTCAAGACAGAGATCATCCCTTTCGAGAAAGACCCGCGCTACAGTGAGCACGGGCCCGATGAGTCTCTGCGGGTCGAGCTCAATGAGCGGGCTCGGCGAGCGCATTGGCTGGCCCCGCAGGTCAGTCCAGAGTTCGGCGGTCGGGGTCTTTCACACATCCAACGCGCCTTGGTATTTGAAGCCAGCGGCTATTCCATTCTCGGCCCGATTGCTATGCACTGCGCCGCCCCGGATGAGGGCAACATGCACCTGCTTGAGGTGGTCGCCTCGCCGGCGCAGAGAAAGGACTACCTGGCTCCCCTGGCGCAGGCACACTGGCGTTCCTGCTTTGCCATGACCGAGCCACCGCCAGGCGCTGGCTCTGACCCGGGACAGCTAAATACGCAGGCGCGCCGAGACGGTGAGCACTACATCATCGAGGGCCGCAAGTGGTTGATCACCGGCGCCGATCAGGCAGGCATGGCTATCCTCATGGCCCGCGCTTTTGATGGATCACGCGAGCTGGGGCCCACCATGTTCCTGACGCATCTGCCCCAGGCGGGCGTTCGGATCGTGCGGCTGATCGACTCGATGGACTCCAGCTTCAGCGGCGGGCACGCCGAGCTGGCCCTGGAGGGTTTGCGAGTTCACCAAAGCCAAATCCTGGGTGAAGTGGGGCAAGGACTGAAATACGCGCAGGTCCGTCTGGCCCCAGCACGATTGACCCACTGCATGCGGTGGCTGGGTTCGGCTGTTCGAGCGCAGGAAATTGCCTTGGCTTACGCGAACACCCGAACCGCCTTTGGACGGAAACTGCTTGAACACGGCAGCCTGGCTCAGATGCTGGCACGCAACGAAATCGATATCCACGCCTGCCGTCAACTGATTCTGCACACCGCCTGGCTCCTCGACCAAGGTCAGTCGGCACGGCATGAATCGAGCATGGTCAAGGCTTTCGTTAGCGAGACCCTGTTTCAGGTGGCTGACCGCTGCCTGCAACTGCTCGGAGGATTGGGCGTGACACGCGATACTCAGGTGGAGCGGATCTTCCGAGAAATACGGGCTTTCCGCATCTACGATGGCCCCACCGAAGTACACCACTGGGCCATTGCACGCCGCCTGCAAAGCCAGCACGCCACGCACGGGTCGGCCGCCTGAGCGAAATCAGCAGGTGCGATCGAAGACCACAGAAAGATCATCATCATGGATTCAGCCCCCGGATTTTTCGATCTCAGCGGGAGGATCGCCCTGGTCACAGGCGCCAGCCGCGGAATAGGACTGGCCATTGCCCAGGGACTGGCTGCTCACGGAGCGCGCGTCATCCTGTGCGGACGCAAGCGAGAGAGCCTGGAAAAGGCCGCGGCGCAAGTGGTAGGCCCGACACAGATCGAACCGCTTGACGTGTCTTCTGAAGAACAGGTCCAAGAATTGGCGGGTCGACTGCACAAGCAGCTGGGATCGATCGACATCCTGGTCAACAATGCAGGTATCAATCCGCACTATGCATCGCTCGAGAAAACCAGTACGGGTCAGTGGCATGAAATTCTGAGTACCAATCTCGATGGGGTCTTTTATGCCTGCAAGCATCTGGGCGGTCTCATGCTCGGCGGGCAGGGAGGCTCGGTGATCAACATCAGCTCCGTTGGAGGGCGAGTGGGGCTCAAGCGCCAGACGCCCTACTGCGCCAGCAAAGGAGGGGTGGAACTGCTCACCCGCACGCTGGCTCTGGATTGGGCCGAGCACAAGGTTCGGGTCAACGCGGTGGCCTACGGATTTATTGAAACCGACCTGATTGCTGCCATGGTCGATCATCCGCATATCGCCCCTCGCCTGCTAGCACGAACACCGATGGGCCGCTTCGGCCGCCTGCCGGAAGTAGCCGCCGCCGTGGTGTTCCTGGCCTCGCAGGGCGCCTCCTATGTCACTGGCCACACTTTAATGGTCGACGGGGGCTGGGCCGCGGCCTGAAAGCCGAGCTTGCGCCAACTGGAGGCACCGCTATGGATACAGACATCGTTCAGTTTGAGAAGAATGGCTCCGTAGCCTGCCTGACCCTCAACCGACCTGAGCAACTCAATGGCCTGGATATCGCCTTGCAGAAGGCCCTGCTCCAGAGACTTGAGCAGGTGCGACAGGATCCCTCGATTCGATCCCTGATGCTGACAGCCCGGGGGCGAGCCTTCAGCGCGGGTGGTGATCTCGAGCTCTTGCTCGCCGACGGTCCCGACGGCATGAGCGCTGCCGATACCGCAGCGGCGATGATGCGCGAATGGTCCAACCCCTTGATTACGGCCCTGGAGGAATTGCCGGTGGCCACGGTCTGCGCTGTTCAGGGGGTGGCCGCTGGCGCCGGCGCCAGCCTGGCCCTCAGTTGCGATCTGGTGATCGCTGCCGAGGATGCCTTCTTTCTGTTGCCCTTCCTGCCCAAACTGGGTCTGGTGCCCGACCTGGGTATGAGCTGGTATCTGGCCCGTGGCATCAGCCGCGCCCGAGCGCTGGGCCTGATGCTGCTCGGCCCGCGTCTGTCAGCCCCACAGGCGCAGCAGTGGGGCCTGATCTGGGATACGGTCCCGACGGATCGACTGCAGTCACAGGCGAGCCAGCTGGCCACTACACTCGCGTCCTCACCCGCCAGCGCAGCCCTGGAAGCCCGCAGAGCACTGTACCGGGCCTACCAAAGCGACCTGTCTGACCAGATGGCGTATGAAACTGACCGGCAGCAGGCGTTGCTGGCCTCAGCCGATTTCCGGGAGGGCGCTCGGGCCTTCCTCGAACGCAGGCCAGCCCATTTCGGGCCCCGGCCTGCGCCGGACTTGTAAGTCAGGGTCCGTGCAAATGACTCGATAAGAACATGACGACCACAAGAACACGTTCTACCTCAGCGCCGTCGAACAAGACCACCGGGTCCGCCCGGACCAAGAAGCCCGCTGCAGCCTCCTCTGCGGCCAAAGGCAACATCAAGGCTCAACAAAGGCAGGCCAGCCTGGCCAAGATTCTCGAGTCAGCCTTGCAGATTTTTGTGCGCAAGGGCTACAGCGCAGCCACAGTTGACGATATTGCCCAGGCCTGTGAGCTGACCAAAGGCGCGGTTTACTTCTACTTTCCGAGCAAGTCTGCGGTCTTGCACGCCCTGTTCGATCAAATTGAGCAGGTGATCGTGCAGGGTGTGATCGACTCGATCGATAGGGCCGGTCCCCGGCAGACGGACAAGCTGATTGCCTACCTGCACAGCGGTGCCGGGCTGGGTAGTGTGCAACCTCAACTCATACTGCTCTATATCCTGATGCTGCTCGAATTCAATGGAACGGGCGACGAACTGGAGAGCAGAGTCAAGGCTCTTTATCAGCGCATCGCCAAGCGGGTGGAATCGGTCATTGAAGCGGGACAAAAAGCTGGTGAATTCAGAACTGATCTTGCGATTCGAGAGATGTCCTCCATTGTGATGGCCCTGTTCAATGGAACCTTCATGGAGTGGTACTGCAGGCCCCGACTGCTTGACGGTCCGGAACTGGTCAAAGTCGCTCGGGTCACGGCTTTGAACGGCTTGTTACTCAAGCCTGCGCAAACGGGAAAGGCGTCCTGATGTTCTCAGGCCACGTGCTGGAGTTGATCGAGCTCGAAGGCGGCTTGGTGCAGATGCTATGGAGGCGAAGGAACGGTTCGGTCAATCTGATCGATGCGCTCGCGCTTGAAGAGCTGGGTCATGCCCTCGATCGGCTTGAAGCCTTAGACGGGCTACAGGGTCTGCTCATGGCCAGTAAGCAGTCTGAATTCATAGTGGGTGCAGACATCAGTGAATTCGATGCGATCTTTGCAATGCCGGCCGAACAACTCAAGCAGCAGACCCTTCGCGTTCATGCCTTGTTTTGCCGCTTGGAAGATCTACCCTGCCCCACGGTAGCGGCCGTCAATGGGTATGCGCTGGGCGGTGGCCTGGAGCTCGCCCTGTGCACCGACTCGCGGGTCATGGCCGAGGGGGCCCGAATCGGGACCCCAGAAATCAGCTTAGGGATCTTCCCCGCCTATGGGGGCACGGTACGACTGAGCCGGCTTGCCCCCCTGCCCGTAGCCCTGCAATGGGTGCTGCAAGCACAGATGCAAAATGCAGCCGCGGCTCTGGCTGCCGGCGTAGTCGATGAGATCGCAAGGCCTGAGACCACATACGCTCAAGCCTTGGTGCGGCTCAAGCGCATGTCCTCAGGTGAGATCGACTGGCGATCTTCACGCCAACGAAAACTCGTTCGTCTACCGGCTGCCGCCTGCGAAGATGGCCAAGCTTGGCAGTGGGCACAAGAATGGGCAGATCGGGCTCTGCAGAAGCAGTGCCTGCCGGCTGCCGCGAAAACGGTGGCGATGATGCGCCGGGCCGTCACCCTCGATCGCGATGCCGCACTGCGCTGCGAAGCCGAGCACTTCCCCGCCGTGGCCCAGTCGTCTGAAGCGGCTGCGCTGATCCAGATCTATCGCAATGAACAGACCCTGAAGAAGGAAATTCGGCAGCTGGTAGGCGGGGCCTTGGCTCCTGCGCAGGTGGGTGTGGTCGGTGCCGGCATTATGGGGGCGGGCATCGCGCTGACAGCCTGGCAGCATGGCAGTCGGGTAGACGTTTACGATGCATCGGAGGCCGCACTCAAGCGTGGCCAATCTACGGTCGAGGAGCAACTGCAAAAGCAGATTCGAAGCGGGAAATTGCCCGCCGCCAGGCTCGAGGAGGCGACTCAGACCCTACAGTGGCAAAGCGATCGATCAGACTGGCGTGACTGCGATCTAGCCATCGAGGTGGTGGTGGAGGATGCACGTATCAAGCACCAGGTCTTGCAGGATCTTCAATTGCGCGTCGGGCCCGATTGCGTGATTGCCACCAACACCTCGAGCCTGCGGGTTGGAGCACTCGCAGCCGCACTATCGGACCCCTCTCGCTTCGTGGGTCTGCATTTCTTCAACCCAGTGCCCGCCATGCAGCTGGTCGAAGTGGTTCGCACAGAGCAAACAAGTGCCCAGACCCTGGCGCGCGCTGTGGCCTGGGTGGTGCAGATGAAGAAAACACCAATCGTCGTGGCTGATTGCCCCGGCTTTTTGGTGAACCGCATCATTACTCCCTATCTTCGCTCCTTCGTTTCGCTGGTTCAAGCCGGTATCGATCCTTATCGAATCGATAGACTGATGCAGGCCATAGGCTGGCCCATGGGGCCGGCCACACTTGAAGATGTGGTCGGACTCGACACTGGAAGCAAGGTACTCGACCTTATTGCCGAAGGTTACAGCGAGCGGATGCCGGCTCAGCGGGACAACATCCTGCATCAGATGGCCGAAAAAGGCTGGCTGGGCCGAAAAAGCGGCGCTGGTTTTTTTGTTTATGGCTCCTCGGGACCACCGCAGCCCAACCCGGCCGTTGTCGACCTCCTGCGGGCCCGCGCACCTGGTTCTAGCCTGCAGCTGTCAGATCAAGCCTTGGTCGATCGGATGATGCTGCCCCTGTGGCTCGAAGCAGCGCTGTGCCTCAATGAACGGGTGGCTGAAGGCGCGGCACACATTGACCGGGCCCTGCTGCTGGGCCTGGGTTATCCCCGCCATTTAGGGGGGGCGCTCAAGCAGATCGATCAGATCGGTTGGGCCATCATCGGTCAGAAGGTGGCCCAACCCGATCTCTTGGGGCCGGAATACCGACTGTCAACAGACTGGCACACAGCCTTCGGTTTCGGCCGCCGATTTCATCAGTGAGGGTCAGGGCAAGCCCTTGGACGCAACAGGAGAATAGGAAATGGATGCATTCATCGTCAGGGCGGTAAGAACCGGAGGGGGGCGCAAAGGCGGGCGTCTGGCAGGCTGGCATCCAGCCGACCTGTCAGCGCAGGTGATCAATGCGCTGATCGGCTCAAGGGCTGATACCGCAGCCGATCTCGACCCCTCCTCTATCGAAGACGTGATCTGGGGCTGTGTGGGACAGGCAGGCGAACAGGCCGCCAACATCGGACGCAACGCCGTGCTGGCCTCAAAACTGCCCGAGTCGGTACCTGCGGTATCCCTGGATCGACAGTGCGGCTCGTCTCAACAGGCCTTGCACTTTGCGGCGCAGGCGGTGATGTCGGGGACCATGGATGTGGTGATCGCAGGCGGCGTGGAGAGCATGACGCGGGTTCCCATGTTCACCCCCAGCGCATTGCCTCTTAAGAACGGTCTGGGCTATTACTTCAGCCCCGATATGAAGAAGCGCTATCCCCAGGTCGATGACTTCAGCCAGTTTGTGGGAGCCGAGATGGTGGCGACCAAATACCAGCTCAGCAAAGATCAGCTCGACCGCTATGCGCTGCAAAGTCACCAACGAGCCGCAAAGGCCACTGAAGCGGGATATTTTCGAGAGGAGATCGTGCCGGTCCGTATGCGACTGCCCGACGGCCAGATGGGCACAGAGGTGCACGATACCGATGAGGGCATTCGCGCCCAGGCGAGCCTAGAGGCTATCCAGGGGGTCAAAAAGCTTTCGGACGACGGACGGCTCACCGCAGCGACCTCGAGTCAGATTTGCGACGGCGCCTCAGGCGTGCTTGTTGCCAACGAGCGCGGGCTGGCTCGGCTGGGCCTTGCGCCCATGGCCCGAATTCACCATATGTCAGTGCTGGGGCACGATCCGGTCATCATGCTAGAGGCCCCGATACCCGCGACCCTGCGCGCCCTCGAGCGCACTGGGCTGCACATCGATCAGATCGACAGCTTCGAAGTGAACGAAGCCTTCGCCTCCGTCCCCCTGGCCTGGCTGGCGGCGACAGGTGCCGATCCGGCCCGACTCAACCCCAACGGGGGGGCTATTGCGCTGGGTCACCCGCTGGGGGCCAGTGGTACCAAATTAATGACCACCTTGATCCACCAATTGCGGCGCAGTCGGGGACGCTATGGACTACAGACCATGTGTGAGGGAGGTGGCATGGCCAATGTGACCGTGGTCGAAAACCTGCAGATCTGAACAAGGGTCAGTCCGCATGACAGACAAAGCAATCTGGTTTGATGAATTCCCACTGGAACTGGCGCGCCAGATGGCCGCCGGTTCCATCATGGAGCAACTGGGCATCGAAGTCACAGAGGCCGGCGACGACTACCTGTGCGGGCGCATGCCAGTGGACCGCCGGACCGTGCAACCGGCGGGCGTGCTGCACGGAGGCGCCTCGGTCACGCTGGCCGAGACCCTGGCCTCATGGGGAGCAGGCTGTTGCGTCGATCGCCGCAAGCAGTTTTGCGTGGGACAGGAAATCAACGCCAACCATGTGCGAGCCGTTCGCCACGGGTGGGTACACGGCATCGCGCGTCCCCTGCATCGGGGACGTACCTCCCATGTGTGGGAGGTACGGATCACCAACGACGAAGGCAAGCTGGTGTGCGTATCGCGAATCACCCTGGCCATCCTGGATGGCCCCATGCAAGGACCCGCCGCGTCCTGAGAGCGGGCAATACCCCAATGGCGTGTAACGCTTGACTGAATCAGCAAACCCGACGGGCCAGCCTTGCGATCGGTGAGTCGGCCTCGATGGCCCGCCAATCACGCAGCAGCCCCTGCTGCTGTACCGCTTTTCCCGTCAACAGCGGGCCACTGTAAGTGCTCGTGCACATCATGTGCGCCATCTGAGCCTTGCAGTTGATCCGCACCTGCGCACGCTTCGATCGATAGGACCGGCCATCGGCTGTCGACTTCGGTAGTCGAGCATGGACCACAGTCGCTTGTCTTTTTACTCGATCGAAGTCGGATCCATGTAGAACAGGCCCTGGTGAGCCAGCAGCACCGCATCCCAACGCTGGGCCGCTTCCAAAGGCTGCAGCAGAGCGAGCATCAGCAAGTCAGCCCACAGACTGACCGCTTCACGAAAGCCTGTGACCCAGGAATACGCCGGCTTGCGCGCCAGCTTTCAACTGCCGCTGGTCCGAAAAGGCTTGCCTGCGCCTACGCGCCTTTCAAGCCCGTCTGTGCTGGAGCTGCAAAGCCACATCAATCAGCGCCTGCCGGTGAGCATTGTCGGGCAGACGCGATGCAGCGGAGATGGCGCGTTCGGCCTCTTGACCCGCTCGCTCGCGGGTGACATCAAGCGCCCCGCTCTTGTGCACGATCTCGAGGATGCGGGTCATCTGCTCGACGCCGCCTTCTTCGATGGCGCGGGCGATCAGATCTCGGTCCGCAGGTGTGGCTCGCTCCATGGCGACAATCAGCGGCAGCGTGACCTTGCCCTCGCGCAGATCGTCGCCGAGGTTCTTGCCCATCTCGGCCGCATCGCCATCGTAGTCAAGCGCATCATCAATGACTTGGAAAGCCGTTCCCAGGGCCTGGCCGTAGGTGGCGCAGGCTTCTTCGATCCCCGCATCGCTACCGGCCAGCACGGCGGCGAGCCGGGCGCTGGCCTCGAAGAGTTTGGCCGTCTTGGACCGGATCACATGCAGGTAGGTGGCTTCGGTGAGCGAGGCATCGTGGGTGTTCATCAGCTGATGCACCTCGCCCTCGGCGATCACGTTGGTGGCCTCGGAGAGAATTTCCATCACCCGCATGTTTTGCGTGGTGACCATCATCTGGAAGGCGCGGGAGTAGAGAAAGTCGCCCACCAGCACACTGGCCGGATTGCCAAAGGCCTGGTTGGCCGTGGCCCGGCCTCGGCGCAGGGTGGAGTCGTCCACCACATCGTCGTGGAGCAAGGTGGCGGTGTGTATGAACTCAACCACCGCGGCCAGATTCAGGCGCTGCGGGTG
>CAYPSU010000036.1:20887-24875 GCA_964413475.1 uncultured Polaromonas sp. | reverse complement strand
CCCTGCAAATCTCGCTGCCCACCGCCAAACAATACAAGTCCGAGGTCATGCGCAAACTCGGCGCGCGGTCCCTTTCAGAGCTGATTACCCTGAGCGCGGCCGAGACGGCGTAGTCGGGCGATTGGGCCGGCGCGTGCAAACCTGGCCCTTGGCGGGTGAGATCGCCGCCCTCGGCGCCATGCGGCGCGTTACCGGCTCAAGATCACCACCGCTGCCAGCACCGCTATGGCGGTCCAAATCTGGGGGTTGTGGCCCTCGATGAATTTAAGCAACTTGTCTTCTAGAGTGCGGCGTGGTGGCGCGGCGACAGCCCCGACTTGGGCCTCTTGCTTGTAGCTCATGCGGTGGTCTCCTCTTTGCAGGCCCGATTAGGCGCACCGGGGGACTATAGCTTGTCAACTTAATATTTCACAACTTTATGTCCATATTACTTTACACCGCATCAGGGTCTCAAGAGTCCGTGCCGCACAGAAGCAAGTGACAGCGCTTCGATGACAGCCCCGAAGGCCGGGTGTAAGCTCACTGCTATGTTCTTCCACGCCCTGGGCGCAGTTTTTCTGTCGTTGACGCTTCAAGCCGCCGCCCAGTCCACGCTGCCTGCCTGCCCAAGCACCGGCGTGCGTCACAACTGTCACGGGGAAATCACGCTGACGAATGGGGGGCGCTACCTCGGCGAGTTTCGAGAGGGTAAACGGCACGGCCGCGGCCTTGATCTGTTCCCCAACGGTGACCGCTATGAAGGCGAATATCGCGACGGAAATCGGCACGGCACAGGCACTTACACCCATGCCAGTGGCGACCGATATGTTGGCGAATATCGCGAAGGCAAGCGTCACGGCACCGGCAGTTTTTTCTTTGTCAATGGCGATCGATACACCGGCGACTACCGCGAGGGGGTGCGCAACGGCCAAGGCACCTATGTCCACGCCAGCGGCGACCGATATCTGGGTGAGTTCAGAGACGATCGTCGCAGCGGCTTAGGGGTGTTCATTTATGGCCCTGGCGCGGCCGAGGGGGTTCGCTATGTGGGCCACTGGCGCGACGGCAAAGCCAACGGACAAGGCATTGAATACCAGCCCGATGGCACGATCCGGCGATCGGGCCTATGGACGGACGGAACACTGACCACCGCGACGGCCCTGGAGACGGCACGGTTTCCTTTTGCCGGCTTCACGTCAGCGGCCAGTACTGCCACTGCGCCGGGGTCCGATGCAGCCCGGGCTGAACGCGATCGCCTGACCGCAGAGGCCGAGAGTGAACGCCGGCGCCGGCAGCAACTGGAGGCCCAGCTTGAAGTCGAGAAAAA
Organism: uncultured Polaromonas sp.; assembly: GCA_964413475.1. Classification (GTDB taxonomy): domain Bacteria; phylum Pseudomonadota; class Gammaproteobacteria; order Burkholderiales; family Burkholderiaceae_C; genus Polaromonas. The sequence continues at coordinate 23,569 of CAYPSU010000036.1, read as the reverse complement.
GCGCCGCGAGGAGGCGGAGGCTCGTAACCGCGGAGGCAGTCGACCGAGATCGACCGGCACCGGATTTGCCGTGGCACCAAGCTTCCTGATCACCAATCAGCATGTGGTGGCAGGCTGCCAGCGGCTCGATGTCATTTCCCCCGACGGCCGACGGGTGGCTCGCGTGATCGATACCGATGAAACGGTGGATCTGGCCCTGTTGCGCGTGACCGGACTGACCGGACCGGTAGCCCCCTTAAGGCGTGCCGGCAGCATACGGCTGGGCGAGTCGGCTTATGCCTTCGGGTTTCCGCTGGCTGGCCTGCTCAGCGAGCAGGGCAATTTCACCAACGGGGTGGTCAGCAGCCTGCGCGGCATGCGCGATTCGGCCAACCAGATTCAGATCACCACGCCCGTGCAACCGGGTAACAGCGGCGGGGCTGTGGTTGATGCCTCGGGGGGCGTGATTGGGGTGGTGGTGGCCAAACTCAATGCGGCGGCTGTGGCGCAGGCGACCGGAGACATTCCGCAGAACGTCAACTTTGCCATCTCGCTGCAGGCCCTCACGGATTTCCTGCGGAAAAACAATGTGAGTTTCAGCACCGTCGAACGCGGCATCAGCATCGACACGGTGCAACTGGCCGATACCCTCAGAGGCTTTACCCACCGGATCGAATGTGCCGGACCGCCCGAATCGTCGGCGCAGGTCGCGCCGGCGCCGCCCGCTCGCAGAGAACCGGCCCCCTCCCCGGCAGCGACGCGCGACACCACCGTGATGGTGTGGAACCAGTCTCAGGAACCCGTCTACAGACTTTTTGTCTCACCGAGCAACTCCAATTCCTGGGGCACCGATTGGCTGGGCAAAAGCGTGCTCTACATGGGCGAGTCCTTTCGCGTGGAGCCACCGGCCTCGCAGGGCTGCAACTTTGACGTCCGGGTTGAATACAAGTCAGGTCGCCACGAGGAAAAACGTGACCAGGACTTTTGCGCGCTGACCGATCTCAATTTTGCGGGTGCTGCCGCCGCCGCAGCCGGCGCTGCCGCGGCACCCAGCTGGGTACTGGTCTCGCGCAATGTCTCCGACACCGAGGTCTATGTCGACCCAGCCACCATCCGCAGGGAAGGCAGACTCAGGCGTTACTGGGATCTGACCAACTATCCATCGGCCCGATCCAATGGTGCCCTATCGGGTCGGTATCTGATGGAAATCGATTGCCAGGAACAGCGTTCCCGCATTCTGCAAAGTGCCACCTTCACCGGCGCCATGCTGGGCGGCACGCTGATCAGTCGGTCCAACAACCCCGGCAGCTGGGACTATGTGGCACCCAGAACCCAGGGCGCGGAGGTGATGCGCTATGTCTGCGAACGCTGAGATCATCCTGCATCACTTCGACCTCTCGCCATTTGCCGAAAAGATCCGGCTGATGTTGGGCCTTAAAAAGGCCAGTTGGCGATCCGTGAAGATTCCAATGATCATGCCCAAGCCCGACCTGATGGCGCTGACCGGCGGCTATCGAAAGACGCCCACGCTGCAAATCGGCGCTGACCTCTGGTGCGATACGGCGCTGATCGCCCGAGTGATCGATGAGCGGTTCGGGGGAGACTGCATACACCCGGCGCATCTGCCACTGGCCCCTGCACTGGCCCAATGGGCCGATTGGACCCTGTTCTGGAGCGTGGTCGACTTTGCCTCGCAGCCGGCCTGCTTGGAACACCGCTTCGGTCACCTCAGCGCAGAACAAAGGGCTGCGATTGCAGCTGATCGAAACCCCTTCCGCGCCACTGTGCCGCGTCTTGAACCCAACGATGCGCAGGCTTGCCTGCGCAACCATCTGGGGTTGCTGCAATCTCAGCTCAAAGATCGCGGACCCTTTTTGCTGGGGGTCTGCAGCGTGGCCGATTTCAGCGTTGCGCACTGCCTTTGGCATCTGCGCCGCGCGGGACCGCCGGCCATTGCCCTGCTGCAAAACTTTCCCCAACTGCTGAGTTGGCACGATCGGATGCTGGCCTTGGGCCATGGCCAAAGTCAGGATATGCACTCGACCGAGGCGCTGGAGATTTCAGCAAGCAGCCGGAGCCATGCGCCCACCGAACTGCTTGCCCAGCCCGGTCTGCAGCCGGGTCAGTGGGTGGAGGTGGCTGCCACCGACTACGGGCTAGAGCCCAGCCGCGGTACGCTGGTGGGCCTGAGCTCCCGGGAGGTGGTGATCGAACGATCCGACCCGCGCGCCGGTACGGTACACGTGCACTTTCCCAGGCAAGGCTTTCGGGTCACCGCAGTCAGCTAGCTCCCGGGCATCCCCGCGCAGGGGCCCGACCCTCACTGTCGATGACTGGCCCTGCAATCGGCGCGGAATTTTTCGTTGGCCGTGGAGCCGACCGCGTAATCGGCCTTGGGATTGGCCTTGCGAAAGGCCTCTTGCTTCTTGGCCACACACTGTTCGACCGGATCGACGCAAGCGGCCAAGAGCACAGCGGCAAGGGGGGGCAGTAGAGTCAACCACTTTTTGTACATACCGGACTCCTTGAGGCGAGAACGTATACACAAGCGGCTCAGAATTTAAAGGCACAGATCGATAGCCCGCAATGCGGTGAAAACCCTAGGGCACGGCTCCTGCGAAATAAGCCCAAGGCTGCTCATCAAAGGTAGACGCGCCGCCCTCGGCGCGATGCGACCTGCCATGCGCGAGGCTTCACCTCTGT
>CAYPSU010000036.1:15082-20787 GCA_964413475.1 uncultured Polaromonas sp. | reverse complement strand
GCGCCGCCCTCGGCGCGATGCGACCTGCCATGCGCGAGGCTTCACCTCTGTGGTGGGAGCGCCGCCCTCGGCGCGATGCGACCCGCCATGCGACGACAGGCCGCGCTCAGTCCTTGGCGGCGATCAGCGACCATAGCTTGGCCGGCGTGAAGGGCATGTCAATCGACTGGATCCCCAGGGGGCGCAGGGCATCTACAACCGCATTGGCCAGGGCCGGCAGCGAGCCCGAGCAACCGGACTCCCCCACACCCTTGGCGCCGAGCTTGTTGAGCTGGGTCGGCACCGGCACACTGCGATGGTGAAAGCTTTTGAGCACGCCGGCGCGCGGCATGGCGTAGTCCATGAAAGAGCCGGTGAGCAGCTGACCCGTCTGGCGGTCATACACCGCCTGCTCTGCAAAAGCCTGCCCCAGCCCCTGCACGATGCCGCCATGGACCTGCCCGAGCAGTTGCAAGGGAGAGATGACCTCACCCACATCATCAGCGGCCCAATAGCCGACCACCTCGCACTGGCCGGTCTGCGGGTCGATTTCCACCTCGGCGATGTGGCAACCATTGGGGAAGGTCGAACCCGAGGAGGCCTGGCCAATGACCTCACGACCTTGCACCGACGCTTGCGTGATCCAGTCGGCAAACCGCAGTTTCCGGTCACGGCCGGGGGCCATCCAGCAACCTCCATCGATCGCGAGGTCAGCGCCCTCACAGCCCCACTGCGCCGCCACCTCGGCCCTACCCTGCTCCATCAGCTGCCGGCATAAATCCAACACCGCACTGCCGATTCCATAGAGCGTGCGCGACCCCCCCGTGGTGTTGCCCACCAGATCACGGCCCACCTCGCCAGCCAGGAAGCGCACCCGGTCGGCGCTCAGGCCCAGTTCGCGCTCGACGATTTGTGCAAACGAAGTCTCATGTCCCTGACCCGAGGCGCCCGAGATGGCATGCAAGGTCAGGCCCCCGCCTTCGATGCGACCTCGCACCTGATCTTTGGCCGCCGATCCCGGTCCGGAGGACTCCAGATAGTAGGCCAGGCCCCGTCCAAACAGGCGACCGCGGGCACGCGCACGCTGGCGACGCTGGTCCAGTCCAGGCACGTCGGAGTCAGCCAGAGCGCAGTCCATCACACGCGCGAAATCACCGTTGTCGTATGTGGTGCCATTGGCAGTCGTATACGGAAAATCCTGCGGCGCAATGAAATTGAGCCGACGCAAGGAGACCGGATCAAACCCATGCTCATGCGCGGCATGATCGATCAGGCGCTCGATCGCATACGAGATATCGGGGCGGCCGGCCCCACGATAAGCCGACACCGGCACCGTATTGGTAAAGAAAATATGCGACTGCATATGCAGTGCCGGCACCTTGTAGACGCCGCCCATGGTGATGGACAGGTTGCGGGCGCCGATGTGCGTGCTGTAGTAGACATTGAAGGCGCCGGCATCGACCTGGTTTTCAAACTGCAAGGCCAGAATACGGCCCTGCGCATCCAGCGCAATGCGCCCATGCAGCGTCAGGGCTCGGCCATGCCAGTCACACAAAAAAGTTTCCGATCGGCTGGACACCCAGCGCACTGGCCGACCCAGACGCCGAGCTGCCAGCATGAGCAGCGCATGCTCAGAACCGGCCGTGCCGCGCAGGCCGAAAGAACCCCCGACGTCCTGGGTGTGCACATGAATCGTCTCTGCCGGCCAGCCGGTGATGGCAGCCAGCAGGTTCAGCATGCCGGGTACGCCCTGGGTGGGCGTGCGCACATGGGTGTGTCCGCTTTCCGCCTCGTGCCAGACCTGCACCGCCCGCGGCTCCATGGGCGCGGGGATCAGTCGTTGACTGACCACCTTGAGATCGGACCGGAAGGCGGCCGAGGCAAAGGCCGCCTCTACCGCCGCCTTGTTGCCGTTTTCGAAGATGACCGATGTGTTGCGCGGGGCCTGGTCATGCAGCTGAACCGCGCCGGGCGCGGTGGCGTCCTCGAACGTCACGACGCAAGGCAGGCTGTCATAGTCAATATCGGCCAGTTCGGCCGCATCGGCGGCCTGCACAGCGGTATCGGCCACCACCAGAGCTATCGGCTGGCCTACAAAAAGAACCGTATCGGCGGCCAGCACCGGCATGCGGCAAACAACCTGCGGCTGACCCTGGACGTCCTTGACAGCGGCCGCATTGACCAGCGGGCCGAAGCCGGCAGCAGCCACATCTTCGGCGGTGAGCACACAACGCACCCCAGGGGCTTGACGAACCGCCGACCAGTCAGCCTTGAAGCGGGCGTGGGCATGCACTGACCGCACCACACAGGCGTGCAGGGTGCCGGCTTGAATCGGATCGGCGGTGAAGGCCCCCGTGCCAGTGATCAGTCGCTGGTCTTCTTTGCGCAGCAGGACCTGGCTCATGAGCGCCCCTGCTCGTGTGACTGGGCCGCTTCGTACACCGCCTCCACAATGTTCACATAGCCGGTGCAGCGGCACAGATTGCCTTCAAGCGCCTCCTCAATCTCGGCACGGCTGGGGTTGGGATGGTGCCGCAGAAAGTCGGCACTGGCCATGATCATCCCCGGCGTGCAAAACCCGCATTGCAGACCGTGGCAGCGCGAAAACGCCTTCTGCACAGGGTGCAGCCCGTCTGCGCCCAAGCCCTCAATGGTGACGATCTCGGCCCCCTCAGCCTGGGCCGCCAGCATTGAGCAAGACTTGACCGCGCGGCCATTGAGATGAACCGTGCAGCAGCCACATTGGCTGGTGTCACAGCCCACATGGGTGCCGGTCAGACCCAGAGAATCACGGATCGCATCGACCAGCAGGGTCTGGGGGGGTACATCAAGGCGCTGATTGTCGCCATTGAGCTTGAACTGGATCTGCATGGAGTGGTAGTTTTGAGCGCAAAACCCAGAATCTACCGCAAGGCTGGAGGCTCTGCTCGGCGGCCCTGTCGCATCTGTCCCGGTCCGGGCTCTCTGAAGGCAGACGCCATCACGCCAGGGGCGGCTTCCCGCTCCCGCCGTCAAAGGCCAAGACGGTCTGGGCGTGAATTTTGTGGGAACCGGATCCGTGCGGCGATAGGGCCCTCTTTTTGGGGCAAGACCCTGTGACACCCGGGGGAAAGCCCCCGGGGCTGGTCAAGCCGTCCCAATCGGATGAAGATAAGCACCTGAATTCCAGGAGTCAGCCATGAATGAGAAAGAGCGGGACGAATTGATGGCCTTCTTGCGCGAAGCCATGGCGGTTCGCGAGCCCTGCGACCGCGCCGCCCAGCGCCTGATTGACCAGACCCTGTCGCAAAACCCGCTGGCGGTCTATTGGCTGGTGCAGCAGGTCATGGGGCTGCGCATGGCCCTCAAAGCTCAGCAGGCCTCGCAACCGGCAGCGCTTGATGCAACTCAGCCCGCAGCGCGCAGCTGGGGCTCGGGGGTGCTCAAGACCGCACTGGCGGCCGGTCTCGGTGCGGCGGCCGGCACCGTCCTGGCCAGCGAGGCGGCCGACTGGCTGGACTCGGCCTCCAGCGATCTGGGGCTGGGCGACTAAGCCCTGCCACGGACCGAAGGTCTTATTCGACCCTGGCCGATTGCCTGAGTCGCTCCAGCGCGGCCTGGAGACGCTGCTGACTGATCGCCCTTGCCAGTTGCGGCCTCAGAGTTTCACGAGGCGGCGCCACGAAGGGCCGAGAGTCCTCCAGCGCCAGCACATGCCAGCCCGCCGGTCCACGCACCGCCTGGGGCGCCAGTTGCCCCGGCTTGAGCGACTCCAGCGCCTGCAACAGGGCCGGCACGATCTCACCCTGAGCCATCCAGTCGGTCAAGCCGCCGGTATTGCGCGTGCTCTCGTCGCGGGAAAATTCAGCGGCCAGATCGGCGATCTTGCCGCCAGCGCGGATGCGATCGAGCAGCAGCTTGGCTGTGTCCTCTTCGTTGACCAACAGGTGGCGCAAGCGATACTGACGCGAGCCAAGCAGCTTGACCTGGCGCTCATACTCCTGGCGAAACTCTTCTTCAGAAATGTCCCGGCTCTGAGCCATCTGCTGCTGCCACGCCTGCGCCAGCACCGACTGCCGGGCCAGTTCAATCTGCGCCTGCACCAGCGGCAGCTTGTCCAGTCCCTCCTTGCTCGCAGCTTGGGCCATGACCGCCTGATTGATCAAGAGATCACGCACCGCTGCCTGTAGCTGCGGTGAATTGGCGACACCGCGGACCCACTGCTCTCGCAGGAGAACCTCCGCTCGAGCCACAGGCTGCGGCTCGCCGTTGACAGTGACAAATGGCCGATTCAAGGCCTCGGGGTCCGACAGTGCCGTCTGGGCGCCAAGCCAAGCCGGCGTCATCACCGCCAAAGAAAGCGCGAGGACAGACAAACGCGTCAGAAGTGGCTTCGAAAGAAATGATAGAAAACCGATCAACAAGCGTGAAGGCATGAGTCCGCACCTGATTCCTAAGCACAGAGCTGCAGTATCGCAGGCCTTGCTGCAGACCTTCCCAGAAGCAGACAGGCAGATAAGCCCGAATCACACGCTGCGCTGCAAGACCATCAGGGTTGCCAAAGCAAGTGCAGACCCAGTCTGCACAATGCCAGAACGGCCTGGATGGACCGGGACCCGAAGCCTGACCGCTTGCCAGCGCAGCGAGGGCCCATGGGTCGGGCATACTGCCGCTCCATGATCGTTCGCAAAACTCATCTTGATGCCGTCGCGATCGCCGGTCTGCTGACCTGCTGCGCCCTGTGGGGCCTCAACCAGATCGTGATCAAGCTGACCGTGGCGCAGGTCGATCCGATGGTCCTGGGAACCCTGCGGTCTGGGCTGACTGCGCTGTTGGTGCTGCTGTGGTGCAGGTACCGCGGTATTGCACTCTTTGAACGGGACGGCACTTTGCGCGGTGGGCTTTTGGTGGGCGCGTTTTATGCCGGAACCGCAGCTTTTACCTACCTGGGGCTGCAGTACACCAGCGCCAGCCGCTTTGGCGTATTCCTCTATCTCTCCCCCTTCGTCGTGGCGCTGGGCATGCCCTTCATCGAAAAATCCGAGCGACTGTCGCTGGTGCAGATGGGTGGCATGCTGGTGGCCTTCGTCGGGGTGGGCCTGGCTTTCAGCGAAAGTTTTGAGGGGCCGGCACCGCCGAGCCAGTGGATAGGTGACCTGATGGCGGCAGCGGCAGGCTTCTTCTGGGCGCTGACGGTCATCAGCGTTCGGGCCACCGCGCTCAACCGGGCCAGCGCCGAAAAAAGCCTGTTCTATCAGTTGGCTGGCTCTGCCCCGCTGTTGGCGCTGATGGCTCTGCCCGGACCTTCCTGGAGCAGCCCGGCGTGGAACCTGAGCTTAATCGGCCTGCTGGCCTACCAGTGCCTGGTCGTGACCTTTGCCAGCATGCTGCTGTGGTACTGGATGATGCGTCACTATCCGGCCAGCAAGATGAGCGCATTCACACTGACAACCCCGGGTTTCGGTCTGGTCGCTGGTGTGTTGCTGCTTGATGAACCGTTGACGCTGCGCCTGATTCTGGCCCTGGTCACGATAGCGGCCGGCCTGACATGGGTCAACCGCAGGGTACCGCCGCCCGCCTGAGTCGGGGGCCGGTTAAGGCCCCTGCGACAATCTTGCGATGCACATTCTGGTCATCCGCCTGTCCGCACTCGGCGATATCGTTCACGCCCTGCCGGCCCTCACCGACTTGCGGCGCGCACTGCCGCAGGCCACGATTGACTTTGCGGTGGATGAGCGGTTTGTCGA
>CAYPSU010000036.1:5628-14982 GCA_964413475.1 uncultured Polaromonas sp. | reverse complement strand
TCAGTTGCCCCGAATATTGTTCTCCTGCGCCACCTGCCGCCACAGCGTGATCTCGCTGGCGATCAGCCGCGCAAACTCTTCGGGCGCATTGGTCATCGGCGTGCTGGCCTTGCCGGCAATACGGGCCCGCACATCGGGCATGTCGACAATGCGGACCATTTCCTCATGCAGGCGCTTGATGATGTCGGCCGGTGTGCCCGCCGGGGCCAACAGGCCGATCCACAAGGACGCCTTCAGATCTATGCCCAGCTCAGAGAGGGTGGGCACATTGGGCAGATCCTTCAAGCGCTCGGCCGAAGTCACTGCCAGCGCCTTGACGCGACCGCTTTGCAAGCCCGTGATGGCCGGGCCGGAATCGGCCAGGGTCATGGTCACATCACCCGACATGACCGCCTGCACCGCCTCGTTGGCCCCCTTGTAAGGGATATGCGTGAATCGTGCGCCAGTGCGCCGATTGAACAATTCGGTGGTCAGCTGAAACGAGGCCGAGCTGGCCCCGTAATTGGCTTTATCCGGGTTGGCGCGTGACTGCGCCACCAGTTCCTGCACATTGCGCGCCGGGTTGTTGGCATTGACCAGCAACACCAGTGGCGAATTGCTCATGATGGAAATCGGTGCAAAGTCGCGCGGCCCATAAGGCAATTTGTCGTTGAGCGCATGGTTGAAGATGATCGGCCCGGGCGCACCCATCATCAGGGTATAGCCATCGGGCCTGGCCTTGGAGACATAGGTGCTGGCCACCACCGCACCCACGCTGGGCCGGTTCTCCACCACCACCGGCTGCTTGAGTCGATCGGCCAGCTTTTCAGCCAGCAGGCGGGCCATGAAATCAACGCCGCCGCCGGCGGCATAGCCCACCACGATGGTGACCGGCTTGCTGGGGTAGTCCTGCGCTTGGGCAAAGACTGAACAGGACAGCGCCGCCACAAGCCAGGCCACCCGGCGGACCGAGGGAAAAACAGACATCAAGTTCATGGATGACTCCTTGAGGCTCGGATTAGATTCATTGCAGCCCAATCTGCACATTGAGCACCGCCGAGCGGCCTTCGTCAAGCGCGCGCAAGCAGCGAGCGATGGCGGCCTCAGCCTGCTGTGGATCGCGCAGGCATTCGCCATAGGCGCCGAAAGCCTCACCCACTTGCTCAAAGCGACGCTGCGTGCCTTGCAGGCGCGCCTGAAACTCATTGGCCTGGGCGGCGGCACCGTCGGGATAGACCCGCAGCACCGCCTCCTTGACCGCCTGCCAGCCCCCGTTGTCGAGCACCACCGTAAAGATAGGCAGTCCGTAACGCTGCGCGGTGGCATAGACCGAATCGGGGGTACAAAAATGAAACGCGCCATCGCCCACGATATGCACCACACGGGCTTGGGGCCGGGCCAGCTTGGCCCCCAGGGCCATGCCCCCGCTCAGACCCAGACCGCCCCCGGCGCCGCCCCAAAAGCTCAAGGGCTCGGTGCGCTCGATCTGCTGATGCACCGACGGCGAATTGCGCACCGCCTCGTTGATGACGATGTCGCTGGGCGCCAAGGCTCGGCCGAGTGCGGCACAGATCCAGGCCGGGGCAATCGCATCGAGCTGACCGGGCTGCGCCGCCAGCCGGCCCCAAGCCGCGCGCCGTTGCTCGGCCGCCGCCTTCAAGGTTTGCCGGCGCAGGTCGGCACGTTCATGAAATTTCGCATCGGCCCCTTCGCGCACCAGGGCCGCCACTTGCGTGAGCACGGCGGTAGCGTCGGCCTGGATGCGCAAATCGGTGGCAAAGCCCCACATCGGATAGTCTTGCTTGATCGGATCCACATCAATATGCGCCCACCAGGTCCGTGCATCTGGACGCACGAAACGCGGCAGCCAGGGCACATCGACGTCGACAAGCAGACCCACATCGGCACCGGGCAGCACCTGGGCTGGATCAAAGCCAGCAAAGCAGGTCGAACGCCGCGACAGGTTCATGGCGCTGGGCATGTACTCGACGACCTCGATGCCGCACAACTGCGCCAGCTCTTCCAGCGCGGCCGGCGCCTGGCTTTTGCGCCCCAGATAGGAGGTGATGAGCACCGGCTTGACCGCAGCCAATAACTTGGCCGCCATCTGCTGCGCCCGCTCGGTGTCAATGCCACCGAGCAAAGCCGGCCCATGGCGCTGCGCCTCAAAACCGTCGGGCGCGGCGCTGACCTGCTCGGCCAGCACCTCTCGCGGCAGCGTCATGTAGACCGGTCCGGGCGGCTCGGTGTGCATGAGAGTGTGCGCACGTCGCAGCGCCTCACGCGCCACCACCGCCGAGGGCAAGTTGTATTCCCACTTCACATAGGGCCGCACCAGGCTGCCGATATCGAACGGATCCTGGACGAAATGCACATAGTTGTCCCGCGATCCGGGCAACTCGCCGCGCAGGGTGAAAGGCGCCTTGCCGGCCAGCAGCAAAACCGGAAGCCGCGCACGCATCATGTTGTGCAAGCCCATGACGGCATTGGCCGTTCCGGCATCGACGTGCACCATCACCGCCTGTCCCCGGCCGGTCAGCGCCGTATAGCCAGCGGCCATGTGCACCGCGACATTCTCATGCGGGCACAAAATGAAGGACGGATGCGCTCGGCCCTGCGCGTCCCAACGCGCCAGCTCTTCAATCAGGCTGACATGGTCGGTGCCCAGATTGGCAAAAACATGGTCGATGCCAAGGTCCGTGAGACCCTGCAAAAAATGATGCGCACCAGAGGCGCGCTGGGGGGCACTGTCGGTCATGAAAGTGAGCGGGGCATGGGCGCAGCCGATGATGCGTCTGGACGGGTTCGGCCGTTACAGGGCAATCCCTAAGTACACAAACGATCTTTTCATCGCATCCTCTGGGGCGATCGAGCCAACGCGCCCGCTGGCCTCGACACGACAGGAGAAAACGATGAAAAAAACTCTGGCCCTCCTTGCTGCCCTCATGCTGGCCGGATGCACCAGCGTACCGCAAACCCCGCCGCCGCCCAACGACCCGGTGACGCTGCGCGTCAATGTCTTTCGCGGCGCCAGCAACCTGCCCATTTACATGGCCCAGGAAAAAGGCTACTTTGCCCGCCGAGGGGTCACGCTGCAGGTTTTCTTCACGCCCAATTCAACGGAACAGCGCGCGGGGCTGGCCGCCGGCCGCTTTGAGATTGCCCATGCCGCAGTTGACAACACCGTAGCCATGATCGAGGTGGCCAAGGCCGATGCGGTCATCGTGGCCGGCGGCGATGGGGGCATGAATGAACTGCTGGTCAGGCCGGAGATTCACAAAATCGCCGACCTGCGCGGCCGCACCTATGTGGTCGACGCCCCCAACACGGCGTATGCACTGATCGGGCGCAAGATCCTCAAGGATGCGGGCCTGAAGGAAGGCCAGGACTACAGAATATTTCCGCTCGGTGGCTCGGAGGCCCGCACGAAGGGACTCGACACGCCCGAGGGCGCGGCCACGCTGCTCAATCCACCCTGGAATTTCCTGGCCAAGGAGAGAGGCGCCAAGAGTCTGGGCCGAACCATCGATCTGTTTGGCCCCTATCAGGCGCAGGGGGTCTTTGTGATGAGGCCCTGGGCAGCGGCCAACGGCCCGGCGCTCGAGCGTTACCTGGCCGCTTACATAGAGGGCTGCCGGGCCGCTCAAAATCCGGCCGAACGCGACCTGGTGCTGCGGGTCTTGATGCGCGAACTCAAGCTCACGCCTCAAGTGGCGGCGATGACTTATACCGAGCTGATGACGCGCGGCAGTGGGTTGGCCAAGGACTGCGCCTTTGACATGGCGGGCTTTCGCAATGTGCTGGCCTTGCGTGCCGAAATCGAGGGCCAGTGGGGCGGCAAGGCGCCAGACCCCGCCCGTTTTGTCGACCTGACGCTCTACAACCGCGCCCTCGGGCATGTCAGACCCTGAAAACAAGGGGTATACGCCCGAGCGTATCCACGACGGCAAGACGGACGCATCTGACGCCCTGTAAACGCATGTCTGCACAAGAACTGATCGGCTACGCCGCTGCAATCCTCACCACCCTTTCTTTTGTCCCGCAAGCGGTTTTGACCCTGCGCACCCGCGACGTCAGCGGCATATCGCTGGGCATGTACAGCTGCTTTACCCTGGGTATTGCGCTGTGGCTGGCCTATGGTCTCAGCCTGGGGCAATGGCCTCTGATCATCGCCAACGCCATCACCCTGGCCTTGGCCTCGACCATCTTGCTGACCAAGCTGCGCTACCGTCGGCCACGCAAGTCCGACGCGCCAGCAGACGGCAGCTTGGATCAAGACCCGGTTCAAAACGGCCCTGTTGCAGGCCCCGCCACACTGGCCGGAAAAACAGATGGACGCAGCGGCGCTGCGCGCACCGCGCGTGAGCCCAATGACGTACGGTGAGGCCCGCACGCAAGACCCGCGAGGCTTATGTCTACCGTGCACCGGGCGAAACCGAACTGCAGCCTGGATTGCCAGGAAGATGAGGCTGCATCAGGGACGCAGATTCAAGACTGCCTGACATCCCCGCATGGTCGTGTGGCACGCAAGGCGCGCCCTTAACGGCATGGGTGTAGGGTCAAGAAATCTGGTAGGGCGTGGCGGACTTGAACCGACGACCAAAGGATTATGAGTCCTCTGCTCTAACCAACTGAGCTAACGCCCCCCGGACTGCCGATTTTAGACGCCGGCGCGAGCGCGCTCTTAACGACTGTGGCTGAGCGCCGAACTGACGAGCTTGGAGGTGATGTCCACGATCTGGATCATCTTGTCGTAGGGCATGCGGGTGGGGCCGATCACACCGAGCGTGCCCACCACCTGGCCGTCGACCTCATAGGGGGCGGTGACCACCGACAGCTCCTGGTAGGGAACGACCTGGCTCTCGCCCCCGATGTAGATGCGCACCCCCTCAGCACGACTGGAGACATCGAGCAGCCGCATGAGTTGGGCCTTCTGCTCGAACAATTCAAAGAGCTTGCGCAAGCTGCCCATGTCGCTGGAAAAATCGCTGACGGTCAGCAGATTGCGTTCGCCGGCAATCACCACTTCATCTCGCGACTCGATGGCCTCCGAACCCACCTGCACAGCCGCCTGCATCAGGCTGGCGATCTCGCTTCGCAGGGCCTCCACCTCGCTCTTGAGTCGTTCCCGCACCTCCTCCAGATCGCGGCCGGCGTAGTGGGCGTTCAGAAAATTGGCCGCCTCAATCAGCTGGGTCTGGTTGTAGTCAAAGTCGGTGAACAGTACCCGGTTTTGCACGTCCCCATCGGGCGAGACGATGATGACCAGCAGCCGCTTTTCGGACAAGCGCAGAAATTCAATGTGGCGAAAAACCGAAGAACGCCTGGGCGCCATGACCACGCCGACGTAGTGCGACAGGCTTGAGAGCATCTGTGCGGCGTTGCTGATCACTTTTTGTGGCTGGTCGGGCGCCAGGGTGGCCTGAGCCATAGGCTCTGAGAAACGAGCATCGCGCTGGGCCATGACCATGGTGTCGACAAAAAAGCGGTAGCCACGGGCGGTCGGAATGCGTCCTGCCGAGGTGTGCGGGCTGACGATCAGGCCCAATTCCTCCAGATCGCTCATCACGTTGCGGATGGTGGCCGGCGACAGTTCCAGGCCCGAGGCGCGGCTGAGCGTGCGCGAACCCACCGGTTGACCGTCGGCGATATAGCGTTCGACCAGGGCCTTGAGCAGCAACTTGGCGCGTTCGTCCAGCATGGCCCGATTCTACGAATCTGCGGGCCGGCGTGCGCACCCCGCCCTGCCGAAGGCCAAGGCCCCGCTGATCGGCCGGGAAAGCCGACGCAATCGGCCGCGCTGTGATGTAATTTACGAATGAAGTCCCGCTTCCGCCATGTCGCGCTGGTCGGCAAATACCAGATTGCCGGATCGAATGCGACCCTGGAGGATATCGCCCAATTCCTCCACCGCCAGGGCTGCGAGGTGGCTCTGGAGTCTGAAACTGCCGGCAATACCGGCCTGAACGACTACCCAACGCTCAATGTGGCGCAGATCGGCGCCCAATGCGATCTGGGCCTGGTGCTCGGGGGCGATGGCACCATGCTGGGCATAGGCCGACAGCTGGCGCCGCACGGCGTGCCCCTGATCGGCATCAACCAGGGGCGGCTGGGTTTTATCACCGACATACCCCTGGAGGGTTATGAGTCGGTTCTCGGTCCCATGCTGCAAGGACACTATGAGGAGGAGCGTCGGTCGCTGATGCAAGCGAGCGTCATGCGCGACGGCCGATGCGTGTTCTCTGCCACCGCGATGAACGATGTGGTGGTCAATCGCGGGGCTACCGCGGGCATGGTGGAGTTGCGTGTCGAAGTCGACGGTCGCTTTGTGGCCAATCAACGCGCCGATGGCCTGATCATTGCCACACCCACCGGCTCCACCGCCTATGCGCTATCGGCCGGTGGACCGCTTCTGCATCCGGCGATCGGGGGTTGGGTGCTGGTGCCCATTGCGCCGCACACCCTGTCCAACAGGCCGATCGTGCTGCCCGATGATGGCGAGGTGGCCATTGAACTGGTCGCCGGTCGCGATGCCAGTGCCAACTTTGATATGCAGTCGCTGGCTACTTTGCTGCACGGTGACCGGATCGTGGTCAAACGCTCAGCGCACCAGGTGCGCTTTCTACATCCGCAGCGCTGGAGTTATTTTGATACCCTGCGGCGCAAGATGCACTGGAACGAGGGCGGCGTCTGAGTCCCGAAAGTGCCGCGTGACCGTCCCTCGAACCCAGATCCCCGCCAACCGATGAGCCTCAAGAGCCTGTTCCTTCGCGATTTCGTGATCGTGACCGAGCTCGAGATCGAGCTGGCCGCCGGCTTTACCGTGCTGACCGGTGAAACCGGTGCTGGCAAATCCATCCTGATTGATGCGCTGCAGCTGGTCCTGGGCGCAAGGGCCGAGGCTGCGGTCGTTCGCGAAGGGGCCGAGCGCTGCGAGATCAGCGCCTGCTTCGAGGCTTTACCGGATCTTCAGCCCTGGCTGGAGGCCGCAGGCTTTACCGATGGTGACGAACTGCTGCTGCGGCGCACGATAGACGCCCAGGGACGCAGCCGGGCCTGGATCAATGGCAGCCCAGCCACGGCCACGCAACTTCGGGAGCTGGGCGAGAAGCTGGTCGACATCCATGGACAGCATGCCTGGCAGAGTCTGACCCGGCCAGACGAAGTCCGGGCCCTGCTCGATGCGTATGCGGGGATCAGCACCGGCTCGCTGCGTCAGGGCTGGCAAGCCTGGCGCGAGGCTGTGAACACCCTGCAAGAGGCGCAACAGGCCCAGCAGACTCTGGCCCGCGAGCAGGAGCGACTGAGCTGGCAGATTGGCGAACTCGACAAGCTGGCGCCGCAGCCGGGCCAATGGGAGGATCTCAACGCCCAACACAGCCGCCTGTCGAATGCGCAGGCGCTTGAAGAGGCGGTGCAGGGCTCGCTGCTGGCCCTGCAGGAGGCCGACACCAATGCAGCGGGCCTGCTGGCCCGCGCACAGCATTTGCTGCAAGCGCAGTCCTCCATCGAGCCGCGCTTTGCGGCCATTGCCGAGGTACTGGCCGGCGCCCTGGCCCAGGCCGAGGACGCGGCCCATTCGCTCTCGGCCTATGCCCGGCACAACGATCTCGATCCGCAGCAGCTGAGCGAACTGGATCAGCGTCTGGCCGCCTGGATCAGCCTGGCCAGACGCTACAAGCGCGCGCCCGAAGAGTTGCCGGCGCTGCTGGAGGGCTGGCGCGCTGAGCTGCGCCGGCTCGATGCCGCAGCCGATCTGCAAAGCTTGGAGCGGGCCAGCGCCGACGCTTATCAAGCCTATCTGAAGGAAGCGCAGGTGGTTTCCAAGGCGAGGGCCCAGGCCGCACCCAAGCTGGCACGGGCGATCACCCAGGCGATGCAGGGGCTGGGCATGCAGGGCGGGCGCTTTGAAGTGCAACTTGAAGCGCTCGAGCCGCCTCAGTCATCGGGGCTGGAGTCGGTGCAGTTTCTGGTGGCCGGCCACCCGGGCGCCACGCCGCGTCCGGTGGGCAAGGTGGCCTCCGGGGGAGAGCTCTCGCGAATTGCGTTGGCCATTGCGGTGACCACCAGCCGGCTGGGCCAGGCGCAGACCCTGATCTTCGACGAGGTCGACGCCGGCGTCGGCGGCGCCGTAGCGCAGACCGTGGGACGGCTGATGAAGCAGCTCGGCCGCGACCGGCAAGTGCTGGCCGTGACCCACCTGCCCCAGGTGGCTGCCTGCGCCGATGCCCATCTGCTGGTGAGCAAGGAAAGTCGGGGTCAAAGCACCCGCAGCCGGGTATTGCCAATTCGTGGCGAGGAGCGGGTCACCGAGATTGCGCGCATGCTCGGTGGCGAACGCCTGTCCGACACCAGCCTGGCCCACGCCCGGCAGATGTTGCAATGAACGAGACGAGAGCCCCCACCAGCACCGAACTGGTGCTGATCACCGGCATGTCAGGTTCAGGCAAGTCGGTGGCCCTGCACGCTCTGGAAGACGCCGGCTACTACTGCGTAGACAACCTGCCGCCCGAACTGCTCGACAGCTTTCTGTCCTTGGAGGCGCAGCGCCATACGCGCAAGATCGGCATTGCAATAGATGTGCGCAGCGCGCAATCTCTGCACCTGGTTCCACAGCGACTGCGCCAGCTGCGCGATCAAGGTATGCCGATCACCTGCATCTTCCTCGATGCCAGCACCGATATGCTGGTGCGCCGGTTTTCAGAAACCCGGCGTCTGCATCCGCTGTCGCGTCCAGGTCAGGCCGATCAGCACCGGATGCTTGAACAAGCCATTAATCTGGAGCGCGACCTGCTCGGCGAGCTGCGTGAGCATGCCCATGCGATTGACACCAGCATGATCCGCCCCTCGCAGCTGCAGCTCTATATCAAGGACCTGATCCAGGCTCCAAAGGGACAGCTGACGCTGGTGTTTGAGTCCTTTGCCTTCAAGCGCGGCGTTCCGCTCGATGCGGACTATGTGTTTGATGTGCGGATGCTGCCCAATCCCCACTACGAGAAGGACCTGCGTCCCCTGACCGGCCGCGACGAACCGGTGGCGGCCTATCTGAGACAAAGCGTCGAGGTGGTCGATATGTTTTCATCCGTCGAACAATTTTTGTTGCGATGGCTCGAGCCGATGGCGCGCGACCATCGCAGCTATGTCACGGTGGCGATCGGCTGCACCGGAGGGCAACACCGTTCGGTGTACCTGGTCGAATCCCTTGAGAAAAACTTCAGCTCGCGATGGAACACCCTCAAGCGGCACCGTGAACTCGATGCGGTGAGCCCGTAATCGGGGTCTGGAGAGGGTTGCTCCCCAAGCCCTGGCCCCATCGCCGCGAGGGCGCGGCTCCTACAAAGGGGGAATCACCCTCCGGAAGGGCGCGGCTCCTAC
>CAYPSU010000036.1:0-5528 GCA_964413475.1 uncultured Polaromonas sp. | reverse complement strand
CACCCTCCGGAAGGGCGCGGCTCCTACAAAGGGGGAATCACCCCCCGGAAGGGCGTAGCTCCTACAAAGGGGGAATCACCCCCCGGAAGGGCGCGGCTCCTACGACGGGGAAATCACCGCAAGGGGGCACAACTCCCACCCAGCTCGAAGGCCGGGGCGGGAGGGTGTGGGAGCGCCGCCCTCGGCGCGAACAAGCGCCCATCGAGTCGCCGCCGCCGATCCCAGCCTCATCGTCAGGGCAACATCAGCTCTGACCATGAACTTGCGCCGATCAAAACAATCCCCTCAAACCTGGAGCAGGCTGCGAATCGGCGCTGGCAGACCCAGAGCGCCAAGCGCCGGAGCCGCCCACCACCGACCGGCCCTAGCGGCAAGCTTCATGCGCGCGCTCACCGGCACCCGAACCGGATGCAGATGCAGGTCGCGATGGGTCAGCGCATGCATCATCACGGGTAACTCGATCAACTTCGGTCGAACCCGATCGGGCAAGGTCTCTTCCAACAGTGCCAGACTGTCGTAAAGGGGCAGGCAGTACAGGCCGCCCCAGATGCCGCGGTCGGGCCTGCGTTCAAGCCACACCGCCCCATCGGCGCGAACCAGCCAGAGGAGCCACAGGCGCACACTTGAGCGTTTGAGCTGGCGGGTGCGCAGCGGGTAGGCCTGCGCCTGACCCTGTTTCTCTGCCTGACATAAGCCCCTGACCGGACAAACCGGGCAGCGTGGCTGTCGCGGCAGGCACACCGTAGCGCCCAAATCCATGATGGCCTGGCTGTAGGAGGGCATTCGGTCAGCCTCTGGCAGCAGTTGGTCGGCCATCTGCCTGAGCTGCCGCTGGGCGGGGCTTCGGGCCAGATCGGCTTGGAACGCCAGCAGACGGGCCAGCACGCGCTGCACATTGCCATCGAAGATCGCGGCGCGCTCGTTGAAGCAAAAAGAGGCAATCGCCGCAGCCGTCGATGGGCCGATACCCGGCAGGGCCTGCAACTGTTCGGCTGTGCGGGGAAAGTCGCCCAGCTCCTCGACGACCTGTACCGCACAGCGATGCAGATTACGCGCGCGGCTGTAGTAGCCCAGACCACTCCACAGACCGAGGACCTCATCCAGGGAAGCGGCGGCCAGATCCTGTACCGTCGGGAAGCGCTGCAGGAACCGTTGGAAGTAGTCCCGAACGGTAAGCACCTGGGTTTGCTGCAGCATGATCTCGGAGAGCCAGACCCGGTAGGGATCGCGGGTGTTCTGCCAGGGCAGGCCGCTACGACCGTGCCGAGCCTGCCAATCGATCAGCCGCGCAGCAAAATGGCCCTTGACGGAAGGCGGCAGCTTATCAATCGGCTCGTCGGGGCCAGCCGGCTGACTCAGGCGCGCTGGCATGCCGGGCAGAAATAGGTCGAACGCTGCTGCTGCACGATGCGCCTGAGGGCTGTGCCGCACTGTCGGCAAGGCAGTCCCTCACGGTCGTAGACCTGGGCCTCCAGCTGAAAGTAGCCCGTCTGGCCCAGGGCATTGGAAAAATCACGCAAGGTACTGCCGCCTTGCTGCACCGCCTGCGCGAGCACCGCGCCAATGGCCGCATGCAGACGATCGGCGCGCACGCGGCTGATTCGATGCGCCTTGACGGTGGGCCGGATGCCCGCCCGGAACAGGGCTTCAGAGGCGTAGATATTGCCCACACCCACCACCACCTCTCCGGCCAACAGCACCTGCTTGATACTCGAACGCTTGGCCTTGAGCGCCTGGTGAAAGACCCCGGGATCGAATTGCGGCCCCAGCGGCTCGACACCCAGGCGACCCAGCAACTTCAGAGCCGGCCCGGACGTTTCGTCCTGGGCATGCACCACGGCGCCAAAACGCCGAGGGTCATGCAGGCGCAAGATTCCCTGAGTGGTCACCAAATCAAAATGGTCGTGCCGACCCGCAGCAGGCAGATGGGTGTCAAAGGACAGGCTGCCCGACATGCCCAGATGTACCAGCAGCAGACCCTGGGGCTGCAAGTCCATCAGCAAATACTTGCCCCGTCGCCTTACGGCCAAGACGCGGCGGCCCACCAGGTCACCGGCCGGGCAGCCCAGAGGCCAGCGCAGCGGCTGCCCCAAGCGGACAGACTTCACCACGGCGCCGGCAATGCGATCGGCAAAGCTCAGCCGGGTGACTTCGACCTCGGGCAATTCGGGCATCGGTCCTCAGTGGCGCGTTAACGATGGCCTTCTATTATCATCAGCCAATGAAGTCGTCATTCTCTGCAGCCCTGATCAGTGTGAGCCTGGCACTGGCCAGCCTGCAAGCCCAAGCACAGGGCAGCCCGCCGGGTCAGGCCTCGGCCGAATCGCGGAGACAGACGGCTGTCAATGCTCAGATCTTCTACCAAGTGATGCTCGGCGAGATGAATGCAGCCGCCGGCGATACCGGGGCTGCCATCTCGCTTTTGCTCGACGCTGCCCGCAAGACCCAGGATGAACAGCTGTTTCAGCGCGCCGCCGATCTGGCCCTGGGCGCCCGGGCAGGCGAGACAGCTTTGCAGGTGGTGCGCAGCTGGCGACAGACGTCTGCGCGATCTCTGATGGCAGCGCGCTACCAACTTCAGATCTTGACCGCCCTCAACCGCATCGCCGATACCGGCGATGCGCTGCGATCGGTGATCGAACTGACCCCGGTGTCCGAGCGTGCGCAGCTGATGGCCTCCATTGCGCCGCTGTATGCGCGGGCCAGCGACAAGAAGCTGGCCGCCAACGTGGTTGAACAGTCTCTGGCGGCGGTCCTGGCCGACCCCCAGACCGCAGCCCCCGCATGGAGCGCCCTGGGCCGGGTGCGAATAAACGGCGGCGATGCAGCCGGCGCCCTGGAGGCAGCCCGCCGCGCACTGGCCGCCGATGGCCGCAGTCTGCCTGCCCTGAGCCTGGCCCTGGATCTGATGGAACCCGGTCAATCGCAGGCCGAAGCGCTGGTGCGCGCCTACCTGGAGGCTCCCGGCATGGCCGATGCCGAGGTGCGCATCGGCTACGCCCGAAACCTGCTGGACCAGCAGCGTTACGCAGAAACCACCGTGCAGCTGCAGCGGCTGACCCGTGAGTACCCGGAGTTTGCCGAGGGCTGGCTGCTACTGGGCTCGCTGCAGATGGATCAGCCACGGACCGGCCCTGCCGAAGCCACCTTGCAGCGCTACCTGGCGCTGACGCAGGCTCAGCGCGAGGAAGAGCGGGCACGCCGTGGCCGCGGCCAGGCCCATCTGATGTTGGCCCAGATTGCCGAGCGCCGGGGCGATCTGGACGCTGCCAGCCGGTGGATCGATCAGGTGGAGGACCGAAATCTGCTGGTGCAGACACAAGCCCGCCGGGCTTCGCTGCTGGCCCGTAAAGGCCAGCTGGCCGAGGGCCGAGCGCTGCTGCAGCAATTGCCCGAGCAAAATCCGCAGGATGCGCGGCGCAAGATGCTGGCCGAAGTCAGCCTGCTGCGTGAATTCAAGGATTACCGATCGGCCTACGAGGTGATCGATCGCGCGATCAAAGCTGCGCCCAAGGATCACGAACTGCTCTATGAAAAATCTCTGTTTGCTGAAAAGCTCGGCCGCATGGACGAGATGGAGCAACTGCTGCGCCAGGTCATGCAGATCAAGCCCGACTATCACTCGGCCTACAACGCACTGGGCTATTCGCTGGCCGATCGAGGCCTGCGGCTGCAGGAGGCCCGGCAACTGATCAAGAAAGCCCTGGAATACGCCCCCGATGACCCCTACATCCAGGACAGCCTGGCCTGGGTGGAATTCCGGATGGGCAATACTCAGGAAGCACTGCGGGTGATCGAAATCGCCTATCGGTCCAAGCCCGATGCGGAAATCGCCGCGCACTTTGGTGAAATCCTCTGGAGCCTGGGCCAGCAGGAAAGGGCCCGCATGATTTGGCGCGAGGGACTGATGCTCAATGCCGACAACGATACGCTGCAGGAGACCCTCAAGCGCCTGCAGGTCAAGCCTTGAGCCCTTCCCCCAGGCTCGCCAGGCCGGCGGCGGGGCGCTCCGGCTCGCGGCGGCAAGTGTTGCTGGCTGCGGCTGCGCTGTGCGGCGGTTGCGCCAGTCGCCCGCCCTCCAAGCCGGCAAGCGGCTGGGTCGGACGCCTGAGTCTGCAGATCAGGAGCGAACCGCCGCAGTCATTCAGCGCCGCCTTCGAACTCGAGGGCAATGCGCAGCAGGGCCAGCTGTTGCTCAACACCCCGCTGGGCAGCGCCCTGGCCCAGGCGCGCTGGACCCCCAGCCAGGCGGTTTGGGTCGGCGGCGGGGACACGCGACGCTATGCCAACATCGAGGAGCTGTTGCTGGCAGTCACTGGAGCGGCCCTGCCCCTGGGCGCCCTGTTCGACTGGCTGGAGGGCCGGCCCACTCCGGTGTCGGGCTGGCAGAGCGACCTGACCCAACTGGACCAGGGCCGTCTGCAAGCGCGGCGCAGCGAGCCTGCGCCGGCAGTGGACCTGCGCATACTGCTGGACAGATGAAGGCCTTAAAGCAACCCTGTTCACCCCGAGGCCAGGGCAAGCCCCTGACAGCCCGCCCGACAGACGCGCAGGCAGGTCCATGAAAGCCCTCTACGATTTACAGGCACCGGCCAAACTCAACAGCTTCCTCCATGTGGTGGGACGGCGGGCCGAGGACGGGTATCACCTGCTGCAGTCTGCCTTTGTCCTGATCGACTGGTGCGATACCCTGCACCTGGAGCTCAGAAGCGACGGGCAAATCAGCCGGGAGGATCAGGGCGGTACAGAGCTGCCGGCGGAGGACTTGTGCGTGCGGGCTGCGCGCACTCTGAAGGCGGCCACCGGCACTGCGCTGGGCGTGCACATCCACTTGCAAAAACGCATACCGGCCCAGGCGGGTCTGGGCGGGGGATCCTCCGATGCCGCCACCTGCCTGCTGGGGTTGATGCAACTCTGGCAAACCGTCCTGCCGCGTCAGGATCTGATGGCCCTGGGCCTGCAGCTGGGTGCGGACGTTCCATTTTTTCTGCTCGGACGGCACGCCTGGGTTGAGGGCGTGGGCGAGCGCCTGACCGGGATGGAGCTGCCGGCGGCCCGATTCCTGGTGCTCAAGCCGCCGGTCGGGCTGTCCACCCCTCAGATCTTCGCCTCGCCCGAGCTAGAGCGCAGCACCAAAACTGCTACAATTTCGGGCTTTGCTGCTCTCGGACCGGACCAAATCTATGAATTTGGCCGGAACGACCTGCAGCCTGTGGCGCAGTCGATCTGCCCCGAAATCGGACAGGGTCTGCAATGGCTCGCCGGGCGGGGGTTGTCGGGGCGTATGACAGGCTCAGGCAGTGCCTTGTTTGCCCGGCTGCCCGAGGGGGTCGAGGCTGACATCGGTCCGGGCCTGCCCGCCGACGGTTGGACCGCTCGGGTATGCAGCACGCTGCAGGAGCATCCGCTGGTCAATTGGTAGCAACCGGCCTAGCACCTGCGTACGAATGAAGGGTTTGCGCCTGAAAGGGGGCAGATCCTGTGTAGGGGAGTCGCCAAGTTGGTCAAGGCACCGGATTTTGATTCCG
>CAYPSU010000035.1:13494-25214 GCA_964413475.1 uncultured Polaromonas sp. | reverse complement strand
TGGCTGGACGAAGGCCGACAAAGATCATTTTGTCGATGGGGCGAGCTTTGATCAGATCTACACCCGCAAGTGAGGCGGTCATGTTGAGGCGCGCTCACCCCCATGGGAACTCCCTGGCGATTCCACAAGGGGCCAAAGCGGGACCAGCCCTACCCGCCTCTTGTGCATAAGCTAATTTCAAAAGATTCGTTTGCAACAGCAGGGGCAGTTCGGACAATCCGACCCATCTCGAAAAGGCTCAAGGATGTCTGACCTCAAGGCAAGCGTTTTAAGGGTGCCTGGCTGGCAAGGTTTCAGCCTCGGCCACTGGCCGAGCCTGTGGCTCGCCCGCTTGCCACGCGCCGCGCAGCTCATCATGGACAACTGGAACGTCCCCAGACGCCACCTGCGGATTGAAGTCCTGTCCCAGCAGATTCTGGCCTCTGATGAGCCGGTCGTCGTTCTTGCCCACAGCGTGGGCCGAAGCCTTTGCTCGAGTCTGCATCCTTCGCCTCTTCTTTATCTCCTTCGATCCAAGCCTTATGAAAAACCTGACCCGTCTCACCCTTATCGCCGCAACCCTAATTGCCAGCTCCCTGGCATCGGCTCAAACCCTGCTGAATGTCTCCTACGATGTCTCGCGCGAGTTCTACAAAGACATCAACGCCGCCTTCGTCGTGCACTACAAGAAGACCACCGGTCGCGAGCTCAAAATTGACCAGTCGCATGCCGGCTCAAGCGCGCAGGCCCGGGCCGTGGCCGACGGGCTGGAGGCCGATGTGGTGACGATGAACACCACCACCGACATCGAATTTTTGGCTGAGCGGGGCGTCGTCGCCAAGGATTGGACCCAGCGTTTTCCGAACAGCGCGGTGCCCACCAAGTCGACCATGCTGTTTCTGGTGCGTAACGGGAATCCGAAGAACATCCGTGATTGGGACGACTTGATCAAACCCGGCGTGCAAGTGGTGGTGGTCAATCCCAAGACCGGCGGCAATGGCCGCATGGCCTATCTGGCCGCCTGGTCGTATGTGCGGAAGAAGGGTGGCACCGATGCGCAGGCGGCCGAATTCGTGAGTAAGCTCTACAAGAATGTGCCCGTGCTGGCCCGCGGTGGCCGCGATGCCACGGCGATCTTCCTGCAGCGCAACATTGGCGATGTGCTGGTGACCTTTGAATCCGAAGTGCTATCGGTCGATCGCGAGTTCGGCGAGGGTAAGGTCGATGCGGTGCATCCCTCGATCAGCATCGTCGCCGAGAACCCGGTGGCGGTGGTCGAGCGCACGGTGGCCAAAAAGGGAAGCGGTGACTTGGCTCGTGCTTACCTGAACTTCCTCTACACCGATGAGGCCCAGGAGATTGCCGCCCGTCATGCCCTGCGCCCCCGCTCGCCAGCCTTGCTGGCCAAGTACGCCCGCACCTTCAAGCCGATGACGCTGGTGCCGATCTCCGAGTTTTTTGGCTCCCTGTCAGAGGCGCAGCGGGTGCACTTCAATGACGGGGGCCTGTTCGACAAGATCTATACCGTTCGCTGATGAGTGCCGCCCTTTCATTGCCTGGCTCGCCAGCGCTCACTCCCAAAGTGCGTGCCGCCCGGCGCGTGCTGCCAGGCTTTCACCTGGCGCTGGGCTACACCCTGCTTTATCTAAGCCTGATCGTGCTGATCCCCCTGAGCGCACTGGTGTTCAAAAGCCTGAGCTTGAGCTTTGACGCCTTCTGGAGCGCCGTGAGCTCGCCGCGGGTGCTGGCCTCGTATCGACTGACCTTCGGCGCCTCTCTGCTGGCCGCGGTGGTCAATCTGTTCTTCGGCCTGTTGGTGGCCTGGGTGTTGGTGCGCTACGAGTTTCCCGGCAAGAAGATCATGGATGCCCTGGTCGATCTGCCTTTTGCCCTGCCCACAGCCGTAGCCGGCATTGCGCTGACGGCTCTGCTGGCCGGCAACGGATGGATAGGCCAGTTGTTTGAGCCCTACGGTATCCAGCTGGCCTTCAATCCCACCGGCGTGGTGATTGCCCTGATCTTCATTGGTCTGCCTTTTGTGGTGCGTACCGTCCAGCCGGTCCTTGAAGATGCAGAAAAAGAGCTCGAGGAAGCTGCCACCTGCCTGGGTGCAAGCCGCTGGCAGACCTTCACCCGGGTGATCCTGCCTTCGATCCTGCCGGCGCTGCTCACCGGTTTTGCCCTGGCCTTTGCACGGGCCATCGGTGAGTACGGCTCGGTGATCTTCATCGCTGGCAACATGCCCATGATCTCGGAAATCACCCCCTTGATCATCATCGGCAAGCTCGAACAATACGACTATGCCGGTGCCACTGCGGTGGCCCTGGTCATGCTGCTGATCTCCTTTGCGCTGCTGCTGGTCATCAACGGGCTGCAAGCCTGGCAGCGACACCGCTCAGGAGCGCCGGCATGAGACTCAACCCCGCCGCCGCAGACAGCGGCCGCACCGTGAGCACCCAAGAGCCCACCTGGGTGCGCCGGCTTCTGATCGGTCTGGCGCTGACCTTCATGCTGCTCTTTCTGATGCTGCCCCTGGCTGCAGTCTTTGCCGAGGCCCTGCGCAAGGGTTGGCAAGCATACGGGCAGGCACTGCAGGAACCCGACGCCTGGAGTGCCATCCGGCTCACACTGATCACTGCCGCCATTGCCGTGCCCTTGAACCTGGTCTTCGGCGTGGCCGCTGCCTGGGCGATTGCCAAGTTCGAATTTCGTGGCAAGGCGGTGCTGATCACGCTGGTCGACCTGCCGTTTTCCGTCTCGCCGGTGGTTGCAGGCCTGGTTTATGTACTGGTCTTTGGCGCCCAAGGCTGGCTGGGGCCATGGCTGGCCGCCCACGACATCAAGGTCATCTTTGCCATCCCAGGCATCGTGCTGGCCACTGTCTTCGTTACCTTTCCCTTCATCGCCCGCGAACTGATCCCGCTGATGCAGGCCCAAGGCAACGAAGAGGAGCAAGCCGCCCTGGTCTTGGGCGCCACCGGCTGGCAAACCTTCTGGCGGGTCACGCTGCCCAACATCAAATGGGGCTTGCTCTACGGCGTGATTCTGTGCAATGCCCGCGCCATGGGCGAATTTGGAGCAGTCTCGGTGGTCTCAGGTCATATTCGCGGCCAAACCAACACCATGCCGCTGCACGTGGAGATCCTCTACAACGAATACCAGTCCGTGGCGGCCTTCGCGGTGGCCTCGCTGCTGGCCTTGTTGGCCCTGGTGACCCTGATCATCAAAAGCGCAGTGCAGTGGCGGCACGAACGCGAGCTGCGCGCCGCCACTGCACTGCCGCCAGAGAGCCCCGGCCAGTCACAGCGGGTGCAGAACCCAGGCCATGCGACTGGCCTCATCATCCGGCCGGGCAGCGCTGGGCAAGCCTGAAAAATTTTTTGAGCACACCATGAGCATAGAAATACGCAACATCAGCAAACAGTTCGGCAACTTCCATGCGCTGCGCGATGTGTCCCTGACGATCGATTCAGGCGAGCTGGTGGCTCTGCTCGGCCCCTCAGGCTGCGGCAAGACCACCCTGCTGCGCATCATCGCCGGACTGGAAACGCCGGACACTGGCAGCATCTTTTTTGCCGGTGAGGACACCACTGAGGTCCATGTGCGTGAGCGGCAGGTGGGTTTTGTATTCCAACATTACGCGCTGTTTCGCCATATGACGGTCTTCGAGAACGTGGCTTTCGGTCTTCGCGTCAAGCCGCGCGCGGTACGCCCCAGCGAGGGGCAGATCCGCAGCAAGGTGATGGATCTTCTCAAGCTCGTTCAACTTGACTGGCTGGCCGAGCGTTTTCCCTCTCAGCTCTCCGGTGGGCAGCGCCAGCGTATCGCACTGGCGCGAGCTCTGGCCGTGGAGCCGAGGGTCCTGCTGCTCGACGAACCTTTCGGAGCCCTCGATGCCAAGGTGCGCAAGGAACTGCGGCGCTGGCTACGCCGCCTGCATGATGAACTCCAGGTCACCAGTGTATTTGTCACGCACGACCAGGAGGAGGCCCTGGAGGTGGCCGACCGGGTGGTGCTGATGCAGCAAGGTCGTATCGAGCAAATGGGCTCACCCGAGCAGGTCTGGGCGCAGCCGGCCAGCCCCTTTGTTTACAGCTTCCTGGGCGATGTCAACCTTTTTCGTGGCCGCGCGCACGAAGGGCAATTGCATCTGGACGGTGTGGCGATGCCGGCACCGGAGCACGGATCGGCGCAGAATGCGCCAGTGCTGGCTTATGTTCGACCGCACGAGTTGCAGGTCGAGCGCGACCGGCCAGGGGCCAGCGGCATGACCGCCTTGCTGCAGCGGGCCCTGGTGGTGGGGCCGGTGACCCGGCTGGAACTGCAAGCGGAGAACGATGGCACTGCGGATCTGATTGAAGCGCAGATCAGCAGCGATCAATTTGCGCAACTTGGTCTGCGCGAGGGCGAGCGGCTGCGATTGACTCCGCGCCGGGCCGGTGTGTTTTTGGCCGCTTGATCGCCTAGGCCAGTGAGTGCAGTGCAGCGCGGGTGATACTGGCCGCATCCACCCCGAAAAACTGGCGCAGCTGCGAGCGGGTGTCGCTGCGACCAAAGCCGTCGGTGCCCAACGTCACATAGCTGCGCCCTTGTGGCAGATAAGCCCGCACGCTCTCTGGGACCGCCCGCACATAGTCGCTGGCGGCAATGATGGGGCCGACTGTGTCCTGTAGCTGCCCGGCCAAGTAGGACGGAGGACGCTGGCCCTGTTCAAGCCAGGCTCGATCGCAGACCTGCCCATCGCGGGCCAGCTCGCTCCAGCTGGTCACACTCACCACCGTACTGCTGACACCCTGGGCCGCCAGGAGTTCGGCTGCCGCGATCACTTCGGTCAGGATGGCTCCAGAGCCCATGAGCGTGACCGCGCGACCAGCCGCAGCACGCGTCTTAAGGCTCGGGCCGTAGCGGCCATAGATGTAGGCGCCACGAATGATCTGCTCCTGCAAGCCCTCTGGCAGATTGGGCTGCGCATAGTTGGCGTTCATCAAGGTAACGTAATAGAACACATCGCGCTGCTCGACCATCATCTCCTGCATGCCACGGTCGAGAATTACCGCCAGCTCGCCGGCAAAAGCTGGGTCGTAGGCCTTGCAATTGGGGATGGTGGCGGCCCACAGGTGGCTGCTGCCATCCTGGTGCTGCAGGCCCTCGCCGCCCAGCGTGGTGCGGCCCGAGGTGGCCCCCAGCAAAAAGCCGCGGGGCATCTGATCGGCGGCGGCCCAGATCGCATCGCCCACCCGCTGAAAGCCAAACATCGAGTAGTAAATATAGAAAGGCAGCATGGCCACACCGTGCACGCTGTAGGCGGTGGCCGCAGCGGTCCAGCTGGCAATCGCACCGGCCTCGCTGATACCCTCCTCGAGAATCTGACCATCGAGCGCCTCACGGTAGCTGAGCACCGAACCAATATCCTCGGGTGCATAGCGCTGACCCACGCTGGAGTAGATGCCCACCTGCTTGAAAAGATTGGCCATGCCGAAGGTGCGGGCCTCGTCAGCGACGATGGGCACAATGCGCGGCCCGAGCGGCGCGCTCTTGAGCAGATTGCCCAACATGCGCACGAAGGCCATGGTGGTGCTCATCTCCTTGCCTGCAGCCTGCAGGGCGAAACTGGCGTAGCTGTTGATCTCGGGAACCGCCACCGGCTCGCAGAGCGCATGGCGTTGTGGCAGATAGCCCCCGAGCGCCTGGCGCCGAGCGTGTAAGTACTGCATCTCTGCACTGTCGGGTGCCGGTCGGTAAAAACTCAGAGCCTTGGCTTGTTCATCGCTCAGGGGCAAATTGAATCGGTTGCGAAATTCAATCAGCTCCAGCTCATCAAACTTCTTCTGCGAGTGGGTGGTCATCTTGCCCTGACCCGCAGAGCCCATGCCGTAACCCTTCTTGGTGTGGGCCAGGATGACGGTGGGCTGACCGCGGTGGGCTGCTGCGGCAGCGTAGGCCGCATGAATCTTGACCAGGTCATGACCCCCGCGCTTGAGGCGATCAATTTGTTCATCGGTCATGCCCTGGGCCAGCCGTGCCAGCTCGGGGTTCTGCCCGAAGAAATGCTCACGGTTGTAGCGACCGTCGTTGGCGGCAAAGGTCTGCATCTGACCATCGACCGTGTTGGCGAAGGCACGCAGCAGCGCTCCGGATGCATCGCGCGCGAACAAGCCGTCCCAGTCGCTGCCCCAGATCAGCTTGATCACATGCCAGCCTGCCCCTGCAAAGAGCTTTTCCAGCTCGTCGATGATGCGGAAATTGCCACGCACCGGTCCATCGAGTCGCTGCAGATTGCAGTTGACCACCCAAACCAGGTTATCCAGATTCTCACGCGCCGCCAAAGTCAGCGCGCTCATGCTCTCGGGCTCATCCATCTCGCCGTCGCCAAAAACGCCCCAGACCTTGCGGCCCTCACAGTTGAGCAACTGCCGGTGCGTGAGGTAGCGCATGAAGCGCGCCTGGTAGATGGAGCTGATCGGGCCTATGCCCATAGAGCCGGTGGGAAACTGCCAGAAATCGGGCATCAGGCAGGGATGCGGATAACTGGGCAGGCCGCGTGTTCCCTTGCTCAGCCCCTGAATTTCCTGCCGATAGTGCGACAGCTCTGCTTCGCTCAGACGCCCTTCCAGGAAGGCCCGCGCGTACACACCGGGAGCGCTGTGCGGCTGGAAAAACACCAGATCACCTCGGTGCTGCGCATCGCGCGCATGGAAGAAGTGGTTGAAACCCACCTCGAACAAATCGGCCGCGCTGGCGTAGCTGGCGATATGACCGCCCAGATCCCCATACGCCTGATTGGCCCGCACCACCATGGCCAAAGCATTCCATCGCATCAGCGAAGCCAGTCTTTCCTCAAGGGCCAGATCGCCAGGAAAGACTGGCTGATCTTCCACCGCAATGGTGTTTCGATACGGGGTGTTCAGATCGGGCTGCCAGAGCGTGCCCATGGCACGCGCCCGCGAGGCCAGCAAATGCAGAATGTGTCGGGCCCGCGCCGGACCGTCCGGTCCGGACTGCACCACAGCGGTCAGGGCCTCCAGCCATTCGGCCGTCTCCTGCGGGTCTGGATCAGCGCTGAGTTCGGGCACTTGCAGCCAGGCCGGAAGCAAAGGGGCGTTCATTGAAGTCTCCTGGTAACCTGCACCGCACTGTAGGTAATTAGGGCGAAAACTTGATGCTTTATTGCCTTTAAAAACCGGCTTTTAAAGCATAATATGCTGTTTATACAAAAAATTCAGCATGAAAATCGATGCAATAGATCTGCGGCTGCTCGATGAGCTGCAGCGCGATGGCAGTCTGAGCAATGTGGAGCTCGCCCGGCGCGTCCACCTCTCACCCTCGCCCTGCCTGGCGCGGGTCAAGGCCTTGGAGGCCTCCGGCGTCATCTCACGCTATGTGGCGCTGGTCAATGCCAGCAAGCTCGGCCTGGGGCTCAATGTTTTCATCAATATCAGCCTGCGCACACAGAGCAAGGAGGCCCTGGCCGTCTTTGAAGGGCGCATGGCCGACTACGACGAAGTGATGGAGTGCTACCTGATGACTGGCGACTCCGATTACCTGATCCGGGTGGCGGTGCCCGACATGGCCGCGCTGGAACGCTTCATCCTCGACAAACTCTCGCCGATTGAAGGTGTAGAAAAAATCCGATCAAGTTTTACCCTCAAACAGGTGCGCTACAAGACGGCCCTGCCGCTACCCCGACAGGCCTGAGGGCATCAACCGTACACTGCGGCTCCATGAGCTGGCATGCGCAACTGGAGCTGAACTACGCCCTGGAACAGGGCCGCAGCGTGGCCCGCTATCAACACGAGGGACCGCTGCGCATTTTGCAGAGCCTGTATCCGCAGGGCCCGCGCATCTGTCACAACGTGCTGGTTCATCCGCCAGGTGGGCTGGTGGGTGGCGATACGCTGGATCTGCGCATCAAGGTCGGGGCCGAGGCGCATGGGTTGATCACCACGCCGGGGGCAACGCGCTTTTACCGATCCAACGGCGAACGGGCGGTACAGCGCACGCAAATTGAGCTGGGGGCCGGCGCACGGCTCGAGTGGCTACCCCTGGAGGCCCTGTGCTTTTCGGGCTGCCAGGCCGAGAACCGGCTGGGTATCCAAATGGCGCCTGGGGCCGAACTGATAGGCTGGGACGTCACCGCCCTGGGTCTGCCCCATGCGGAACAGCCTTTTGCCAGCGGCCGCTTCTTGCAGCATATTGAGGTGCCCGGACTTTGGCTGGAACGGGCGCAGATCGACGCAGCCGATGAACGGCTGCTAAACAGCCCCCTGGGCCTGGCCGGGCGACGCTGCTGGGCCACCCTGTTCTGGGTCGGTGGGAACCCGATCGAACGGCAACGCCGAGAAGACTGGCTGGAGCAGACCCGCATATGCCTGGCCAGTCATCCTCTGGCAGACACTGCGGGTGTGAGCTCGCCCAACGAACAGGTGATGGTGCTAAGGATCCTGTCGCCTCTGGTCGAGCCAGCCATGCTGTTGATGCGCCAGATCTGGCAAGTCTGGCGCCGCTGCGCCTGGCAGATGGACGCGCCCGCACCGAGGATCTGGTCAACCTGAGGGTCCTGGGCGCAAATCGGTGCGGATCGGCATGCCGATCCATTTCAAACGCGACCGCGCCGAGCGCCTCAGGCGCGGGCCGCGCGCAGCTTTTGGGAGAACTGCTGGAGCGCCGCAATGCCGCTGGCCTCAGCCCGCTGGCACCAGACCTGGAGATCGGCCGCCAATTGTTCACGAGACGAGGAGGTGCTCATCCAAAGCTGCCGCAGCTCTTCGCGCATGGTGACCATCTTGTCGAGCGCCGGATGCTCGGCCCGCGCCCGGGCCAAATGCGGCCGCGCCGAGGCGGGCACTTTGTCATCGTCGCGGTGCAACCAGCGCGCCGCCGCCTTGAGCACCGACACATCCGCGCGACGGGCCTTGAGGGCAGCCAACTCCAGATGAGCCGAGCGACGCAGCTCGCGTGCAAATCCAGCCATCACCTCGTAGCGGTGCGCGATCAGCGCCTCCAGGGTCTTTTCATCCGCCACTGGCTGCACATGCCCCAATTGCAGGCGCGGCGGCACCTTCTTGACGGTAGCCAGCCCCAGGGACTGCAGGATGCAGATATACATCCAGCCAATGTCAAACTCATAGGGCTTGATCGACAGCTTGGCCGAGGTGGGATAGGTGTGGTGGTTGTTGTGCAGTTCTTCGCCGGCAATCACGATCCCCCAAGGCACCAGGTTGGTGCTGGCATCGGCCGCCTCGAAATTGCGATATCCCCAGTAGTGGCCCGCCCCGTTGATGATGCCGGCCGCAGTAATCGGGGTCCATGCCATCTGAACCGCCCACACCACAAGGCCAGCGATACCAAACAAGGCCAGGTTCAGGATCATCATCAGCCCTACGCCCTGCCAGGAGTAGCGGGTGTAAAGGTTGCGCTCGATCCAGTCATCCGGCGTGCCGTGCCCGAAGCGGGCCAGGGTCTCCTTGTTTTTGGCCTCGGCACGGTAGAGTTCGGCGCCGCGAAGCAGAACCGTGCGAATGCCATGCACATGCGGGCTGTGGGGGTCTTGCTCCTGCTCGCACTTGGCGTGGTGCTTGCGGTGAATCGCGGCCCATTCCTTGGTGACCTGGCCAGTGCCCAGCCACAACCAGAGCCGGAAGAAGTGCGAAGCGATCGGATGCAGGTCCAAGGAGCGATGAGCTTGATGCCGGTGCAGAAACACCGTCACGCTGATCATGGTGATGTGGGTGGTGGCCAGGGTGTAGAGAACGATCTGCCACCAAGCCAAGTCCCACAGGCCATGGGCCAGCCAATCAAGCGCGGCATCAAAAACAATCATCAGGATGTCCTTTGTGTCCCAGGCACGCGCCATCGCGGTGCACCCTGCGGACCGGAGCATTGTAGGCAAAGCACCCGCCCCCGCCCAGCCCAAAACGGTCAGAAAAGAATATTTGAGCTCATAAATTCACTAAAAATCAGCTTTTTTAGCGAAAGGTCGTCTATTTGCACCTAAAAATCGCCACAGGACCGCCCCGAAGCCATCGGGTTCAAGCCATCAGCGCCGCTGCCAGACCGCCGCGAAAAAGCCGTCGGTGCGATGCCGATGCGGCCATAAACGCAGGTAGCCGTCCCGGCAGAGCCCTGCGCGATCGGCCAGCTCATCGGGCAGGCAGGTCACTGGGTCGATGGGCTGGAAATCCGGATGCGACTGACCAAACTGCTGAGCCACCGCCTCGTTCTCGGCCCGCAGCAGGCTGCAGGTGGCATAAACCAGACGGCCGCCGGGCTTGAGCATGCGGGCGGCACCGGCCAGTATGGCCTGTTGCTTGATCGACATCTCATCGACCGACTGCTGGCTTTGCCGCCACTTCAAATCCGGGTTGCGGCGCAGGGTCCCCAGACCTGAGCAGGGCGCATCTACCAGCACCCGGTCGATCTTGCCCGACAGGCGCTTGATCCGATCGTCGCGCTCGTGGGCAATAGCCACCGGGTGTACGTTGGACAAACCGCTGCGCGCCAGCCTGGGTTTGAGCGCATCGAGCCGATGGGCCGAAGTGTCAAAAGCGTACAAACGGCCGGTGCTGCGCATGGTGGCGCCAATCGCCAGCGTCTTACCGCCCGCACCCGCACAAAAATCAACCACCATCTCCCCGCGCCGGGCATCCAGCAAGAGCGCCAGCAACTGCGAGCCTTCGTCCTGTACCTCAATCACACCCTGCTTGAACAATTCCAACTGGGTCAAGGGGGGCTTGTCGGCCAGGCGCAGGCCCCAGGGAGAATAGGGCGTGGGCTCGGCAGCAATCCCCAACCGAGCCAGGGCCTGCTGCACCTCAGCGCGCTTGGCCTTGACCCCATTGACCCGCAGATCCAGGCCTGCCGGCCGACCCAGGCTGTCAGCCAGGGCGTCAAACTCATCGCCCAGTTCCGGCTTGAGCGCATCGACCAGCCATTGCGGCAGATTGTGTCGGTGCAGGTCCATCAATTCGGAGGGCTGCACCTGATCACAATGCTCCAGCCAGAGCTTTTCCTGTGCGTTGAGCGCGCTTAACAAAAAATCCCGCGGCGCGGCAAAGCCCAGGATCGCCAAGCGGCGTTCCATCGGGCCTGAGCCCGATTGCGCCAAGTAGGTGAAAAGAATCTTGCGGCGCAACACGGTGTAAACCGTTTCAGCCAGGGTTGCACGCTCGCGCAGGCCCAGCCGGTGGTCGCGAAAAAAACGAGAGACGACTGAGTCGGCCGGATGATCGAAGCGCAGCACCTGCTTGAGCAGATCGGCTGCGCCCTCAAGAAGCGCCTTAGGATGCATGTCCGTATTGTCCCACTCGCCCGAGCAGGCGCTGAACATGAGCGATGAAGATTTGCCCCCACTGATAGAAACTCCCCCTGGCCTGTACCTGCACTACAAGGGCCTGCCCTACCGGGTGCTGGGTACGGTTCGCCATAGCGAAACCCTGGAGCCGATGACGCTGTACCGCGCACTGTACGGGCAGCAGGGACTTTGGGTACGGCCAGCAAGCATGTTCCTGGAGGACATCGAGGTCAACGGCGTGCGGCAACCGCGATTCAAGTGGCAGGGGCCGTAATCGGCGGGCTTGAAGGCTGGTATCGACTTGGACGTTCATCGCGCCGGGGGCGGCGCTCCTACTCTCCCAATCACAGGCCTCACTTGAATTTGTGGGAGCCGCGCCCTCGCGGCGATTGCTCTATCGCGCCGGGGGCGGCGCTCCTACTCTCCCAATCACAGGCCTCACTTGAATTTG
>CAYPSU010000035.1:10046-13394 GCA_964413475.1 uncultured Polaromonas sp. | reverse complement strand
ATCGCGCCGGGGGCGGCGCTCCTACTCTCCCAATCACAGGCCTCACTTGAATTTGTGGGAGCCGCGCCCTCGCGGCGATTGCTCTATCGCGCCGGGGGCGGCGCTCCTACGGCCTCAAGCCTGTGGGCGGCTGAGACCTCGCAGCGATGGCTCCGTCCGCGTTCGATAATGCGCGCTTATGTCTGAAGAAATCGCCAGCCAGGTTCATCGCCGCCGCACCTTTGCCATCATCTCCCACCCAGACGCCGGCAAGACCACGCTGACGGAGAAACTGCTGCTGTTCTCAGGGGCGATCCAGATCGCCGGCAGCGTCAAAGCACGCAAAGCTGCGCGCCACGCGACCTCCGACTGGATGGAAATCGAGAAGCAACGGGGCATCTCGGTGGCCTCCTCGGTGATGCAGATGGAATACCGCGACTGCGTCATCAACCTGCTCGACACCCCGGGTCACCAGGACTTCTCGGAAGACACCTACCGGGTGCTGACCGCCGTGGATGCCGCGCTGATGGTGATCGATGCCGCCAACGGCGTGGAGCCGCAGACGCGGCGCCTCCTGCAGGTCTGCCGCGCACGCAACACGCCCATCCTGACCTTCGTCAACAAGATGGACCGCGAAGTGCAGGACCCCATGAGCGTCATGGACGAGATCGAGCGCGAGCTGGGCATGACCGTCGTGCCCTTCACCTGGCCGGTGGGCATGGGCAAACTCTTTCACGGCGTGTTCGACCGCCGCAACGATCGCATGCGCGTGTTCAGCCCCGGCGAAGACAAGGCCGGCGGCGAAGATGAAATTCTTGTGGGCTTGAACAACCCGGTTTCGGCCGAGCGCTTTGGCGCCGAATATCGGCAGGCCCAGGGCGAAATCGAATTGGTGGAAGCGGCCACCCCGCAATTTAACCGAGATGAGTTTCTGGCAGGCCACCAGACCCCCATGTTCTTTGGCTCGGCCATCAATAACTTTGGCGTGCAAGAGGTACTCGATGCGCTGGTCGAACTGGCACCACCGCCGACCGAGCGATCTGCCCTGCAAAGGGTGGTGGAACCGCAGGAGAAAAAATTCTCGGGCGTGGTCTTCAAGATACAGGCCAACATGGACCCGGCCCATCGTGACCGCATTGCCTTTGTACGGGTGGCCTCAGGGCGTTTTGACCGCGGCATGCGGCTGAAGGTCGTGCGCAGCGGTAAAGAGTTGCGGCCCAATACCGTGGTCAGCTTCATGAGCCAGCGCCGCGAATTGCTCGACACCGCTTTTGCCGGCGACATCATCGGCATTCCCAACCACGGCGTGCTGCAGCTGGGCGACAGCCTGACTGAAGGCGAGGCTCTGCAGTTCACCGGCTTGCCTTTCTTCGCCCCGGAAATGTTCCGCAGCGTGGAAGTGGCCGATCCGCTGCGCAGCAAACAGCTGCGTGCAGGCCTGACGCAGCTGGGCGAAGAAGGTGCGATCCAGGTGTTCCGGCCGGTTGCCGGCTCCGTGCTGCTGTTGGGCGCGGTCGGCCAGCTGCAGTTTGAGGTGGTGGCGCACCGGCTTGAGCACGAATATGGGGTCAAGGCCCGCATCAGCGCCAGCCATTTCAATCTGGCGCGCTGGGTCACCTCGGACGATGCCCACGAGCTCAAGAAATTCATCGACGCCAACCAGCACCGAGTGGCCCTGGACGCCGTAGACGCACCCACGCTGCTGGTGGACCACAGCGCCACGCTACGCGCCGTGGAGCAGCAGTGGCCCAAAATCAAGTTTCACGCCCTGCGCGAGCATGCGGGCTTGGTGTTCCAGACCCGAATGTAAGGGCACGCTGAGGGTCATCCCGCTCCAAAGAACCAAAGCCGTATCCGATTCACCTTCGGCGCCCGAGCAGCGATCTGATCGCTTGCGGATACAGGCGATGCTCCTGCGAAAGCACTCTCTGCGCCAATGTTTGCTCAGTGTCTTCGGCCAGGATAGGCACCACCGCCTGCGCCAGAATGGGTCCGTGATCCAGATCGGCCGTGACCCAATGCACAGTCGCGCCCGCGAATTTGCAGCCGGCCTCCAGCGCCCGGCGATGGGTGTTCAAGCCGGGGAAAGCCGGTAGCAAAGAGGGGTGAATGTTGACCAATCGGCCTTGGTAGTGGCGCACAAAGCCCGGGGTGAGGATGCGCATAAAGCCTGCAAGCACCAGCAAAGCCGGCCGATGAACGTCAATGGCCTGCCTCAAGGCTTCATCGAAGGCCTCACGGCTGTCGAAGGCTTGGTGATCGAGCACCTGGGTGCTCAATCCGGCAGCACGGGCGAACTGCAAACCCGGGGCGTCGGGGCGGTTGCTGATGACAGCCACCACCTCTGCGCCCAGGCGTTCAGACCACTGCTCTCGAGCGGCAGCCTCCACAATGGCCTGTAGATTGGATCCGGTCCCGGAGATGAGGACCACGATGGCTTGAGGTGTTTTGCGATCGACGCCACTGGGCATCTCCGCAGTTTAGTGGGGCCCGATCGGCTGCCAGTCCGCAAGACTTGATAATCTCGGACACCGGCTGGCTTGATCCGTCGGTCTGGAGACAAGGCCCTGCGCCTGCCAAGCGGGCAAAGGTCAAAGACAGGGTCAGGCAGCCACCTTTAACGCGTACGGAAGACTTTTGAATGGACTTGGCTTTTACCCCCGAAGAAGAGCAGTTTCGACAGGACGTCCGCGCCTGGGTGAGGCAGCACCTGCCACCTGACATTGCCCAAAAGGTGCACAACGGGTTGCGCCTGGGCCGCGACGATATGCAGCAATGGGCAAAAATTCTGGGACGCAAGGGCTGGCTGGGTTATGCCTGGCCCCGCGAATTTGGCGGCCCCGGATGGAACGCGGTTCAGCGGCACCTGTTTGAAGAGGAATGCGCCATGGCGGGTGCACCGCGCATCGTGCCCTTCGGGCCGGTGATGGTGGCCCCGGTGATCATGGCCTTTGGCAACGCGGAGCAACAAAAGCGTTTTCTGCCTGGTATTGCCAGTGGTGAGGTCTGGTGGAGCCAGGGCTACAGCGAGCCGGGATCGGGCTCGGATCTGGCCTCGCTCAAATGCCGGGCCGAACGACAAGGCGAGCACTACATCGTCAACGGGCAAAAAACCTGGACCACACTGGGGCAGTACGGCGAGTGGATCTTCTGTCTGGTGCGAACCAGCACCGAGGGCAAGCCGCAAACCGGCATTTCCTTTTTGCTCATCGACATGAAAACGCCCGGGGTCAGCGTGCGGCCGATCCGTCTGCTCGATGGCGAGTGCGAGGTCAACGAGGTCTGGTTTGACAACGTGAAAGTGCCTCTGGAAAATTTGGTGGGCGAAGAAAACCAGGGCTGGACCTATGCCAAGTACCTGCTCGGTCA
>CAYPSU010000035.1:0-10036 GCA_964413475.1 uncultured Polaromonas sp. | reverse complement strand
TCACGAGCGGACCAATATCGCTGATGTGAATCGCGCCAAGCGCGAGCTCGAGCGCCTCAAGCGCCTGGCGAAAACCGAGGGCTTGTGGAACGACCTGCGTTTTCGTGACCAGATCGCACTGCTTGAGGTGGATATTGTGGCCCTGGAGATGCTGGTCCTGCGCGTGCTTTGCGCAGAGCGATCGGGCAAGCAAGCCCTGGACATTGCCGGCCTGCTGAAAATTCGCGGCAGTGAAATCCAGCAACGCTACACCGAGCTGATGATGCTGGCGGCCGGGCCCTTTGCGCTGCCTCTCATTCATGAGGCCATGGACGCCGGCTGGCAGGGCGATCAAGCCTTCCCCGGCGGTGCCCAGCACTGCGCACCGCTGGCCTCGAACTACTTCAATATGCGCAAGACCACGATTTACGGGGGCAGCAATGAAGTGCAACGCAATATCGTGGCTCAAACCCTGCTCGGCTGAAAGGACGGCTCATGGACTTCGATTTCTCCGACGAGCAACTGCAGCTGCGTGAGGCTGTGGCGCGCTGGGTCGACAAAGGGTATAGCTTTGAACGGCGGCGAGCCATCGTGCAGGCCGGCGGTTTCTCGCGCCAGGCCTGGGTTGAACTGGCCGAACTGGGCCTGACCGGACTGAGCGTTCCCGAACCCCAGGGCGGGCTGGGCATGGGGCCGGTGGAGGCCATGCTGGTCATGGAAGAACTGGGCCGTGGCCTGGTGCTCGAACCGCTGGCCCAGGCTCTGATTTGTGGCCGCCTGCTCAGCCAGCTGGCCCCGCAGTCGCCCTGGCTGGCCGCGCTGGTGTCGGGGCAGGCACTGCTGAGCCTGGCCTGGCAAGAGCGCGGCGGCCGCTACCAGGCTGAAAAATGCCAGACCGTGGCCAAGGGCAACCGCCTGACTGGCACCAAGAGCCTGGTGCCTGTGGGAGACCAGGCCGACGGCTTTGTGGTGTCGGCCCGTCTGGGCGATCGGGTGGCTTTGTTCGCCGTCGCTGCAGACGCGCCAGGGCTGACCGCGCAGGGCTACGGAACCCAGGATGGCAGTCGGGCAGCCGAACTGCAGCTGAAAGACACGCCTGCGCAGCTGCTGGCCGAGGACGGCCTGGCTGCGCTGCAGGAGGCGCTCGATATCGGCGCGGCCTGCGCCTGCGCCGAAGGGGTGGGGGCGATGGATCGCAGCCTGGCCATCACCTGCGACTACATGAAGCAGCGCAAGCAATTTGGTTTGGCCATTGCCAGTTTCCAGGCGCTGCGTCATCGCGTGGCCGACATGAAGATGCAACTGGAGCTGGGCCGCTCGATGAGCTACTACGCTTGCCTCAAGCTGCTGGCCCCAGCGGGCGAGCGCAGCCAGGCGATAGCCCGTGCCAAAGTACAACTGGGTCAGGCCATGCGCCTGGTCGGCCAGCAAAGCGTGCAACTGCACGGCGGCATCGGCGTGACCGACGAATACATCATCAGCCATTACTTCAAGAAGCTCACACAGCTCGAACTGAGCTTTGGCGACACGCTGCATCACCTGGGGCAGGTGTCCGACCGCATGCAAGAGACAGCGGGCGTTTTTAGCTGATCAGGACAGCGCCGCTACTCGGCCGGCCGGATCCTCAGAACAGTGGCAAACCGCGGCACGCCCCCGGGCGTGTGGCCGCGGTAGCGGTAGCTTACCCAGCTTCCCAAGGCAGGCGGCTCGCGCCGCATCGCATCGCTCAGCCCTGAACCCAGGGCAAAACGAATCCCGGCGGGGGTTTGTACCAGCAGGGCGCCGGTCAGCCCCTCATGGCGACCCTGCCCCGGCAAATAGCCCAGGACCTGCGCCTCCTCGTCGGGCTCAGGCTTGAACTTGAACAGTGCCTGCGTGCGACCGGCCCGCCAACTGGCATCGGCCCGATGCAGCATCAGGCCCTCGCCACCGGCTTCAACCACCGAATCGAGCCGGCGCTGCAAGGCAAGCGCATCATCAAGCCGGTATTGCTCAACCCAGCGCAACTGCGGCGCCGCGACCGCTTGCAGCAAGGCCTCCAGCGCCTGACTGCGGCTTTGAAAATCGCCGGTCAGCGCCGGTGCATCGAAGACCCAATAGGACAGGCGGGCCCAGGCTGCCTCATCGGGCTGGGCCTGGCGCACCACGCTCGAAAGACGATCGAACTGGCCTCGCTCGAGCCACAGCTCACCGTCAAGCGCTTGAGCCGGCAAGACCCGCAAAAAGGCCTCTGGGGCCGAAATCGGTCGGCCGCTGCGAAAGCGCAAGACTTTACCGTCCCAGACGGCTCGCACTCCATCAAACTTCTCGCTGACCAGAAAACCCTGCGGAGACCGACCGGGCTGCCAGTCGGAGGCCAACTGCACACGCGGATCGGCTGCGACAGCCTGGGCAGGTGGTGTGGCCAGCGTTCCGATCAAGGGTCCCGAGGACAAGCCCAGTACACAGGCTCTGCGCGTCAAACCCGATCGCGAAGCGGCCTCTGCCGTCAATGAAGATTTCATACGACCCTCCTGGTGGGAAGGCCATGATGCGACCTCGGCCCGCAGGCTGCAAGGCCAAACACCAACTGGCACAAATCTCAGCCAGACAGGCAGTCCGCAGACACAATCAAGCCAGACTCTGGCAAAAAATGGCCCTGGCGAGGAACCCAGGCCTTGCCCATCTGTAGTGCTAGATCAGCAGGCGCGAATGGCGCGGCACATGGGCCATCAGGAACTCCATCTGGTCGGCCAGGATGCGTCGATTGCGCAGGATGAAGTCTTCCCACAGGCTGGGTACGTAAGGCGCATAGAGCAAGGACATGCGGGCCTGCTCGGGTGTGCGGCTGCCTTTGCGGTGGTTGCAAGAGCGGCAGGCAGTAACCACATTCATCCAGCTGTCGACGCCGTTCTGGGCGAAAGGAATGATGTGCTCACGGGTCAACTCGGTTTCATGAAAGTGGCCACCGCAGTAGGCGCAGATGTTGCGGTCGCGGGCGAACAGCTTACCGTTGGTCAGACCCGGCCGCAGCTCAAAAGGGTTGATATTAGGCACCCCGCGGGTGCCAATGATGCTGTTGACCCGAATCTGGGACTGCTCGCCGGTGCGAGCGTTGTGCCCGCCCCGAAACAGCGCCACCTCGGCCCCGGCTTCCCATCGCACCTCGTCGGCGGCATAGTGCAGCACAGCCTGCTCCAGGCTGATCCAGGACTGCGGCAAGCCCTGGGCAGACAGCTTCAAGACCTTCAAACAAACCTCCCAGTG
The DNA here is from genome assembly GCA_964413475.1 of uncultured Polaromonas sp. Classification (GTDB taxonomy): domain Bacteria; phylum Pseudomonadota; class Gammaproteobacteria; order Burkholderiales; family Burkholderiaceae_C; genus Polaromonas. The sequence goes on along the minus strand of CAYPSU010000035.1, from coordinate 6,811 downwards.
GGGAAAGACGGATGGTCAAACGGCACGATCCAAGCCCCGCTGACCGGGCCTGGCTCACGCTATGCCGACAATATAACGTGAATTGATGGCCTACCCAGGCGCCCCACCGATAATTGCATGAACATGAGGATCTTCCGCGGATACCATCATCGCGAACTGGCAGAGCCCTGCGCCCTGACCATCGGCAACTTCGATGGTGTTCACCGTGGCCATCAGGCCATGCTGGCCTTGCTGCGCAGCGAGGCACAACACCGGGGGCTGCCCGTCCGGGTCATGACCTTCGAGCCGCACCCGCGGGAATACTTCGCGCCTGCCTCGGCGCCGGCGCGCATTTCGACCCTGCGCGACAAGCTCACCGAGTTGGCGCGCTGCGGGGTCGACGAAGTGGTGGTTCTGCCCTTCCGGGCGGCTTTGGCCGCTTTGGAGGCCAGACGTTTCATCCGTGACATCCTGCTCGAGGGCCTGCAAGTGCGTTATGTGCTGGTGGGCGATGACTTCCGCTTTGGCGTGCGTCGCACCGGTGACTACGCCATGCTGGATACGGCGGGCAGCGAACTGGGCTTTGATGTGGCCCGCATGAACAGCTACGAGGTGCACGGTCTGCGCGTTTCCAGCTCGGCCGTGCGCGAGGCCCTGTCCCAAGGGCAGATGGCCTTGGCCGCCAGCCTGCTGGGGCGGCCCTATGCCATTTCGGGCCATGTGGTACACGGGCGAAAGTTGGGGCGCGAATTGGGCGCGGGCGCCCTGGGTGCCGGCCAGGGCTTTCGCACCCTGAATCTGCGCTTCTCGCACAGCCGGCCCGCCGCCGGCGGCATATTCGTGGTCGAGGTGCACGGGCTGGGGGCCGAGCCGCTGCAGGGCGTGGCCAATCTGGGCGTGCGGCCCTCAATCGACCCCCAAGATGTCAATCAGGGCCGGATCCTGCTGGAGACCCATGTGCTGAACTGGCCCGCTGGCCTGGGGCTGGAGGGGGGCTACGGTAAAATTGTGCGGGTGGAACTGCTGCACAAACTTCACGACGAGCGCAAGTACGAAGGCTTGGAAGCCCTGACGCACGGCATTGCCCGCGACTGTGAAGACGCCCGGGCCTGGTTCGCCTCGCGTCACGGGCAAACCCGGCGTCAGACCACGCGCGACCGAATTTGACCGCCGGGCCCTGAGCCCCAGAGCTGTTCGCTGCCCCGACAGGCTCAGAGCGAGCGGCCCTCCGAGGCGGCCCGTTCGGGGTCCGTTTCCCCGATCCAGTGCCCCCGACTGAGCCTGTCAAAGCGCCCCAGAGCCGCCCCATGAGTGAAAAAGCCACGGATTACCGCGCCACCCTGAACCTGCCCGATACGCCCTTTCCCATGCGGGGTGATCTGCCCAAACGCGAGCCTGCGTGGGCCAAGGCCTGGAGCGATCAGGGTCTGTACAAGAAGCTGCGCCAAGCCAGCGTCGGACGGCCGCTGTTTGTGCTGCACGATGGTCCGCCTTATGCCAACGGCAAGCTGCACATCGGTCATGCGCTGAACAAGGTGCTCAAGGACATGATCGTCAAGAGCCGGCAGTTGGCGGGCTTTGATGCGCAGTACATCCCAGGCTGGGATTGCCACGGCCTGCCGATTGAAAACGCCATTGAGAAGCTGCACGGTCGCAAGCTCTCGCGCGACGACATGCAGGCCAAGAGCCGGGCCTTTGCAAGTGAGCAGATCGATCAGCAGCGCGAAGATTTCAAACGTCTGGGCGTACTGGGCGACTGGGATCGGCCCTATCGCACCATGGACTTTGCCAATGAAGCCGGCGAAATCCGCGCCTTCAAGCGGGTCATCGAGCGCGGTTTCGTGTACCGCGGCCTCAAGCCGGTTTACTGGTGCTTTGACTGCGGCTCATCACTGGCTGAGTTCGAGATCGAGTATGCCGACAAGAAAAGCGAGACCCTCGATGCCGCCTTCGAGGCCGATGACGCCGGGCAACTGGCTGCGGCCTTCGGCCTGGCGGCGCTGCCGGCGGGCAAGCAGGCTTTTGCAGTGATCTGGACCACCACCGCCTGGACCATCCCGGCCAATCAGGCGCTCAATGCGAATCCTGATCTTGACTACGCCTTGGTGGACACCTCGCGCGGCGTGCTGATGATGGCCTCCAGTCTGGTCGAGCGTTGCCTGCAGCGCTACGGTCTGGAAGGCGTGGTCATCGCCACCGCCAAGGGTCGAGATCTCAAGGGCTTGGTCTTCCGTCATCCGCTCCACGATGTGGCAGGCCCCGCAGGCCGCTACAGCTACACCCGCAAGGCGCCGCTTTACCTGGCCGACTATGTGAGCGACACCGACGGCACCGGCATCGTGCACTCGGCACCGGCCTATGGTTTGGACGACTTCAATTCGTGCGTGGCCCACGGACTGGCCTACAACGACATCCTCAACCCGGTGCAAGGCGATGGGGTCTACACCTCGGAGTTGCCTCTGTTCGGCGGCCAGCACATCTGGAAGGCCGTGCCCCTGATCCTGCAGCAACTGCGGGACCTGGGCCGGCTCATGGCCACGCAGACCATCACCCACAGCTATCCCCACTGCTGGCGGCACAAAACGCCGGTGATCTACAGGGCCGCGCCGCAGTGGTTTGTACGCATGGACGAAGGCACCGGGGTGTTCGAAAACCCTGCGCTCAAGCCCTCCAAGACGCTGCGACAACTCGCTCTGGAGGCCATCGAGCAAACCCGCTTTTACCCGGAAAATGGCAAATCCCGGCTGCGCGACATGATTGCAGGCCGGCCCGACTGGTGCATTTCGCGGCAACGCAGCTGGGGCGTGCCGGTACCGTTTTTCATTCACAAAGACAGTGGACAGTTGCATCCGCGCACCCTGGAGATTCTGGATCAGGCCGCAAACCTGGTCGAGCAGGGCGGCATTGAGGCCTGGAGCCGCGCCAGCGCACTGGACATCCTTGGACCCAGCGACGCGCCGCACTACACCAAAAGCACCGACATCCTGGAGGTCTGGTTCGACTCGGGCAGCACCTTCAGTCATGTACTGCGCGGCAGCCACAGGGACGCCTATGCAAGACCGCCCCATCATGAGCAGGGGCCGGAAGCGGACCTCTATCTTGAGGGGCACGACCAGCACCGCGGCTGGTTCCACAGCTCGCTGCTGTTGGGCTGCGCGCTGGAGGGGCGAGCGCCCTACAGAGGCCTGCTGACCCATGGCTTTGCCACCGACGGACAAGGCCGCAAGATGAGCAAATCGCTGGGCAATGTGGTGGTGCCGCAGGACATCAGCAACAAACTCGGCGCTGAAATCGTTCGACTGTGGGTGGCCTCCACCGATTATTCGGGCGACCTCAACATCGACGATAAAATTCTGGCTCGGGTGGTCGACGCCTATCGCCGCATCCGCAACACCCTGCGCTTCCTGCTGGCCAATGTGAGCGACTTCCATCCGGCGCAGGACGCGGTAGCCGACGAACACCTGCTGGAAATTGACCGCTACGCGTTGGCACGCGCAGCCGAACTGCAAGACGAAATCTTGCAGCACTATCAGGTCTACGAATTTCATCCGGTCGTCTCCAAACTGCAGGTCTACTGTTCTGAAGATCTCGGCGCCTTCTATCTGGATGTGCTCAAAGACAGGCTCTACACCACGGCACCTAAAAGCCTGGCGCGCCGCAGCGCCCAGACAGTCCTGCACCGCATCACCCACGCCATGCTGCGGTGGATGGCCCCCTTTCTGTCCTTCACCGCCGAAGAGGCCTGGGCCAGCTTCGGAGGCTCTGAATCGATATTCATGGAAACCTTTGGCGATTTGGGCTCGCCCGATGCACAACTTTTGAGCCGGTGGGCTCGCATCCGCGAGATTCGTGATGCCGTCAACAAGGACATCGAAAGTCTGCGCGCGGCCGGCCAGGTGGGCTCGTCGCTGCAGGCCACCGTCACGCTGCACCTGCCGCCCGAGGACTTGCGCCTGATCGACAGCCTGGGGGAGGACGCGCGCTTTGTGTTCATCACCTCCGCGTTGCGCTGCGCCGCGGCAGCGCAGTTGCGCATAGAGGTCACGCCGAGCAACGCACCGAAGTGCGAGCGCTGCTGGCACTACCGCGACGATGTGGGCCACGACAGCGCTCACCCCACCCTGTGCGGGCGCTGCACCCGCAATCTTTACGGCGCTGGCGAAGCGCGGCAGGTGGCCTGATGGGCAAGGTTTCCAAAGCCAGTGGCATGTTGCCCTGGCTGGCGCTGGCGCTGCTGATCTTCCTGATCGATCAATTGACCAAGGTGCTCATCCTGGGCAGCTTTGAGCACGGTCAGTCCCAGCCCCTCACCGCCTTCTTCAATTTGGTCCGCGTGCATAACAGCGGCGCTGCTTTTTCCTTTCTGGCCGGTGCTTCGGGCTGGCAACGCTGGTTCTTTACCGCGATCGCAGCAGGAGCCACGGTCCTGATCCTTTATCTGCTGCGCTCCCACCCGACGCAGAAGCTGTTCTGCTTTGCGCTGGCCTGCATCCTGGGCGGGGCGGTAGGCAATGCCGTCGACCGCCTGCTGCACGGCCATGTGATCGATTTCCTCGACTTCCACTGGGCCGGCTGGCACTTTCCGGCCTTCAATGTGGCCGACAGCACCATCACCGTCGGTGCGGTGTGCCTGATCCTCGACGAGCTGCTTCGGGTGCGGCGTTCGCGCTAGGCTCTGCGGTCACCGCAAGGCCAGCGCCGCAAGGGCGCAGCTCCCACAGACCAGGTTGCCGGACCGCAGAAGGCAGGAACCGCCCCAGGCGCGATGCAGCGTGGGGCAGGCCGTTGCCCCAGAGCCGAAGCTATTGAAGCGCCGCCCCCGGCGCTACAAAGCTGCTCAGAGCGTCAAGATGGTGCAGCCCGTCGTCTTTCGCGCCTGTAACTCACGGTGCGCATCGGCTACGCGCTCTAAGGGAAAGCTCTGATCAATCTGAATTTTGACCTTGCCGCTACTGACCATACCGAACAGGTCATCGGCGATTTCCTGCGTGGCCTCGCGGGTGGCCAGATGGGTAAAGAGCGTGGGCCGCGTGGCATAGAGCGAGCCCTTGCCAGCCAGCACATTGATGTCAAACGGCGGCACCTTGCCCGAGGCATTGCCAAAATTGGCAATCAGGCCGAAGGGGCGCAGACAGTCGAGCGACTTCATGAAAGTGTCCGCGCCTACAGAGTCGTAGACCACCTTCACACCCTGACCACCGGTGATCTCTTTGACTCGCGCCACAAAGTCTTCTCTGGCGTAATTGATCACATGCGCAGCGCCGTGGGACTTGGCCAGGGCGCATTTTTCATCCGAACCGGCCGTTCCGATCAGTTGCAAGCCCAGAGCGCGAGCCCACTGGCAGGCTATCAGGCCCACGCCGCCGGCAGCGGCATGAAACAGCACAAAATCACCGGCCTGCAAGCCGCTCTGGGGCAAGGTGCGACGCAACAGGTATTGCACCGTCATGCCTTTGAGCATCATGGCCGCGCCCGTCTCAAAGGAAATGTCATCGGGCAGCTTGCAAACGCATCGCGCCGGCATGACCCGCTGCTCGCAATAGCTGCCCGGCGGCTGGCTGGCATAGGCCGCACGGTCGCCCACCTTCAGGTGCGTCACGCCCTGGCCGACGGCCTCGATAACACCTGAGCCTTCCATGCCCATATTCAGCGGCAAGGGCAACGGATACAGGCCGGTGCGCTGGTAGACATCAATGAAGTTCAGGCCCACCGCCTTGTGCCGTATACGGATTTCGCCCGGCCCTGGGTCCCCCACACTCACATCGACCAGTTTCATTTCCTCGGGGCCGCCGAATTTTTCAATACGAACCGCTTTGGACAGCGTGGCACTCATCTCGATCTCCTTGTGATAAGACAGGTTTTCCCAAAGCCTCGATGTTGGCATGAAACCGCCCGACGCGCAGGTGACCGCCTCGCATGCCCGAGTGAGATACAGTCTGCCGGTGAACACTCGGTTGTCCCTGACCACTGCGCTCATGCTGAGCTCGGCCGCCCTGCTCTGGGCGAGCAACGCCCTGGTCGGGCGCTGGATTCACGAGCAGGTACCGCCCCTGACGCTCAACCTGCTGCGCTGGATTCTGGCCATTCTGATCCTGCTGCCCTTGTCCTGGCGCTTCCTGCGCGCCGACGGGCCGATCTGGCCTCACTGGCGCCGCCTGACGATGTTGGGCTTGCTGAGCATCGGGGCCTACAACACGCTGCAGTACCTGGCACTGCACACCTCCACGGCCATGAATGTGACCCTGGTGGCCGGCAGCATGCCGGTCTGGACGCTGCTTCTGGGCCGCTTGCTGCACGGTCAGGTGATCTCCAACCGTCAATGGATAGGGGCCATCCTCTCGATTGGTGGCGTGCTCATGGTGCTATGCCGTGGCCAATGGTCGGTGCTGATGCAGCTGCGGTTTGTGCCGGGCGATGCCTATGTGCTGTTGGCCACCCTGAGCTGGAGTCTTTACAGCTGGATGCTGGCGCGCCCGAATGAACCGGCCGAATTGCGCGGTGACTGGGCCGGTTTCCTGATGGCCCAGATTCTTTTTGGCCTGCTGTGGTCAAGCCTGTTCGCCGGCATCGAATGGACGATAGGCTCGCCGCAGATTCACTGGAGCCTGCCAGTGGTGGCAGCCATCGTTTTCATCGCGGTCGGGCCGGCCGTACTGGCCTACCGCTTTTGGGGGATCGGCGTGCAAAGGGCGGGCCCGCAGATTGCATCTTTCTTCAGCAATCTGGCACCCGTCTTCGCTGCGATCCTGTCAACCATCTTGCTGGGGGAAGCACCCCAAATATTCCACCTGCTGGCTTTCCTCATGATTGTGGGTGGTATTGTGGTCTCGTC
>CAYPSU010000034.1:6655-25536 GCA_964413475.1 uncultured Polaromonas sp. | reverse complement strand
CCGAAGAGGAAAAAATGGGCCCGTGGATGGGCGCCCTTGACGACAACCTTGAAGTACTGGCCAAGAACGACACCGGTGCTGGCGAGTGGGGACGCGCAGCCACCAACGAGCTGATCCGGTCCCGCATCAAGGTCAAGAGCCTCAATTTCATGCGCGGCCGTACCTTCCTGAACAAGTACTTGATCATCGACGAGGCGCAGAACCTCACGCCCAAGCAGATGAAGACGCTGATCACCCGCGCTGGGCCCGGCACCAAGATCATCTGCATGGGCAACCTGGCGCAGATTGATACGCCCTATTTGACCGAAGGCTCATCGGGCCTGACCTATGCAGTCGATCGCTTCAAAGGCTGGCCGCACGGCGGTCACATCACCCTGGCCCGTGGCGAACGCTCGCGGCTGGCCGACTTTGCCAGCGAAGTGCTCTGAACCCGCTCAGCGCCTGACGGCGCCCATGTTCTCGCGCAGCTTGCCCAGCAATTGGTGCAACTGCTTCATGTCGCGGGCGCCCAGGCCTCCCAGCAACTCGACCACCCAGCGTTCGTGCTCGATGGCCATGCGCTCAAACCAAGCCCGACCGGCCGGCGTCATTCGCACAATCAGGGCCCGGCCGTCACTGGGGTCGGGGGCACGCTCGACCCAACCCTCGGACACCAGCTGATCGGTCAAGCCGGTCACATTGGCGCCGGTGACCATTAAGTGGCTCGACAACGAGGTCATGCGCAAACCTTCGGGAAAGCGATTGAGCTGTGCCATGTAATCAAAGCGCGGCAGCGTGGTGCCAAACTGCGAGCGCAGCAAAGCCCGGATGGCTTGCTCAATTTGCGTGCTGCAGGACAGCAGGCGCAACCACAACCGGATGGCCTGATGATCCTGCGACGAAACACCGGCCTCGCGACCGAGTTCGCGACGGCTCTCCAAAGTCTTGCGCGCTGACCCCATGCCGCGATTGTGCAATGGCAAACTCTCTTGACCTTTACCAAGCTTGCGCGCATCATCATGGCTTGTCGTTTCTGTATGGAAACTGTGTTTCTTCTATAAAACAACTCATCCGATTTTTGTCATGAGCATCCAAGGCATCGACGAAATCACCCTCAGCTCGGAAGACCTGCCGAACTGCCGTCGCTTCTTCATCGACTGGGGCTTGAGCCTGATGGACGAGACGCCGCAGCAACTGGTGTTCGAATGTCTCAATGGATGCCGGGTGATCGTGGCGCATCCCTCACGCCCGGGACTGCCCCCGGGTCTGGAAAACGATCCGACGTTGCGTCAGGTGGTGTGGTCGGTGCAGGATGCAGCCGAACTCGAGCATTGGGCTCGCCGCATGCAAGATCAGCCGGGCTGGCGGCGCGAGGGCAAGCGCCTGCTCTGCCTGGACCCCATGGGCCTGTCGGTCGCCGTCCAGGTCAGCGGCAAGCGCACGCTTGATTTGGCCAGCGCCCAAACCAACACCTGGAGCCACAGGCCCCGCATCAACCAAGCCTCGCCGGCCTATGACCGCGCGCAGCCGGTCGAGGTCGGCCATGTCGTGCTGTTCACCCGTGACCTGGAGCGCACTTCGCGCTTTTACCAGGAGGTGCTGGGTTTCGTCGTCTCAGACCGCTATCCCGGACGCGGACATTTCCTGCGCTGCGCGGCCCGAGGCGGCCATCACGATCTCTTCCTGCTGCAGCCACCACAGGCGCGCCAGGGCCTGAACCATGTGGCCTTTACCGTGCGCGACCTGCACGAGGTCATCGGCGGGGGTATGCATATGTCGCGGCAAGGCTGGCAAACGGAACTCGGACCCGGCCGGCATCCGATCTCCTCGGCCCTGTTCTGGTACGTCAACAGCCCGGCCGGCGCCCTGGTGGAGTACTACACCGACGAAGATGAACTGACCGAAGACTGGCAGCCGCGTGAATTTACCCCCGGCCCGACCGTGTTTGCCGAATGGGCCATCGAAGGCGGCATCGACGGGAACAGCCGGCGCCAGCCGCACGCCCAGACCCCCGGCGGGCGCTTCATGACCGACAAGCCCAAACCCTGAGAGTCCCCCATGAACACCCTTTACAACGAAACCCACCAAAGCCGCCGCGGGGCGCCTACGGCTTACGAAAATCTATTAGGCGATGCGATTGAACGCGCCTTTGCCGCCGGCATCCATGACCTGGAGGCGCTGGTGCGCTATCTCAACGAGTCCGGTCAGGCCGGACCGGACGGGCAAGCCTGGACCGTCGAAAACTACCAGCGTGAAATGGCCCGCCTGAGCGCCTGATGCGACACCGTCTGGAGAAGCGAAGATGAAACACGACACCATCGCCCTGCAATCGGATCCGATTGATGCCGCCCTGGCCACCGGACTGAAGGATCTGTGGTTCCCCATCTGCCCCTCGGGCTTCGTGCAGAGCACGCCGGTGTCGCTGCGCCGCATGGGCTACAAGATCGTGCTCTGGCGCGGCACCAACGGCCAGGTGCATGCCCTTGAAGACCACTGCCCGCACCGCGGCGCGCCACTGTCCTTGGGCGTGAATCTGGGCGACCGGGTGGCCTGTGCCTATCATGGGGTGCAGGTGCGCTGTGATGGCACCGTCACCCGTGTCCCCGGCAGCCCGGGTTGCAAGCTCGAGGGTTCGCGCGCGGCCCGCATGTTTCACACCGCAGAGAGCAACGGCGCCGTATTCCTTTTCAATGCCACCGACCCCTGGCTTGCAGCACCGCCCCCCTTGCAACTGCCCGAGCAACTGACTTCGCCCGAGTGGTCCTCCTTTCTGTGCTACACCGAATGGGGCTGCGACTACCGCTATGTGATCGACAACGTCATGGACCCCATGCACGGAGCCTATCTGCACAAACAGTCGCACTCCATGAGCGAAGGCGACATGATCGCTGAATTCCAGGTGCGCGAGCTGTCCACCGGCTTCATCTTCGAGAAGAAGGGCCAGCGCGATGTCAATTTCGACTGGACCGAGTGGATGGACACCGGCATCCATCTGATGCGTCTGGAAATTCCTTATCCCAAAACGGGCGGACCCGGAGGCAACTTCACCATCATCGGCAGCTACACCCCGATCGGTCCGCGCACTGCGGGCGTGTTCCACTGGCGCTGCCGCAAAGTCAGCGGCTGGCAACGCGACACCTGGCGCTTTCTGTACAAAAACCGGCTCGAGCAGCGGCATTGGAATGTGCTCGAGCAGGACCGGGTGGCGGTAGAAAACATGGAGCCCCAGGCCAACCAGCGCGAGCACCTGTATGCCCATGACATGGGCATCGTGCGCCTGCGCCGACACCTGCGCAAACTGGCCCAGCAGCAACTCGAGCGACAGGCCAGCCCCTAGAGCTCCCGCGCGTAGGCGTAAGATCACGGGTTGGGGCCGCTCTTCGCGGCCCCTGCGCTTCAAGCCATCGCCCCATGACCACCACCGACACCTTGCAGACCTGGGTGCACACGCTTCGCTACGAGGCCCAGGACATCATCAGCATCGAACTGCGGCCCGCCGCCGGCTCTACGCTGCCGCCATTCACGCCAGGCGCCCACATCGACCTGCATTTGCCTGGCGGTCTGGTGCGCAGCTATTCCCTGTGCAATGCATCGGGATCGACCGATCGCTATGTGATTGGCGTCCTGCGCGACAAGGCCAGCCGAGGCGGCTCCAAAGCCGTTCACGATCAGCTGCGCGTTGCAATGCCCATGACCATCAGCGCCCCGCGCAACCACTTCCCGCTTGATGAGGGGGCTGCGCACAGCGTGCTACTTGCAGGCGGCATCGGTATCACGCCCTTGTTGTGCATGGCCCGCCAACTGGCCAAGCTCGGGCGCTCCTACGAGGTGCTTTACTTTGCCCGCAGCCGTGCCGCGGCAGCCTTTGCCGATGAGCTCAAATCCTTAGGCGCCAAAGTCCACTGGCACTTCGATGATGAGGCTGGAGGCCCGCCCGACCTGCGCGCTCTGCTGCTGCAACGCCAGGCTGAGGGCACCCATTTCTATGCCTGTGGGCCCACCGCCATGCTGGACGCCTTTGAAGTGCACTGCAAAGATCTCGGCATCGTCCATATGCACCTTGAGCGTTTCAGCGCCAAGCCGGTGCAAGCGGCCACCGATGCGCGTACACAGTACGCCGTCGAGCTGCGCAAGAGCGGCCTGAACTTTGAGGTCCATGCCGGCAAGACGCTGCACGACATGCTGATTGAACTCAAAGTTGACGTGCCCTGGAGCTGCGAGGAAGGCATCTGCGGCGCCTGCGAGACGCGGGTGCTCGAAGGCGTGGTCGATCACCGCGATATGGTGCTGACGCCCGCAGAACAGGCCGCACACAAGGTCATGATGGTCTGCGTTTCAGGCTGCAAGAGCGAACGGCTGGTGCTCGACCTCTGAAGCGCAGGCAGCGCCGAGGTCGGCGCTACCGCGCCCCAACCGATCAACCGCCCTTGTTGAATCTGCAGGCGCCGCGCCGATGCGGCGATAAATTTTCCGCAGGAGCCGCGCCCTCGCGGCGATGCGACTGCCCTAGCACCCTCGCGGCGATGAATTTTCCGTAGGAGCCGCGCCCTCGCGGCGATGCGACTGCCTTCAAGACTCAGGCCGACGCCGTGGGTCGGGGGCTGTCGTCGGTGGACGCCAGCATGGCCCTGAGCAATTGCTCGGTCAGCTCATGTTTCAAAGGTCGGCTGTCGGGTTCAAACCATAAATTGCGCAGTTCATGCGGATCTGACTGCAGATCGTAAAGCTCGCCCCAGTCCTGTCCATCGTAGACGGTCAATCGGTGCCGCAAGGTACGCCAGGTTCTCATCCGCAACCGCCGATCCAGCCCGAAATCAGCGCGCTGGCTCTCCTCCTCAATCACCAGGCCCTGGCGAGGCGGGCCTTCGGACAAGAAATCCCGTCCCTGCAGGCCGTGCGGCGCCGGCAAGCCCGCGCGCTTCAAGACAGAGGCGGCAATGTCCGTGGTTTGCACAAGGCCCTGATGCAGGGCCGGCCGGCGCTGTGCTGCCGTCTCACGCCAAAGCAGCGGCACCCGGGTGATGCTGCTGTAATGCAAGCCGCCCTTGAAAAGCAGTCCGCGGTCACCAAGCAGATCGCCATGGTCGCTGGTGAAGATCACCACGGTGTCCTCATCGAGTCCCAAGCGCACCAGCGCAGCCATCACGCGGCCAATGGCCTCATCGATGAAGGACAGGCTGCCAAAGTTGAGCGCCAGCGCTTCTCGCACCTCCTGCTCGGTGGCCGCAAAAGCGGCGTACGCCGGCCTGAACGCCCGAGACTGCGCCCGCTGGCGGCGCAAGGCCTCTATCGCAGGTGGTGCTTGGTGCAAAGCCGCGTCAAAGCTCGCCGGCAAGGGCATATCGGCCGGCTCATACAAACCCCAATAACGGCCGGGGGGTGTGAAAGGATGGTGCGGATCGGGAAAGGAGCACTGCAAGAAGAACCGCTCACCTGCCCGGGCGTAATGCTCAAGCAGGGCGCAGCTCTGATCGGCAATCCACCGCGTCGGGTGCAGTTCCTCCGGCAGCCGGGTGCGCCAAGCCTGACCCAGGCGCGTGAGCGCCCAGTCGGGTGTGGGCCAGGCGCGGGCCGGGCCAATCAGCTGCTCGGCATCGGGGGTCTGTCGGGCCAGCCAGCGCCGCCAATGGCCTTGCTGATCATCACCGTGCCCGATGGTCAGCCGGGCCTGTTCAAAGCCGTAATACGGCAGGTCGAGGTCAAAGCTTTCATCCTCGGCCCAGGCACGCGCCACCTCCTGTCCATAGCGACCCGGATAAGCACGAGACGAGTCCGGGGCTGCAGCGGCCGCCTGCGCCGGCCAAGCCGCGGGCACGGCGGTGATGTTCTGCAAATGCGCCTTGCCAACCAAAGCCGTGCGCCAGCCAGCGCGGCGCAAGACCTCGACGAAGGTCAGCTCGCCATGCGAGAGCTCGCGGCCATTCATCTGCACCCCATGGGCGCTGGGCATGCGTCCGGTCATCAGACTGGCGCGATTGGGCTGACAAATCGGTGTGGCGGCATGGGCCTGGCCAAAGCGCAGCGCTTGCTGCGACAGTGCGTCCAAATGCGGGGTCCGTAACACCCGATGGCCCTCAAAGCCCAAATGGTCAGCGCGCTGCTGGTCAGTGATGAACAGCAGGAAATTGGGGGCCGATGGCTTCACGGCGTATGGGCGCGTAAGCATCAGCCCAAGCAGCAACGACGGGTTCAGTCCGCCTTGATATTGAGCTCTCGAGCCAGTTGCCCATAGCGCTGGGTGTCGGCCTTCATGAAGTCGGCCAGCACCTGAGGCGCACCGCCCAGGGGTTCAACGCCCGCACCAATCAGACGTTCGCGCACGTCGGGCAACTTGATCACCGCATTCATCTCCTGATTGATGCGCTGTATCGCGGCGGCGGGCGTGCCCACAGGGGCAAAAACGCCATACCAGGCATTGACCTCAACGTTGGCTACACCTTGCTCGGTGGCGGTCGGTACATCGGGCAGAAGGCTGGAGCGGGCCCTCTCCGTCAGGGCCAGCGGCACCAGCTTGCCCGACTTGATGTGCTGCAGCGCCCCGCCGACCCCGGTGTAGAGCAGCTTGACCTCACCGGCCAGCGCCGCCGTGAGCGAAGGAGCCACGCCCCGATACGGCACATGCATCAAGTCCAGACCCGAAGAGCGCTTGAACATCTCGCCGGCAAAATGCATCGGCGAACCATTGCCGGGGCTGCCATAGGCCAGGCCCGGCTGCTTGCGCGCCTGTTCGAGCAGACCCTTGAGCGTGTTCACGCCCAGTTGGGGGCTCGCCACCAGCACCAGGGGCGTGGTAGCCGGCGCAATCACGGGCACCAGATCGCGATTGACATCAATGCCACCGCCTGCGCCCGGGGGCAAGACGTGCGGGGAAATCGCCATGGTGTTGGGCGTGAGCAGCAGGGTGTGCCCGTCCGGCGCGGCCTTGGCAACAAAACTGGCCCCCAGCAGCGCACCCGCGCCCGGCCGGTTCTCGACCACCACCGGCTGACCCAAGCGCGGAGCCAGCTTTTCCGCGATCACCCGGGCCGCCACATCCGGACCACCACCAGGGGGAAAGGGCACCACCAAAGTCACTGACTTGCTGGGAAAGGTCTGGGCAGAGGCGAACAAGGGTGCGACCAGAACGGTCAAGAGACTTAAGCGCCGAACGACCGATACCTTGGACTTCATGATGTCTCCTTGAATGAAAAGTGACTGAAAAAAAATAGGTGGGGCAGCTCAGAGATTCACGCTCCAGGCATCGTAGCCATAAACCCAATCGGCATTGCCCTGCGCCTTCATCCACTGGTTGCCGCGTGAGCCGATCTGAATTTGAGCGGTGCGATCGCGGCGCGCCGATTCATAGCCACGCAGGGCCGACGGTACATCAGCAATCTGATCGATCGCCCGCGAGAGCACCACTGCATCCTCAATGGCCATGCCAGCCCCTTGAGCCATGAAAGGCAGCATCGGGTGGCAGGCATCGCCCATCAGGCTGACCCGTCCCACGGACCACTGCGGCAGAGGGTCACGCTCGTAAAGTGCACTCTTCATCACCGAATCGCAGGCTTGCAGCAAAGCACGCGCATCGGGGTGGTAGTCACGATAGACCCGCCTCAGTTCCTCGACATCACCAGGACAGGTCCAGGACTCTTCAGTCCAGTCGCTCTGGCCCGTGGTGGCGAACACGAAGGTTTCCTGCCCCAGGCTCAGCGGAAAGGTGACGATCTGGCTCTGCGGATTGGGGCCCCACCATTTGGTGAAGGCTTCGATCTCTGGCACCTGGCGCACCCGCTCGGTGGGCACGACCGCCCGGTAGCTGACCACGCCGGTAAAGCGCGGCTGCTCGGGGCCAAACAGCGCCGCACGCACCCGCGAATGAATGCCATCGGCCCCAATCACCACGGCATGCCGTGCGGCGCTACCGTCCTCAAAGCGAAGGTCAACCCCTTCAGCGTCCTGAACCAGACTGCTCAGTCGCTTGGAAAAACGCATAGGGTCGCCAGCCAGGGCCTGGGCCAGAACCGACAGCAGATCGGCCCGATGCAGGGTCAGTTGGGGCGCCCCATAGACCGTCTCGGCGGTATCGCCCATCGGCAGACGCGAAGTCTCCAGTCCGGTGTCCCAGTCACGGCTGATGCGATAGCTGGGCCGCGCACCCGTGCGACGCAAACCTTCGCCCACGCCGAGTCCGTCCAGCGAGCGCACCGCATTAGGCGTCAGATTGACATCGGCCCCGACGCGCATAAATTGGCCTGCCTGTTCGTACACCGTCACGCGGTGGCCCAGACGCTGCAGGGCGATGGCGGCGCTCAAGCCCCCGATACCACCGCCGACGATGGCGATATCCAAAAAGGCGGAAGGGGTCTGGGTCATGGGGAAGTCCGAAAAAACAAGGCGGGTCAAGTCGTCTCAGAAGGTGCCCGGGAAAGAGCCGCCATCCATCAGGATGTTCTGCCCATTGATGTAGCCCGCATGCACACTGCATAAATAGGCGCAGGTGCGGCCAAACTCCTCCGGGCGGCCGAAGCGATGCGCCGGATGATTGGCCAGTCGTTTTTCAATCAGCTGCTGCGCGCTCACGCCCTGGCGCTGGGCTGCAGCCTCAAAGTTGCTGGCCAAACGCGCCGTATCAAAAGTGCCGGGCAGCAGGTTGTTGATCGTTACGCCTTTGGCGACTGTGCTGCGGGCCAGGCCCGCCACGAAACCCGTCAGACCGCTGCGCGCTCCATTGGAGAGCCCCAGCTGATCAATGGGCGACTTGACCGCGCTGGAGGTGATGTTGACGATACGTCCAAAGCCACGCGCCATCATGCCGTCCACCGTGGCCTTGATCAGCTCGATGGGGGCCAGCATGTTGGCGTCGACCGCAGCCAGCCAATCGTCGCGCGTCCAGCGCCGGAAGTCGCCGGGCGGCGGCCCACCCGCGTTGGTGACCACCATGTCAAAGTCGCTCTGCTGCGCCAGGATGCTGGCGCGACCGCTGGCCTGGGTGACATCGGCGGCCAGGGCCTGCACCCGGCCAGCATTCAAGCGACGCAACTGCGCAGCAGCTTCCTGCAAAGGACCGTCGGTACGCGCGACGATAAAGACATCCACGCCCTCTTCCACCAGAGCCCGGGCGCAAGCCCATCCCAGTCCGGCGCTGGCGCCGCACACCAACGCCCGCTTGCCTGCAATACCCAGGTCCATCAGGAACGCCCCCAAGGCAGGGGCGAGGCATTCATGCCCCAATAAAAACTTTTCTGGCTCATGTACTCTGCAATACCCTCGCGCCCCTTCTCGCGACCGGTTCCGCTCATCTTGACGCCGCCAAACGGCGTACTGATGGAAAACAGCTTGTAGGTGTTGACCCACACCGTGCCCGTTTGCAGGGCGCGCCCAATGCGCCAGGCGCGCTTGTAGTCACGCGTCCAGATGCCGCTGGCCAGCCCGTAATCGTTGTCGTTGCACTGGCCGATCAGATCGGTCTCGTCGGTCCAGGGCAAGAGGGCCAGCACCGGGCCAAAAATTTCCTCGCGGCACATGCGCGCCGAATTGGGCAAGCCCTCGATCACCGTGGGCAGGTAGTAGCTGCCAGCGTCATAGGCCGGGCCTTCAGGCCGCGCCCCACCGCACAGCAGCTGTCCACCTTCATCGACACCAAGCTGCACATAGCTCTCTACGGTTTCTCGGTGCGATCGACTGACCAGGGGACCCATATGGGTCGTATCCAGCGCGGGGTCGCTGACCCTCAGCGCCCGCACTGCGGCCAGCAAGCGCTGCCTGAATTCCTTGTAAACCGAGGCGTGCACAAAGGCCCGCGAGCCGGCAATACACGATTCGCCCGAAGAGCTGAAGATGCCAAACACCACGCCGGCCACCGCATGGTCCAGATCAGCATCCTCGCAAACGATGGTGGGTGATTTGCCGCCCAACTCCAGGGAAGTCGGCATCAGCTTTTCAGCTGCAAGGCGAGCAATCCCCAGGCCCACGCCGGTGCCCCCGGTAAAGGCAATGCGCTTGACCAGCGGATGACGCACCAGGGCATCGCCCACCACCGAGCCTTTGCCCGGCAGCACGCTCACAAGCCCCGCCGGCACACCGGCCTGCTCGGCAATGCGGGCCAGCTCAATGGCCATGCGCGGCGTGATTTCAGCCGGCTTGATGACGATGGCGCAACCTGCTGCGAGCGCAGGCGCCATCTTCTGCGCCTCACTGGCGATCGGCGAATTCCAAGGCGTGATGGCACCCACCACGCCCAGCGGCTCATGCACGCTCATCGTGAGGAAGTCGCCACGCGCCGGCGTGATGGCGTCCTCCCAGGTTTCGGCGGCCGCGCCAAAAAACTGGAAGGTGCCCGCAGCACTGGCCACCAAAGCGCGGCACTCCTGGATCGGCTTGCCGTTGTCCAGGCGCTGCAGCTGCGCCAGCTCTTCGGCGCGGGCCCGTATGCCCTGGGAAATGCGGTGCAGAAGCCCGGCGCGCTCATGCGGCATCAGCCGGGCCCAAGGGGCTTGCTGGCGTGCGCGTTCGGCCGCCTCCACCGCCTCGTTGACGTCGTCAAGGCTGGCTGCCTGCAACTGCGCCACCGCCGAGCCGTCGTGGGGGTAGAAGGTGGTGTAAAGCGGGCCGCAGGCATCGCGCCAGCGACCAGCGATCAAGGTTTGGAGCTTGTCGGTCATAGGGTCAGCGCCGCCACGCGGTTATGCAAGAAACGCAGCGCCGACAGCACCGTCAGCGCCGAGGTCCGAGGGTTGTCGGCCAAGGGCTTGCCCCGCATCTGCAATTGCATTTGGCCAAAAGCCCCGTGCGCCTCAATTTCGTGAATGTTTTCGCTCACCCCGGGATCGGCAATCAAGCGCACCTCGGTTCGGTCCAGCCCAAGGCCAGCCAGCGACACCGTGGCAGCGACATTGGCATTCTTGGGATACAGGCGCGCCGCCTCGCGGGCGCTGGCCTGCAGAATCACCATGGGCTCACGCAGGCGGTCGAGGTCGACCACCTGTTCGGCCGGCGATCCGCGCCATCCCGCCGGTGGCTTGCGTCCGGTGTAGACCACGCGCTCCAGACCGGCCAGGCGCGCAGCAGCCAGGGCATCGATGCCCCCGATCGCACCGGCCAGCAGGTGCAGTTGCGTGCCGCCACGCTCGGCCGCTGCCTGCAGGCGCTCGGGCAGGTCCGCATCCGACAGGGCGCCTATGGAGAGCACCGCACATTCAAGACCGCGCTCAAGCGCCGGCAGCACATGCGCGGTCAGGGCCGAATGACCGGCGCATTCAAGCACCAGGTCGGACCGCTCCGGCACCTGAGCCGTCACCTGCACCGACGAACCCAGCTCGGCTTGCAGGGCCGACACGCGCGCGGCCGATGCCACCACATGGCGGAGCCGCACCGCCGGCATCTGGGCCAGACGCTGATGCACAGCGCGACCGATGGCACCGTAACCAATCAGGGTCAGGTTCAGGCTTCGCATGAGTTACGTCGCCTTCTTGGGCGGTCCCGCAAACTTGACCGGAAAGTCGCCCCAGGCCGGCATGTCCACTTCCACCACCACAGGGCCGGGCATGGCTAAAGCCTGACGCAAGACCGCTTCGGTGCGAGCCGGCTGATCCAGACGCAGATAACCCGCCTGCAGGCTGGCACACAACACCGCGAAATCAGGCGTATGCAAGTCCACATAGCAATGGCGACCGCCGTAGACCGCATCCTGAATATTGCGGATCACCCCATAGCGGCGGTCGTTCATCAGGAGCACCACCAACTGCGCCTGCTCCTGCACCGCACAGGCCAGTTCGCCCAGATTGAGCATGAAGCCCCCGTCGCCAGCCAACACCACCGTCTTGCGGCCCAGGCCATGCATCTGGTTGGCCACAGCCACCCCTATGCCCATGGCCAGCCCCTGACCAATGCCACCGCCCAGCGCGTGCACCCCGGCGCGCGGATGGTCCAGCCTGGGGGCCCGATTGCCCCACATGGTGTTGGACAGTGTGATGTCCCGCACCCACCACAGCGATGCACCAGCCGCCTGCTGCAATCCATTCTTGAGTGCCACATAGGGGCCGATGGTGCCCTCAACCATGGCTTCAGCAGCTTGCCGGGCCTGCCGCACATCGGCAGCGAAGGCCGGGTCGATCTGCATTCGGCCCTCCAGCGCATCGGCCAGTGCATCCAGACTCCGTTGGGCATCGCCCTGTACAAACACCTCACTGCTGTATGCGCGGTCTTGAGCCAGGGGATCGACATCAATGCGATAGCGATGGGCCGGCAGGTTGAGCTTGTAAGTCAGGGTTTCATTGCTGCGCAGCCTCGAGCCGACGACCAGCAGGGCATCGACCGTTCCATAAAAGGCCTCGGTGCTTTTTTGCAGGTTGTAGGAGCCCAGCGAGGCTGGATGATCCTCAGGCAGTACACCACGCCCCTGCACCGACGTGACCACCGCAAACCCCATGTCCACCAGACGCCTGACCGCCGCGCCAGCGCCACGCGCACCCCCGCCAAGCCACAGCAGGGGACGCTGCTTGCCCTGCAACTGCGCCGCCAGATGAGCGACAGCCTGCGGCTGCGGGAGCATCGGCATCACTGAAAGCGGCGACAGGTCATCGGGCAGCGGCATCAGCATGGCCTGCACGTCAATCGGAATTTCAATGCTGACCGGCCCGCAGGGAGGCGTTTGAGCCAGCCGCACCGCCTCGCGCAAGGTGGCCAGCGCCGACTGCGGATGGCCAATGCGAAAGGCCTGCTTGCCCACCGACTTGAGCATGGCCAACTGCCCCGGGTGTTCGTGGATAAAGCCAAGGTCTCGGTCGATGAACTCGGACTCGATCTGCCCGGTCAGATGCAGCAGGGGCGTACCGGCGGTCATCGCCTCCACCATGGCGCCAGCGGCATTGCCGCAACCGGTGCCGGTACTGGTGACACAAACCCCCAGCACCCCGCTGATGCGCGCTGCCGCATCGGCCATATTGCAGGCACCGGCCTCACCCCGCGCCGACACAAAACGAATCTGCCCCAGCCGGTGAAACGCGTCCAGCATAGGCATGTTGTGAATGGAAATCACACCAAAGGCGGTGCGCACCCCACAGGCCTGAAGAAATCGAACGACCAACTCGCCCACGGTGATCTGCGTTGCTGTCATGCGGTTTTCTTCTTGTCCATCGCCGGCCAGGCGGCACGTTCTGGTAGGTGGCTCAGGCGCCGGCTCATCTGGGCGGCCGCAGCGCGCACGTGCTCGACCAGCTTAGCCAGCGTAGCGGCCTCGATGCGTTCGGCCGGAACCGAAATGCTGATGGCCGCAGTCACCCGCCCCTGGGCATTGAGAACAGGCGCAGCCACCGACGAAATCCCGGTTTCGTAGCCCCCCATGCTGACGGCATAGCCGCGCTTGCGGTCCTGCGCAATCAGCTCATGCAAGGCCAAAACCGTGGTTGGCGTCTTGTCGGTGTGGGCGCTCAGTTGGACGCCCCGATACAAGGCGCTAAGGTCTTCAAGCGACAGATCCGAGAGCAAGATTCGTCCGAGCACCGTGGCATGGGCCGGCAGGCGCGCACCCACCTGTATGGAATGAAACAGCGCGTTGGGGCCGGCCACCTTGGCCACAAACACCACCTCGCGCGCATCGCGTACCACCAGATGTGCCGAATGGCCGGTGGTCTGCCGCAATTGCTCAATGACAGGACGACCCAGCTCGGTCAGCTCCATCGAGGCCAACACCTCAAAGCCCAGCCGGAGCACGCCCAGGCCCAGCCGATAGTGGACCCCGTCCGGGCAGCGCTCCAGAAAACCGCCCTGCTCCAAGGTGCAGAGCATGCGAAACACTGAAGCGCGTGGCAACTCGAGCCGGCGCGAGAGCTCCGCTCCACTCAATTCCCGCTCCTCGCGGGTAAATTGCGTCAGCAACTGCAAGCCCCGCGCCAGCGCCGGCACGTGATAGCGGTCTTCAGAGGTCTGCAGCTCAGGCGTACTCATCAGCATTTCACCCCAGGGCGATGCACGATCAGATCCATCACCGCCTGCGCCGCCTCAATGGCGCAGGCATGACCGACCGGGCCCAGCGAAAGGCGGCTCACTCCGGCAGCGGCAGCCACCTTGTCACAAGCGGCCGGCGGCGTGATGGTGTCGGCCTCGCCACTGGCCACCTCAAGCTGCACCTTGCGCTCGCGCAGCGTGAGCAGGTCTTGCGACAGAACAGCCCAGACCAACAGGTGCACGGCCTGGGTGTAGCCGGCCGGATGGATGGACGCCATCTGAAGCCGAACCTGCTCAACCCATTGCGCTTGCGCCTGATCCGAGAGCATGGCGGCAGCCCGTGTCCTGGCCAAGCCCTCAGGACCGAGCTGCGCCAGCTGTCCAAGCCGGGTGGACAAGACCCGTTCCCGCTCGACCGCCGCAGCCTCGCCATATCCCCGCGCTGGCGCGAGCATCAATACACGCTGGACCCGAGCGCTGTGCTGCACAGCAGCGCGCGCGGCCATGATGGCGCCCAGCGAATGCCCAACCAACACCACCGGACCACGCACCTGCAAAGCATCGAGCCAAACCCACAAGCGTTGGGCGTAGGCATCGGCATCGGGCTGCGGATCAGCCACCGGGTCGCTATAGCCATAGCCCGGCGCATCCCAGGCCAGCAGGCGTAGATCCGAGCGACCTTGAGCCGCATCGAGCTGCGCCTGCCAACTGCCTGAGGCCGAACCAATGC
This sequence comes from uncultured Polaromonas sp., assembly GCA_964413475.1. Taxonomy (GTDB): domain Bacteria; phylum Pseudomonadota; class Gammaproteobacteria; order Burkholderiales; family Burkholderiaceae_C; genus Polaromonas. The sequence goes on along the minus strand of CAYPSU010000034.1, from coordinate 10,901 downwards.
CGTGCAACAGGACATGCACCATCCCCCCCGTACCGGCCTGCCGGTAACTGATACGCCCCAAGGAGGTCTGAACCTGCCGCAGGCCTGAGGCGCCAGCTTCTTGATCCGCCACAGTCATGGACTTCAGCGCTTGATCTTGGCCAAGGGCGAATCGGGCGGATACACCGGCGTGATCGGCTTGGGCGTACCGAGCATCACGCACATCAGCGCGTCTTCATCGCCGGTGTTCTGCTCTTCGCGGTAGACGCCCGGCGGCACTGAGATCAGGTCGCGCTCGACCAGGGTGGCCTCCCAGCGCTGCCCGTCCTTCTCGCAGATCACCTTCATCTGGCCACGTATGACAAAGAAGATTTCCTCCACGTCATAGTGAATGTGCGAGGGGCCGATGTGGCCCGCCGGAATCACCATGGTGGAAAAGGTGAAATGGGCCGACGGCACGGTATTGGAATCGCTGGTCACGCCAGTGCCGCCCGTGCCCACATAGCGCATCTGCGCGCGGCGATAGCGCGGATCAAAGTCGGCCTGGAATTTCAGCGCGTCCCAGTCGTAGCGGCGCGTGGATTTGCGGGCCACCCGGCTCTCCATCCAATCGGCAAAAGACTGCCCCGGCCTTTGCAACATGCCCGCCTGTATGTCTTTCTCGGGTGGGATCTGCGCATTGAGCAATCCGTTCTCATTGAAGTGCGGCTGATTGGCCGCAGCCAGCACCTTGCGGGCATGTTCATCCATCGCAACTCTCCTCTCAATTCATGACAAAACCGCCGTTGACCGGCAGCAACTGTCCCGTGATAAAGCCGCTGCCCTGGGTGAGCAGGAACAGCGCGGCGGCATTGACATCGGCCGGCACTTGCGGGCGCGCAATCGCACGGCCCTGCAAATAGTGGGCATGACGCTCCTGCGGCACATATTCAGTGGCCTCAACCAGCGTCAGGCCCGGAGCGATGGCATTGACGGTAATGTCATCGGGCCCGAGTTCACGGGCCAGCGCGTGCGTCATGGCCACCACCGCACCCTTGCTGGCGACATAGGCCAGCAAGCGCGGCGCGCCCCAGAGCGCGGTATCAGAGGCCAGGTTCACCACCCGACCCCTGCCGCTGGCCTTGAGGTGAGGATGCGCGGCGCGGGTGACCAGCCAGCTGCCGCGCACATTGACCTGCATCACCCGGTCCCAGGTGTCGATCGAAATCTCATTGAAGTGTTTGCCGCCGGAGTTGGTGACCGCTGCGTTGTTGATCAGACCGTCGAGTCCGTCCAGTTGCTCGGCCGCCTGCGCCACCCCAGCCTCTATGGCAGCCGGATCGGCCAGATCCATGGGCACATAGCAGGTCTTGGGGCCCAGTTCACGGGCCAGTGCCCGGCCACGCTCGTGCAGCACATCGCTGATGGCCACCTGCGCACCGGCCGCCACAAGAGCGCGCACAAAACTCTCGCCCAGGCCTCGGGCCGATCCGGTGACCAGCACCTTGTGTCCGTCCAATCGAATCTCAGAACTCATGATGGCAGCGCCTCAATGACCCGACCGATCGGCCGTAGACAGGTAATGCAGTACACGCGCCTCGGCCAACACCACGGCGTAATAGGCCAGGATGCCAATGACCGTCAGGGCACCAATCACGCCGAACACGCCGGCCGTGTTGCCCTGCCCTTCCAGGAACACCAGCAGATAGCCCAGCCCCATATTGCCGCCCACCAGTTCGCCCACCACCACCCCAATGACGGCCAGCGTGCTGGCAATGCGCAGCCCCGAGAACAAGGGCGGCAAAGTGGTGGGAAACTCGACCATGCGAAACACCTGCCAGCGGGTAGCAGAAAACGATCGCGCCAGATTGATCAGATCCCCGTCCATGGTTCTCATGGCCGACAACACATTGATCAGGACCGGGAAAAACACGATCAGGATGGCCACCAGAATCTTGGGATAAATCGTGTAGCCCAGCCACATCACGAAGAGCGGCGCAAAAGCCACCTTGGGCGCAATCTGCAAAGCCAGCAGATACGGCGAAAGCACCGCCTCCACCCGCGGCGAGACGCCCAGCGCATAACCGATCACCGCCCCCATGACAGACCCCAGCACAAAGCCAACCACCACCTCAAAAGCCGTGATGCCCGCATGCCACAGCAGGCGTTCGGCCTCCCACAAGCGCAGAAACTCGGTCCAGACCTTGCTGGGAGGCGGGAGCACGAAGGCGGGCACACCGAACCAGTCGGGCAGGATCTCCCAGGCCAGCCCAAAGACCAGCAAGACTGCCAGACTCCAGGCATAGGTGACCAGCTTGTCGGTGTTCACGCAGGGCCCGGCCAGTTACTTGCCCACAAACTGGTTGGTGTAGAGCTCCCTGACCGGCACCTCCTTAGGCACCACGCCATTGCTCACGTAGAACTTCTGCAGCTCCGACAGGCGCCCCTCGTCCATCAGGCCAGGCGTCCGCTGCTTGGCGTAGACATACTGGTTGTACATCTCAAAGGTTTTCTGGATGCTCGCTTCCTTGCCCTGATAGCCCGGCACATGCTTGACGTAGGCAGCGGCCGCCTCTTTCGGATTGGCCATGATGTCACGCATGCCCTTGAGCGTGGCCCGCACCAGTTTTTGAACGAGCTGCGGGTTCTTCTGGATGGTCTCATCGGAGGCCAGAATCGCCTGCGCCATGCTCTTGAAATAAATGTCGGCCGGCAGGATGTCCACCTGCGCGCCCGCATCCATCACCATCACCGTCCAGTCGGGCACGCCGGCCATCGCCACCGCCTTCTTGCCGGCAAACTGCTGCCAAACGCCTGCCGGGCCGGCGGCCTGAATGTTCACATCGTTCTTGGTCAAGCCCACCTTGCTGAGCATGCCCAGCAAAGCGTAGTAAGTGGTGTCGGTGTAAGCCAGCACCGTCACCGTCTTGCCCTTGAGCTCGCGCGGGCTTTCAATGCGCTCTTCCTTGTGGCTGACCAATTGCATCAAAGAACCGGCGCCCAGCACAGCCACCGCCTTGACCGGCACACCCTGGGCGCGCGCGATGATCGGCGTATCGCCAATCGCCCCGCCGATGACCGCATTGCCGGCGCCCACCTGCTTGGCCACATCCACACCGCCTCGAGCGGCAACAAACTTCACATCCAGACCCTCGGCCTTGTAATAGCCCTTGGCCTGCGCCAGCATCCAGGGGCCAAAGGCGGGCAGCGTGGCCGGGGCCGGCAGCAGGTAGGTGATTTCCTGCAGTGCCTGGGCGCGGGCACTCAAGGGTGCCGTGGCCAGGACGGCCGCAGCCATCAGGCCAAGGCAAGCGAGGCGGCGCTTTTTGAAAACAGAAGCAGCATTCATGGCAGTCTCCTTCAGAGTGGGGGGATGGTTAATCGATTCAATGCACCTGCGACTGAGCATCGAGCTTGAGCAAGGACATGAGATGGGACACCAGCTCAGACAAGCGGGCGTGCTTGCGCCGCTGCATTGGGTTGTCGCGGTCCGGCATGTCCACTGCAATCTCTTCAATGAAAGTACCGGGGCGCTCGCTCATCACCAGGATGCGATCGGACAGCGCGGCCGCTTCGGTCAGATCATGGGTGATGAAGACCACCGTCTTGCCCGCGCGCGAAACCGTCTGCGCCAAATCCTGCTGCAAGATCATCTTGGTCTGCGCATCCAGCGCGGAAAACGGCTCGTCCATCAGTAAAACCAGCGGATCAACCGCCAGGGTACGCGCCATCGCCGCCCGTTGGCGCATGCCGCCGGAGAGCTGATGCGGGTAATGCCTTTCAAAGCCCTGCAGATGGCACTGCTGCAACAAGCGGTAAGAAATCTCCTGGCGCCGCTGCGCCGTCACGCCGCGCAGTTCAAGCCCAAACTCCACGTTCTCGGCTATCGTGCGCCAGGGCATGAGCAAGTCCTTCTGCAACATGAAGGCCACATGCTTGTTAGGGCCGGCCACTGGCTCGCCGCCAACCCGCACCGTCCCAGCCGACGGTTTGGACAGACCCGCGCCCATGTTCAGCAAAGTGCTCTTGCCGCAGCCCGAGGGACCAATGATGGACACCACCTCGCCGGCAGCCACCCGAAAATGGATGTCACGCACCGCCAACACCTCAGCAGAACGGCCGCGTGCGGCAAAACGCTTCTCCACGCCCACGAATTCGAGGGCAGGCGCGGTGGACGCCGGATGGGAGCTGACTGACGTTTGATTCATAGGTGAATCATCGATTCATTACAGAGACATCATACGTTGGCGGGGTGATGGGCCACAAGCAAGGGCAAACCCGGAGGCTC
>CAYPSU010000034.1:5171-6555 GCA_964413475.1 uncultured Polaromonas sp. | reverse complement strand
GACATCATACGTTGGCGGGGTGATGGGCCACAAGCAAGGGCAAACCCGGAGGCTCCATCGCCGCGAGGGCGCGGCTCCCACAAACCCCAATCGGGTGAGCGCCGCCCTCGGCGCGATGGGCTTTGGTGTAGGAGCGCCGCCCCCGGCGCGATGGGCTTTGGTGTAGGAGCGCCGCCCCCGGCGCGATAGGGCCTCCAAACCACTGAGCCCTCTACCCTCCCAGCCACCGCATCTCGTCCGACATCGCGCACTTCAGAGGCCCCCTAAGCTCAGGTCTCTTTCTGCACGAGTCTCGCCTCCAAGTGCCGCTCAAGCCATTCAAAGACAAGCCACACATTCTGGTCGTGGGCGGGGCCGGCTATATCGGCTCGCACATGCTCAAGAGGCTGGCGCAGGCCGGCTGCACCATGACCACGCTGGACAACCTCAGCAGCGGCCACACCACCGCGGTGCGCTGGGGTTCTCTGGTTGCAGGCGATGTGGGTGACAGCCGTCTGCTTGAGCGTCTGTTTTCCAATCAGCACTTCGATGCCGTCATGCATTTCGCATCGAGCATTGAAGTAGGAGCCTCCATCGCGCAGCCGCTGGACTACTACGAAAACAATCTGTCCCGCACGCTGCGACTGCTGCAAGTCATGCAGCGGTACGGCGTCGACAAACTGGTGTTTTCATCGACTGCTGCCACCTTTGGCGAGCCGCTGTACATCCCGATCGACGAAGCGCATCCTCAGCAACCGATCAACCCCTATGGTCACAGCAAACGCATGGTCGAGCAGGTGCTGGCCGACTGCGATCGCGCCTACGGATTGCGCTCGGTCTGTCTGCGCTACTTCAACGCCGCCGGCGCCGACCCGGATGGCGAGCTTGGCGAAAACCACCAACCAGAAACCCATCTCATCCCACTGGTCCTGCAAGCGGCCAGCGGTCAAAGGCCACACATCAAGATCTACGGCGAAGACTACGACACGCCCGACGGCACCTGCATTCGTGACTACATCCACGTCAGCGATCTGTGCCAAGCCCACTGGCTCGCGCTGCAAAGCCTGCTGGCCGGCGGCTCATCGCAGGCCTACAACCTTGGGCATGGCCAGGGCTATTCGGTACGGGAAGTCATCGCCGAAGCCCAGCGCATCACTGGGCGGCCGATCGAGGTCATCACCGCCCCACGCCGCCCCGGCGATCCGGCGCGGCTGATTGCCGATCCAAGACAAGCCCAGCAGCATCTGGGCTGGCAAACCCGCTGGAGCGATCTGCCCACCCTCATCGCGCACGCCTGGCAGTGGGAACAAGAAGGCCGAATCGCCACGAGGCACGGGGAGCCTACATATTCGGGCCCAATCGCCGCGAGGGCGCGGCTCCTACAGATTCAAACGAGGCCTGTGAT
>CAYPSU010000034.1:0-5071 GCA_964413475.1 uncultured Polaromonas sp. | reverse complement strand
ATTCAGCTCGACCGGGCCTTGTCTTACACGGCAGGTCAGACCGCAGGCTATCGACCGGTCATCTGAATGCGCGAGAGCCTGAGGGGGTGCTTGAGCCCTGGTGCATGACTGCACAGAATCAGTCGCAGCCCCATCACAAGATCCTCATGCACGGCCCTACACAGATCACCCCCAACGGTTTTTCGACTCTGCGCGCGCCAGCCCACAAACTGCCGGTGCGGATTTTGTTCCTGGTGATGTCAGCCGTGGCGCGGCCGGCCACCGTGGACCAGTTAGCCCGCGCCTTGAAACCGCACACGGTTCTGGTCCACCATGACTTCAAGCAGACGCCGCAGTTCGAACTGACGGCCGACCACACGCACTTTGTGCCTGATCCGGTTCATACGGGTTGGGCACAGTTTGGTTTTGTCGAAGGCATTTTTCATGGCCTTCGGTATGCACTGCAGCGATTTGAATTTGACTACCTGCAGCTGCTCAGCCCCAGCTGCCTGCCGATCAAGCCCATGGCCAACTTTGAGCGCCATGTCAACGGCCGACACGATGCGCACTTTGAGGCCATCGACCTCAGCCGTGATCTGGATGCACGGCTGTCCGTCGGCTATCGGGCCTGGACGCATGAGGGCAGCCTGACCCATCGCATCGCAAGACGTCTGGTCAACCGCTACTACGGCGACAGCCCCGGCCGGCGCGACGAAGCCGGCATATGGCTGCGCACCGGCCGCGATAGCTCGCGCTGGTCGGCACTGGCCAGCTGGCCCTTGCACGCTGGTGCCCTGCGTCTGAACACCCGGCGCATCGGCTCGCAGCGTTTGCCTTTGCACTACGGCAGTGTGTGGTTTGGTGCACGCCGACCCGTCGTAGAAGGCCTGGTTCAGGCCTATCAAGAACCGGGTCTGCGCGATCACTTCTCACGCATGCATATCGCCGAAGAATTTCTGATCCCCAGCCTGCTCATGCAGCTGCGGCCGCAGCGCGGACCCATGAATCATCTGATCGCCCGCTTCGACGGTGCCCATCCCGGTGTGTTTGACCTGGGTCAGCTTGAGACCCTGCGTCGATCACCGGCCTGGTTTGCGCGCAAGTTTGCCGACGACCCGACAGCCCCGGTACGCCTTGAAGTCATCGGCCAACTCAGCGGCACGCAAGCGGCGCCATCGCCCGCGCTGCTGAGTGCCTGAACGTCCTGCACCGAGACCCCATTGAAAAATCTCCTAGCCGCCACATCGACAGTCCACCTGTCCATGAACATGGCCGAGCCGTCTCCTCAAGTGGTCATCCTGGCCGGCGGGCTGGGCACCCGTATCGCCGAAGAAAGCAGCGTGCGCCCCAAACCCATGGTGGAAATCGGCGGCCGGCCCATCTTGTGGCACATCATGAAGACCTACCTGGCCCACGGCCTGAGCGAATTCGTGATTTGTTGCGGCTACAAGGGCCAAGTCATCCGCCAGTTCTTTCGCGACTACACACTCGACGGCGCTGATGTTCAGTTTGACATGCGCGAAGGTCACACCACGGTGCTGCAAGCGCGATCCGAACCCTGGCGGGTGACGCTGGTGGAAACCGGCCAGGACACCATGACCGGCGGACGCTTAAAGCGTGCCGCACCCTACCTCAAGGGGCAAACCTTTTGCATGACCTACGGGGACGGCCTGAGCGATGTCGACATCCGTGCGTTGCTGGACTTTCACCGTACCCAAGGCGCAGCAGCCACGGTCACTGCGGTGCAACCGCCGGGCCGCTTCGGGGCCTTCACCCTGGCGGCGCAAAGCACCCGCGTGCCCAGCTTTAAGGAAAAGCCCAACGGAGACGGCGCCTGGATCAATGGGGGCTTTTTTGTCCTCGAACCGGAGGTGCTGGACCTGATTGAAGACGACACCACCGTCTGGGAACGCGAGCCCTTGGAGACCCTGGCCGATCGCGGCGAACTGGCCGCCTTCAGGCACCAGGGCTTTTGGCAACCCATGGACACGCTGCGCGACCGGCAAACCCTGGAGTCCCTATGGACCAGCGGCCGCGCGCCCTGGCAACGCTGGTGAAACAGCACCCCTTCCGAAAGCAGGCATGAACGTCACACCCCTGGCCCTCTCCGGCGCCGCCCTGATCGAACCCGACCGACGCCGCGATGAGCGCGGCTGGTTTGCACGCGTCTACTGCGAGCATGAATTTGCCGCGCACGGCCTGCCGCATCGCATGGTGCAAACCAACCGGTCCGTCACTCTCAAGGCAGGCACGCTGCGCGGGCTGCACTATCAACTGGCACCGCATGCCGAGGACAAGCTGGTGCGCTGCGAGCACGGCGCGATTTGGGATGTGATCGTCGACTTGCGTCCCGATTCGTCCACTTACTGCCGATGGTTCGGCGCCGAGCTCAGCGAAGACAACGGCCGCATGATGCTGGTGCCGCGCGGCTTTGCCCACGGCTTTGTCACCCTGACCGACAACGTGGCCGTTAGCTACCAGGTGTCCAATTTCTACGCGCCGCAGGCCGAGCGCGGCGCGCGCTACGACGACGAGGCCTTTGGCATCGCTTGGCCCATCCCCATTCTTCACTTGTCCCACAAAGATGCCTCTTGGCCCACTCACCGCACCCAGATGGAGAACGCATGATCTTGGTTGACACTGCATTGGCCCGGCGCGTGGCCGATGGCCGCCCCCTGAAGGTGGGCATGGTTGGCGCCGGCTTCATGGCCCGCGGCATTGCCCTGCAGGTGGCGCAATCTGTCCCCGGTATGCGCATTGCCGCTATTGCCAACCGGCACCTCGGCAAGGCGCGGCAAGCCTATGCAGAGGCGGGCCTCACCGATTGCGTAGAGGCCTCATCGCTCAGCCACCTCGAAGAAGCCATCGCCATGGGGCGACCGACGGTCACTGAAGACGCAATTACCCTGTGCCAGGCCGCAGGGCTCGACGCCATCCTCGAAGTGACCGGCACCATCGAACACGCCGCCCGCGTGGCGCTGCAGGCCATCAGCCACGGCAAGCACCTGGTGCTGATGAATGCCGAACTCGACGGCACCCTGGGCCCGCTGCTCAAGATGTACGCCGACCGCGCCGGCGTGGTCTACACCAGCGCCGACGGCGACCAACCCGGCGTGATGATGAACCTGTACCGCTTTGTCAAAGGCATAGGCGTCAAGCCGGTGCTGTGCGGCAACATCAAAGGCCTGCACGACCCCTACCGCAATCCGCACACCCAAGCGGGCTTTGCAGCGCAGTGGGGGCAGAACCCGCAGATGGTGACCTCGTTTGCTGACGGTACCAAGATCTCGTTTGAAAACGCCATCGTCGCCAACGGTACCGGCATGCGCGTGGCCAAGCGCGGCATGCACGGGCCCACCGTACCGCCAGGCACCCCGATTGAACAGGTGGGTCGCCTGTATCCCCTCTGGGACTTGGTCAACGGACCCGGCATCGTGGACTATGTGGTGGGCGCCGTGCCCGGGCCGGGTGTCTTTGTGCTGGGTACGCACGAGCATCCTCAGCAACGCCACTACCTGCACCTGTACAAGCTTGGCGAAGGGCCGCTGTACTGCTTCTACACGCCCTACCACCTGTGTCACTTTGAAGTGCCCAACACGGTGGCACGGGCGGTACTGTTTAAAGACGCCACGCTGGCACCGGCCGGCCCGCCCCAGGTCGAAGTGCTGGCCACCGCCAAGCGCGATCTGCAGGCCGGCGAAACCCTGGACGGTCTGGGCGGCTTCATGACCTACGGCCTGGCCGAGAACGCCGACACCGCACGTGCCGAAAACCTGCTGCCCATCGGGCTGGCCGAGGGCTGCCGCCTGCGCCATCACCTGCCGCAGGACACCGCGCTGCGCTTTGACGATGTGGATCTGCCCGCAGGCCGGCTGTGCGACCAGCTATGGCAAGAGCAGATGCATCACTTTTTTCCACAACACCTGTCCACCTCCACTTTTGCAAGGAAAAACCATGAAGCTGCTGGTCACCGGATCTGAAGGCTATATCGGCTGCCTGCTCACCCCCTATCTGCGCGCCCGCGGCCACGACGTGACCGGGCTGGATACCGGTTACTACCGCGACGGCTGGCTGTTCAATGACCCGGCCCTGGTGCCGCAAGTGCCCGCCACCCTCAACAAGGACATCCGCCATGTCGATGCCGCCGACCTGCGCGGCTACGACGCAGTGGTGCACCTGGCCGAGCTGTCCAACGACCCGCTGTGCGAGAACTCGCCCGAGCTCACTTTTGAGATCAACCACCGCGGCTCGGTACACCTGGCCGCCATGGCCAAGGCTGCAGGCGTGCAGCGCTTTGTGTACATGTCGTCCTGCAGCGTTTATGGCCTGGGCGAAGGTCAAACGCCGGTCGATGAAACCTCGGCCACCCATCCGCAGACCGCCTATGCGCAGTGCAAGCTGCTGGTCGAGCATGATGTGGCAGCGCTGGCCTCCAGCCACTTTTCCCCCACCTTCATGCGCAACGCTACCGCCTACGGCGCCTCGCCGCGCATGCGCTTTGACATCGTGCTCAACAACCTGTGCGGCCTGGCCGCGACCACTGGCAAGATCACCCTGAGCAGCGACGGATCGCCCTGGCGGCCCCTGGTGCATGTGCTCGATATTTGCGAAGCCATTGCCTGCACCCTGGAGGCACCCAAGACTGCCATCCACAATGAGATCTTCAATGTGGGGCATGACGCAGACAACCACCAGGTGCGCGATATTGCGCGCATCGTGGCCAGCGTCTACCCCGGCTGCGAGGTTCACATGGGCCTGCCCAGTTCAGACAACCGCAGCTACCGGGTGAGTTTTGCCAAGATCCACCGCCAACTGCCGGGCTTTGAATGCCGGTGGACCGCACAGCAAGGTGCCCAGCAACTGCATGATGTGTTCGCACGCATAGGGCTGGACGCTGCCACCTTCAATGCCCGGCCGTTTACCCGCCTGAAGCGATTGAAGAACCTGTCCGAGACCGGGCAAGTCGACGACCATCTGGCCTGGGCGATGTAGGCCGAAATCGCGCCGAGGGCGGCGCTCCCACAGTGCAGTCCTTCCACAGGCCGGCGATTGCCCCTGCCTTTGTGGGAGCCGCGCCCTCGCGGCGATTGCC